>NZ_JBFUIY010000007.1:0-314290 GCF_056401655.1 Allobosea sp. P4_E12 | reverse complement strand
GCCGGGATGCGGTTATTGACCTCGAGCGGCACGAACTCGACGGGGACGCCGAGCTCCTTGCCGAAGAGCGCCGCGATATCGGCATCCAGCCCATCCTGCTTGCCGGCGCTGGTGACGAAGCCCCAGGGCGGATTGTCGCCCTGGATGCCCACGACCAGCTTGCCCTTCGCCTTGATCTCCGCCGGCGTCACCGCCAGCGCAGGCCGCAGCAACAGGCTCGGCGCCGCAAGCCCGACCGCGCCGGCCAACAGAGCCTGACGGCGGTTCAATTTCGACTTGATCATTCTCGTTCCTCCCCGGGATGGCCGTTACGGCTCTGCCGCCATTGGGCGCCTCTCGGGCGACCTTGCGAGCACATTACATCTAGCGAAGCCGTCATCAACCGATAATATCATAATCATCCGATGATATTGATTTCAGCCGTCACTCATTGGTTCTGGCGCGGAGGCTGCACGCGTCGTAGGACGGCCCTCTCGAAAAGGTGCGCGCAGGGCATGGCGGACATCGTGACGGATTTTGCAGGCGACGACATCGCGCCGATCTCGACCGGCGAACAAGCCTATGAGCGCATCCGCACGGACATCGTCTTCGGGCGTCTTCGCCCCGGCCAACGCCTGCCATTGGAAAAATTGCGGACAGCGTATGGCGTCGGGATCGGCACCCTGCGCGAAATCTTCAGCCGCCTCACTCCGGAAGGATTGATCACGGCAGAGGGACAGCGCGGTTTCCAGGTTGCGCCGTGCTCGGCCGAGGATCTGAAGGAGATCGCGGCGCTTCGGCTGCTCATCGAGAGGAGCGCCCTGGCGCAGTCATTCCAGTCCGGCGACATGGAATGGGAAGGCCGCGTCGTTGCCGCCCATCACAAGCTGGCGCGGATGGAAGCGAGCCTGCTCGCGGGCGACCGCACGCAAGCGGAGCAGTGGAAGCGCTACGACTGGGAATTTCACCAGGCCCTGGTCTCGGCCTGCGGCTCCAAGGCCCTGCTGAATGTCCATTCCGGCGTCTATGACCGTTACCTTCGGTACCAGATGGTCTTCGTGATCTTCCGCGGCGCGATTGCAGCCGAAGAGCACAAGGCGCTGCTCGGCTGTGCACTGAGGCGGGACGCTGTGGAGGCTCAGGCTATTCTGGAGCAGCACATCCAGGGCTGCCTCGACTTCGCCTTTCACAATCAACTGATCACCTGATCCAGCAGACGCCATCGGCCCGGCCGTCGCAAGGCCGTTGGCGACAGCAGCGACGGACCGGCATCCAGCGTCCGGAGATGGCGCGCATTCATGTCGCGCATGGACGGGTTTGCCGCGGCCATCGTAACCAGAACGGGTGCGACTTTGGCTCTCCTAATTCTGGCAGGTGCAAGACTTATGGCTTCCTCCGACACCTTGGCCGCGGTTTTCGATCATATCGAGGCGAACCGCGCCCCTTTCCTTGATCGTCTGATCGATTATCTGCGCCACCCGAGCATCAGTGCCGAGAATATCGGCATCGCTGAAGTCGGAGAACTGCTGGTCAAGATGCTGACCGATATCGGGCTCGAGACCGAACTGGTGCCCACCGAAGGGCACCCCATGGTCATCGGGCGTTGGGAAAAGGCGCCGGGCAAGCCCACAGTGCTGCTCTACGGCCACTATGACGTGCAGCCGCCCGATCCGCTCGACAAATGGCTCTCGCCGCCCTTCGAGCCGACGATCCGCGACGGCCGGCTCTATGCGCGCGGGGTCGGCGACAACAAGGGCCAGCATTTCGCACAGATGATGGCGATCGAATCGCATCTTAAGGTGCATGGCACGCTTCCCTGCAATGTCATCCTCCTGCTGGAAGGCGAGGAAGAGATCGGCAGCCCGCACATCGCCGACTTCGTGCGGGCCAACAAGGACAAGCTGAGGGCCGATCTCGCCGTCACGGCCGATGGTCCGCGCCATGCCAGCGGTGCGGCCGCGATCAAGTTCGGCTCACGCGGCGTGATCTCCTTCGATCTGCGCTGTCGTCACGCCAATCGGGACGTGCATTCCGGCAATTTCGGTGGCGTGGTGCCAAATCCGATCTGGACGCTCGTACACCTGCTCGGCACCATGAAGAATGCTGCGGGCGAGATCACCATCGCGGGCCTCCACGACGATATCGAGCCGCCGACACCAGAGGAACTCGCGGCTATCGAGCGCCTCCCCCGCGCCGCCGAGGCGGTGAAGCAGAGCCTGGGGCTTGATCGCCTGGACGCACCTGCCGACCGCCCCTTCTACGAGCGCCTCTGCTTTCGTCCGACACTGACCATCAACGGCTTCCACGGCGGCTATGGCGGGCCCGGCACCAAGACCGTGCTGCCGAACGAAGCTTTCGTGAAATGCGATATCCGCCTGGTCGAGGCGCAGGACCCGGAGGACATTCTGCGCAAGGTCGCGGACCATGTGGCCAAGCATGCCCCAGAGGTCGAGTTCATCGCTCAGGACAGGGGGATGCAGCCCTCGAAGACTCCCATCGCCTCGCCCTTTACGACGCCGTTGCGCCAGGCCTTTGTCAAGGCCCAGGGCGAAGAGCCACTGCTGATCCCCGCGGGGTTCGGCAGCCTGCCAGGCTATGTCTTCACCAAGATCCTCGGCATTCCCGCCTTCGTCACCCCTTACGCGAACCCCGACGAAGCGAACCATGCGCCAAATGAGAACCTGACTCTCGACTGCTTCTACAGCGGGCTTCGCACCGGCGCGGCGCTCCTGCACGAACTCGGTCAGTCGCCGGCACGCTGAACACCTGAGCCGGGCGAGCTGTAGCCCGCCCGGCCTTCACCGCAATCCACGATGACCACGGCTGGCCTCAGACGAAGATCGACTAGGCTCGGCGGACATGATTGAACCGCCGCCTGCTTCATGCGGGCTGCGGTTCAACCCTCACGTTCACGCTCGCGGCTTTCCAGGAGAACGCAATGTCCACGCCCCCCCTGAACGAGCTCGAGCAGATCGTTGGAGCCGACCATGTCCTGACCGACGCTGACGCCATCGCGCCGTTCTGCGAGGACTGGCGCGGCCGGCGACACGGACTTGCCCGCGCTGTGGTCCGGCCAGCCGACGTCCGGCAGGTCGCAGAGATCGCAGCTTGGAGCCAGCGCCACCGCGTTCCGCTGGTCCCGCAGGGCGGGAATACCGGCCTCGTCTTCGGGGGGATTCCCGATGACAGCGGCCAAGCGGTTGTCGTCCAGCTTGGCCGCATGAACCGCATCCGCGAGATCGACACCGTCAACGCCGTTGCCATCGTGGAGTCCGGCGTAGTTCTGCAGACTTTGCAGCAGCGCGCACGCGATGCCGGCCTGTTCTTTCCCGTCAGCCTCGCCGCCGAAGGCAGTTGCCAGATCGGTGGCACGATCGCCACCAATGCCGGCGGAACGGCGGTTTTGCGCTACGGCAACATGCGCGACCAGGTGCTCGGGCTGGAGGTCGTGCTGCCCGACGGCCGGGTGTGGAACGGCCTGCGCGCGTTGCGCAAGGACAACACCGGTTACGACCTGAAGCATCTCTTCATCGGTTCGGAAGGAACTCTCGGCATCGTCACCGCCGCCGTGCTGAAACTGCACGCTGCACCGCAGGCGCGCGCGACCGCCCTGGCCAGCGTCCGGGATTTCGCAGCGGCTTTGCGCCTGTTCCAGCTAGCCCGCTCGCGCGCTGCCGACGTCCTCTCTGGCTGCGAGTGCTTTACCGAGGACTGCCGCGCCCTGGTCGAAACCCATGCTCCGCATGTCACCCAACCGGCACTACGCGGCGGCGTCTATGTGCTGCTGCAACTCGATGCGGCGACGCCGGAAATTCCGCTCGAAGCGATCCTGGAGAGTGTTCTCTCCGAAGGCTTCGAGCAGGAGATCGTCGAAGACGCCGTCATCGCCCGTTCCCTGGCACAGGCCGAGCAGCTTTGGGCACTCCGCGAGAACATCACGGAAGCACAGAAGCGCGCAGGCCCCAGCTTCAGCCATGATGTCTCCACCCCGATCAGCGCCATCCCGGCTTTCGTCGATCGCTGCCTGACGGCGCTGAATGCGATCGACGCGCGCCTGCGCCCGATCGTTTTCGGCCATATCGGCGACGGCAATCTGCATTTCAATCTGTTGGCACCGGCCGGTGCCGACGCCACCGAGCGCCACGCACTGCATAAGCAGGTCGAGACGGCGCTCTATGATCTCGTCGAGGCTTTCGACGGCAGCATCAGCGCCGAGCACGGCCTGGGCGAGCTCAAGCGCGACCTCATCGAAATCTATAAGCCGCCATTCGACCTGGAGCTGATGCGAGGCGTCAAGCGCCAGTTCGACCCTGCGAACCTGATGAATCCGGGCAAGGCGGTGCGGCTGGTCTGACGCGGCCGCTCGATTTCGGGTCCGCGCGTCGCGGCATCACGGCACAATCGGAGCGGTAGCAGCAGGACGCGCGGCCCCTGCAAGGCAGCCTGCTCCGTTTGTCCTTCGTCAGGCGAATGCAACCAGCCAGACTTACTCGGCAAGCCGCGACAACACCTGATGCGCGGCCTTCACCCGCGCATCATTGGGGTAGTTCTTGTTCGCGAGCATGACGATCCCGATCTTCTTTGCCGGGACATAGGCGACGTAGCCGCCAAAGCCATTGGTCGACCCGGTCTTGTTGAGGATCACGTCGCTCCGCGGCGCCATCGGCGGCTCGATCGCAACCGCGGGGACGCCGTTCAGGATCATCTTGGCCGAGTTGCCGGCGACGAGTTTATCCAGCTCGACCGGATAGGGGTATTGCTCCCAGATCAGATCCTGGATGAGCTCGCTCGCGCGGAAATACCCGGTATGGGTCGCCCGCGCAGCGACGGCCGCCTTCCCCGGCACGGTGCCGATGCCCATGTTCACCTCCAGGAAGCGGATCATGTCGACGGCATTGGATTTGACCCCATAGGCTTCGGTCGCGAGGAGGCCCGGGGAGACCCGCATCGGCTTGTCCTCCCGGTTGTAGCCCCACGCGTAACTCTTCATTTCCGCCGCGGGGACGTTGATATAGGTCCGGCGCAGCCCGAGATCCGGGAACAATCGCCGCTCCATCAACGTCTCGAAGCTTGCTCCCATCGCCTTCGCGGTGACGACGCCGAGAAGACCAATGCTCGGGTTGGCGTAATTTCGGTATGTGCCGGGAGTGAAGCGCGGCTTCCAGGCGCGATAATAGGCCATGAGCTGCTTCTGATCCTTGACGTCGTCAGGGACCTGAAGCGGAAAGCCGCCAGCCGTATGCGTGCCGAGATCCAGCAATCGCACATCGTCCAGGGCACTGCCCTTCAACTCGGGCATGTGTTGGCTGACACTGTCGTTCAGCGACAACTTGCCCTCGATCTCGGCATAGGTCGCGAGCGTCGCCGTAAAGGTCTTGCTGATCGACCCCAGCTCGAAGAGCGTGTCCCGCGTAACAGGAACCCTGGGTTCCTTCGAGGCCAGGCCGTACTCGATGAAGTAGCGCTTTCCATCGATCGTCACGGCAACAGCCAGGCCGGGGATCCCGTGCTGCTCGATCACCGGCTTCACCGCTTCGTCGACGGCCTGGCGCACGCGGGCGTCCTGATCGGGGCCTGCGCCGTGGGCGCTGGACAGACTGCCCAGCGTGCCGGCGAGAACGCTGGCTGCCAGACCGGCGTAGAGTCGTTTGGACAAGGGCATCTCCWTCCAAWTCGGAATGGGCGCCGTTTATGACCCCTTCGAACTCCCGGCAAACGATGATAAGTCGGATCAGCCATAAGTTAAATTTGGGCATCGATGGTTCGACCTTTTCTGCCACTCAACGCGTTGCGGGCGTTCGAAGCATCGGCCAGGCATCTCAGCTTCACGCGGGCCGGCATCGAACTCGCGGTGACGCAAGCCGCCGTGAGCCAGCAGGTTCGCTCTCTCGAGCAGAGATTGGGCGTTCAGTTGTTCCGCAGGCTCCCGCGCGGCCTCAGGATCACGGCAGAGGGCGAAGCCCTCCTTCCCGTCGTGAGCGATGCCTTCGATCGCCTGGCCACGACGCTCGACAGGGTTGGGTCGGGAAAGGTCCGCGAACTGCTCGTGGTCGGAGCGGTGGGCACCTTCGCGGTCGGCTGGCTGCTGCCCCGGCTCGAGGACTTCAGGCGCGCTCATCCGTTCGTCGAGCTGAGGCTCTCCACGAACAACAATCGGGTCGATCTGGCTGCCGAAGGATTGGACTTCTCCATTCGGTTCGGCAACGGCGCCTGGCACGGTCTCGATGCTACGGAGCTGTTCGAGGCGCCCCTGACGCCGCTCTGTACGCCCGAACTGGCCGCCGCCCTCCATGCGCCGCAGGATCTCGGCACGCTCACTCTGTTGCGCAGCTACCGCATGGACGAGTGGAGCCGCTGGTTTGCTGCCACTGGCGCGGACATGCCGCCCAACATTGCAGGCGCCATCGTCTTCGACTCGTCGCTCGCGATGATGGAGGCCGCCGAACAAGGGGTCGGAGTAGCCCTCGCCCCGGCTCTCATGTTCTCGCGCCAATTGCGCAACGGCTCGATCCGGCGACCGTTCCCGGCCTCGATCTCGCTTGGAAGCTATTGGCTGACCAAGCTCAAATCGCGGAAGCCGACGGCTGCCATGCTGGCCTTCGCCGACTGGATTGCGGCCCAGGAACCGGATTCTCGGAACGAGTAATTCGGCAATATGCGCCAGCAGCATTCGGCCGGCGGCCGAAGTGTCCAGTGCGCCTGCATTGAAGTGCCGGCAGAGGTTCGGCGATCGCACATCGCTCTGGAACGCGATACGCGAATGGCGATCGGCCAGGCGAGCAGGACGGGCAGAGATGGCCAATTGCGGACCCCAGCCCCTGAGCTCACCGCAGGGCCTTCGTCCTTGGCTTCGAGGCCCAAAGCAATGCGAAAGGAGTGGAGCGCGAACCTGGCGCCCGCACTCAGTAGGGATGCCGGTCCTGCTTCTCATCCAGGCCTCATAGGCCTTGAGCCCGGTCTCGCGCTCGAAATTCTCGGTCACCGCGATGCAACGCGCAGACCAGGGTTTGGCAAAGTCCTCATACTGGAAGGCGTCGTCGAAGTGTCCGAACCAACTTGACCCCACCTTCACCATACGAAATCTGCCGTATTGACGGTGAGGAGATACGGCCGCAAAGCCTTGGACCGACGATCATCGACCGGACCACCCGATTCCTGCCTTTGAGGCCTGCGTGCCGTCCTTGCCTAAGAAAGCCGCCGCTGCCCTGTTGCTGACGACGGCGCTGGCGAGTGCTGCTTCAGCCCAGTCGGGCGGCCTCCTTACCGATCCCAGTATGTGGAGACCCCCCGAATACAAGGCTCAATGGGGACTCGATTATATCAATGCCGCAAACGCTTATGCGCGAGGCGTCGACGGCACGGGCATCCTGGTTGGCGTTGTGGACAGCGGAGTGTTCACCGGGCATTCCGAATTCGCAGGCCGCTTTGGGGGTGGCTACGACTATATCGCGAACACCGCTCTTGTGACCGACCCCGGAGGGCACGGCACGGGCGTCGCCTCAGTAATCGCTGCCAATCGCGACGGCATCGGCATGCATGGCGTGGCGCCAGGCGCTACGATCCTCAGCGCGCGCGTCTTTGATCAGGATGGAATTCCGGCGCCGTCTTCAGGCTTCGTTGCAGCCTACGATGGGCTCGTTGCCCGGGGGGTGCGCGTCATCAACAACAGCTGGGGCAGCTTCGATCCTGTCACGTCGGTGACGCAGAGCGAGCTTGCTCGATGGCAGGAGCTGCCGGCCTATCGTCGTGCAGTGGCATCTGGCGCCCTGTTGGTCTGGGGTACAGGGAATGACGAGCGGACCCAGCCGAGCATCGAAGCCGGCCTGCCCTATCATTTCCCGGAACTGGAGCGCGGCTGGCTGGCCGTGGTGGCCTACGGACCAGGCTACGAGCCGTTGTACACGAACCGCTGCGGCGTGGCCAAGAACTGGTGCCTGACGGCTCCCGGCGGCGGGGACTGGTGGGGCGAATTTCCAGACGATCCCATCGTCGTCGCCGACAAGAACGGCGGATACACCAAGGTCAACGGCACGTCGTTTGCAGCTCCCCATGTCTCAGGTGCAGCGGCCCTGGTCTGGCAGATGTTCCCGTTCTTCAGCGCCGATCAGGTGCGCCAGACCCTGCTCGGCACCGCCCGGGACATCGGCGCTCCCGGCGTCGACGACATATTCGGCTACGGCCTGCTCGATGTCGGCAAGGCAGTGCTCGGACCTGGCCGTTTCGATTGGGGCGATTTCGTCGTCGAGCAGCCCGGCGGCCTCGCCGTCTTCGGAAACGACATCGTCGGGACCGGCGGTCTCGTCAAACGCGGCGCGGGCGAACTCATGCTCACGGGCCACAGCTCCTATGCCGGTGCGACACGCGTCGACGGCGGCTTTCTCTCGATCATGGGCAGCATCGCCTCGCCGACCAGTATCGGTGCGGCCGGCACGCTCACTGGTTCCGGCCTGATCACGGGCTCAGTCACCAATGCCGGCACCCTCTGGGCCGGCGATAGCCGCGGCGCTGGCACGCTGACCATCAGCGGCAATTACGTGCAGCAGGCCGGTGGCATTCTGGTTCAGCAGGTCGGCCCAATCGGTGGGCGGAACCACCTTGCCGTCACCGGCACCGCCAGCCTTTCCGGCCTCGTCGCCATGGGAGGCCGGGCGCAACTCTTGCCGCGCTTCCAGACCATGCCGGCGCTCAGCGCCGGACAGGGCCTCATCGGCCGCTTCGACGGCATCGAGGGGCCGCCGGGCGATGGTTCGGCGCCCTTCATCCAGGCGAGCCTGCGTTACCAGCCGAACACGGCGCATCTCGATATCCGCACCTTGCCCTTCGATACGCCAGGCGTCTGCGCCTCGGCCAACCAATGCGCCGCCGGCGCCGCGCTCGAACGCGGCGTTGCCGGTGCGGATCAGGATCTACGCGACGTAGCGGGGTTGCTGCAGGCCGCCGGCACGCGGGATGGCGCGCGACAGGCCCTTGCCGGCCTCTCCGGCGAGGCGCATGCCAGCCTTGGTACTCTCGCCCTCGGCGGCTCTGCCCCCTTCAGTGCCATGATCTCGCAACGGCTCAGCGATCTGCGCTCCGGCCCGGCCGAACCCACCGCAACCGGCGCCGCAATGGCTTATGCATCGAGCGCCGCGGCGAGTCCCGCCGCAGCGCTGCTGAGGCGCCTGCCGTCCGGACCGGCAGCGGCCCAGAACAATGTCTGGGCGCGGGGTTATGGCATCATCGGGACGCTTGGTGGCAATGCCAATGCCGGCGGGGCCGAGTATCGCGGCGGCGGGATGATCGCCGGTTTTGACCGGCAGATCACTCCGGAAATTCTGGTCGGGCTCAGCGCTGGCTACTCCAGCACTGACGCCGAATTCCGCAACTTCTCCGGCAAGGGCGGCATCAAGGCCTATGAAGGCGCGCTCTATGGCGGCTACACACGCGGCCCGCTGCGCCTTGATGGTACCTTCGGTTATGCCCGCCTCGATTTCGAATCTGAGCGCAGCATCAGCTTCGGTGGGCTCTCTCGCCAGGCAAGGGCCGAATACGGTGGCGATCGCTTCACCGGCGCCCTCGAAGCCGGCTACGCCCTTGATCTCGGTTGGTCTAAGCTCGAGCCGCTGGCGGCACTGCGTTACAGCTATCTGCAGCAGGACGGATTCAGCGAGACCGGCGCTGGCAGCATTGGCCTGACGGCCGGCAAGCAATCCGCGGAAAGCCTCCTCGGCAGCCTGGGCCTGCGCCTGGCGAAGGAGTTCGATCTCGCCTCCAGCCGCGTCGCTGTCGAGCTTCGTGGCCGCTGGCAGCACGAGTTCCTCGACGATGCGATGGTGCTCGATACCGCCTTCATTGGGGCGCCTGCGGCCTCCTTCCCGGTCCAGGGCGCGAGAGTGGCGCGCGACAGCGCCATCCTCGGCCTGGGCCTGTCGGCACGCGCTGGCCGCTACGCCACACTGTTCGCCGACTATGATGTCCGGCTCAATGCCGACGCCACCACCCATGTATTCACCGCCGGGCTGCGCGCCACATGGTAGCGACGCGTGATTACGGCCGCTCGCGCGCTCGTGGCGCTGACGGAATCCTGCTATCGCGCTCCTCGGCTCAGAGCAGGGATTTTTAGGCGATGCAGAACGGCACTCTCTCGATCGGGATCATTGGCGCAGGCATCATGGGTGAGCGGCTGCTGCACGCCATTCTCGACCAGTCCCAGGAACTGGTGAAGGTCAGCGGCGTCTGGGATCCGGCGCCTTCGGCAATGGAGCGCATGGCCGCAACCTTCCCGCAGGTTCCGCGGCTGACTGACGCCGCAGCGGTCGTCGCCGCCAGCGACTGCGTCTATATTGCCTCGCCTCCAGCCTCCCACCTCACCCACGCGCGCGCCGCCATCAGCGCCGGCAAGAGTGTCTTTTGCGAGAAACCGCTGGCGGTCGATGTCGCCGATGCGCGCGCCTTTGTTGCGGAAGCCGGCGACAGAGGCGCGGTCAATTTCCCCTTCGCGTCCTCGCTCGCCGTAGCGACATTGATGGAGTGGATCGCACAGGGTGCGGTCGGCACTCTGTCCCGCGTCTCGATCGAAGTCGCCTTCGCGACCTGGCCGCGCCCCTGGCAGGCCGACGCCGCGGCCTGGCTGGACAGAACCCCGCAGGGCGGTTTCACCCGCGAGGTCGTGTCGCATTTCCTCTTCCTGAGCCGCAGGCTGGTTGGCCCCCTGCATGGGCTCACGGCGAGCGTGGCCTTCCCGGAGGCGGGCAAATCGGAGCGCCGGATTGAGGCCAGGTTGCTGGCCGGGGACATCCCCGTCGCGCTCAAGGGCAGTGTCGGGAGCACTGGGAAGGATGACCACAATATCTGGATGCTGGAAGGTGATAGGGGCGCGGTCCGGCTTTGCGACTGGTCGATCGCCGAACGCCGTCTGCCCGATGGCAGCTGGGAACGCGCTGCCGACGCATTGTCACAGGCGGATGCACGCCCCGTCGCACTCAGGCGCCAGCTCCAGGGTGTCATCCGCCTCACGCAGGGCGGGCCGCATCATCTCGCGACGCTGCCTGAGGCCCTGAACGTTCAGGAGATCGTCGAGGCCATCCTGGCCAGCGAGCATGGCTAGGAATGGCGTTAGGGCGCGGGCCGCGCGCCTTCCCTCGCATTCTCATCACCGGCGCAAGGCTTCCGAAACCGTCCCCGCGCACACCCGCAGCGATTGCGACGCAGTGCCCCTCTCCCCAACGGAGTGTTAGGCACTCCGCTCGCAGGCTTGTGCGGTGAGTGCTTTGGAACAGGTCATAGACGCCGCGGAAAACGCGCCCCCGGCGCCTGCGCGCGACAGTTCCTATGCAGGGCAGCGCGCGCGAGGCTTCAAGCGCCTGCGCTTCGTCTCGGGGCTGGAAGACGAATACCGCCGCTATATGCGCATCGAGCAGCGGATGAGCACGCTGGTCTGCGCGCTCACCGCGCTCGGAATCTGGCTCGTCTTCATCGCGCTCGACATCGCACGGATCGACCCGCTGACGGAATATCGGGCGCAGCGCTACGACGCCCTGGCCGCAGCCGCTCTGCGCTGGATCACGCTCGCCGTCCTGCTTTCCCTGATCTCGGTCCTCGTCGGCAAGCGTCTGCCCCGTGCCTATAACCGGCTGAGCTTCCTCGTTCTCGTGCTGATTGGAACGACGAGTGCAGTCAGCGCCAATGTCTTCAAGCTGCGCGGCCTCGCCCAGGCGGATCTGGCCGGCTTCGTCATCATCATGGCGGTGTTCCTGCCGGTCGGCCTGACCTTCCATCAAAGCGTCGCGGCAGCGATGCTGATCGCTGTCCTGAATGCTCTGCTCGGGTTCGTCATGCTCGATCCCGGCCATATCCATGAGCATATCCGGATCTCGATCCTGATGTTCTTTGCCGTCTTCGTCGGCGCGGTCGGCGCCTATCTGCGCGAATACACCCAGCGCGATCACTTCCTGCTGCGTCGGATGCTGCACAACCGCGCCATGTCCGACGCACTGACCGGTATCGGCAATCGGCGCTTCTTCGAGGAGCACGCCGCAACGGCCTTGCGCCAGGCCAGGCGCGAGCGCGCCGGTCTCGTCTTCGCCATTCTCGATGTCGATCACTTCAAGAAGTACAATGACCGCTACGGACACCAGGCCGGCGACCTGGCTCTGCGCAGCCTGGCCCGCGCGCTCGAAGCGAGATTGCGGCGGCCGATGGACATGGTTGGGCGCCTGGGAGGCGAGGAATTTGGCCTGATCCTCTATGGGGTCAGGCCTGATACGGCATGCGCCATGCTTGATAATCTCGTCCGCGCGGTCTCCTCGCTCGACATTCCCCATGACGCCTCGGACACTGCCCCTCACCTGACGGCCAGCGTCGGCGCGGCCCTCTTCGACGGCCTTGAAACACTGGAGCAAATCTACAGGCGGGCGGACGGTCTGCTTTACGTAAGCAAGGCGAAGGGCAGAGACCGGTTTACGCTTGGCTAGCGGCTGTGCAGGCGACGCGCTATGCTGGATCAGGCCCGGTTTGAACGCGTAGAACGCGCGGGCACTCCTGCGGAGGTTCCGCCATGATCAGCGCAGCCCTTCTCTCACTATCACTATCAACCGGTCTCTTCGTTCCCGTTTCCGATGGGCCGCCGCGCTTCGATGTCGTCAACACGTGCCGCGACGTCGGCCGTTCCAGCATGGGGGTCGGTCGTACCGCCCAGGCCTGCCAGGACGACGAGAACCAGGCGCGCGCGACGTTGGTACAACGCTGGTCGGCCTATCCAGCGCAGAGCCGCAACACCTGCGTCGAGAGCGCGCAACTCGGCGGCCCGCCCAGCTATGTCCAGGTCCTGACCTGCCTCGAGATGGCCCCGCGCTAGCTGCGCAAGCCTGATGATCCTGGATTGAGCATTGGCAAAGAGCGCGCTAGGCTGCTCCCGCTCCGTCACGGGAGGCTGTCATGAAGCCCGCATTCCTGACCGATGCCCAGATCGATGCCCGCGCCTTGAGCCATCGCCGCGAACTCGGCTTCCGCGACGAACAGGGCATTGATTTCATGATCCTGATGGCGCGGCTGAAGGCCCGCTACCCGAATTTTGCCTATGAACGTGTACCGGACGGCCAACTCGCCGACGCCGAGGCGCAATGGGATTCTGAGACCAAGCGCCTTCGGATCCCGGAACCCGTGTTTCTCGCGGCCCTGCGCGGCGAAAGCCGGGCGCTGATGACCATCGCCCATGAGGTCGGACATGCCCTGCTCGGCCATGAAGGCATCCTGCATCGCGCCCCTGCCGGCTCGCAGGCCGAGCGCCTCTCGGCCAAGGTCCGGGCGATGGAGTATCAGGCCCGGCGCTATGCCGCCGCCCTGCTGATCCCGAATATCGAAGCGATCCGCCATATGAGTGCGGGCGAAATGAGCGAACATTTCGGAGTCAGCATGAGCGCCGCCATGCTGCGCAAGAGCGAGTTGAAATAGCCCCGCTTGCCCGGGCTCGTCCGGCGGCCCAATCTTGCATCGAGCCGACTCGATTCAAGAAGTGAACCATGCCGCACAAGACATTGATGATCATGGCATTCCTGACTTTGACAGGAATGCCTGCGCCGGCTCTCGCGCAGCAAACCTGCGATGAGCTCTGGTATGCCCGCAACGAGATCTACAAGGCGCAGGGCTACTGCTTCCGCACCCAGCGCGGTATCGCGGCCTTTGGTAATGCCGGCTGCCAATACGACAATGCCGAGGAGCTGCCGCTGTCGAACACCCAGCGCCGCATGATCGCCGACATTCAGCGTGAAGAACGCGCGCGGCGCTGCCTGCGCTGATCTGCCGGGGCCGATAGTTGTGGAAGGCCGGCCGTATCCGGCCATCGGCCAGTTGCAGTGTGTTAGAAGCGCCGGTCCGGGAACAGGGCGGCAGACGGAGCAGCAAGACCAGAGCATGACGACGGGCATCGACATGGGCTTGACCCAGGGTGGACAACCCGCGCTGCTTGATCTCGCCGAATTGCTGGCGACGCGCCTGCTGGTCCAAGGCAATTCCGGCTCAGGAAAGTCGCATCTGCTGCGCCGGCTGCTGGAGCAAAGCGCACCGCTGGTCCAGCAAGCCGTGATTGATCCGGAGGGCGATTTCGTCTCGCTGGCCGGTCAGTTCGGCCATGTCGTGGTCGACGCCGCCTGCGGCGAGGCCGAATTGCAGCGTATCGCCATCCGCGTCCGCCAGCATCGTGTCTCGATCGTGCTCAACCTCGAGAATCTCGACGCCGACGAGCAGTTGCGCGCGACGGCCGCCTTTCTCGGCGGGCTGTTCGACGTCGATCGCAGCATGTGGTTCCCGATCCTGGTCGTCGTCGACGAGGCGCAGCTCTTCGCGCCCGTCATGGCCGGCGAAGCGTCGGACGAAGCGCGTCGCCTCTCCCTCGGCGCCATGACCAATCTGATGTGCCGCGGCCGCAAGCGCGGCCTCGCCGGGGTGATCGCGACTCAGCGTCTCGCCAAGCTTGCCAAGAACGTCGCGGCCGAGGCCTCGAACTTCCTGATGGGCCGCACCTTCCTCGATATCGACATGCAGCGCGCCTCCGACTTGCTCGGCATGGACCGGCGCCAGGCCGAGATGTTCCGCGACCTCGAGCGTGGCCAGTTCGTCGCATTGGGCCCGGCGCTGTCGAAACGCCCCTTGCCGCTCAGGATCGGCGCCGTGTCCTCGGTCGATCGCGGCAGTGCGCCCGGCCTGATGCCCCTGCCCGAACAGGCCCCGGAGGATGCGAGCAAGCTCATTTTCGAAGCGGGCGAGAACGAACCTCCCGTCACCTCCTGGGTCCCGCGTCCCACGCCGCGGCCGCGCCCGGCAGCCAATGAAGTGCTCCGCCAGATCGAGAGCTATCGCCCTGCCCCCGCCGTCGAGCCGGAGCCCGAGATTCCGATGGAACCGGAAGAGCGCGAGGCGATCATGACCGAGATCCTGCGCGATCTGATGGAGGACCCGGAAACGCGGAGCCGCCAGGTCGCCGTGGTCTATCAGGACTTTACGGTGCGCTGCCGCATGCGCCGCGTCGGTCAATCCTCGCTCAGCCTCGATGACTTCCGCCGGCGGCTTGCCGTAGCCCGCGCAGGCGCGAGTGAGGACATCACGGCGTCCCATGCCTGGCAGGTCTCGCTCGACGCCGCAGCCACCCTGCCGGACGACCTCCAGAGCCTGTTTCTCTACATTGCCCGCACCGCGATCGAGGGCGCTCCCGCCCCGACCGACGCCGAACTCGCCGAGGTCTATGGCAGCCATTCGCCGGGCCGCGCCCGCCGCGTTCTGGGTTATATCGAGGAGCGTGGGCTCCTCGTCTGCCATGTCGATTTTCGCGGCCAACGCACGCTGGCATTGCCGACGATCGGCGTCGAGACTGCGCCAGGCCAGGCGCAGCCGCGCAGCACCAAGGGGATGCCGCGCGGTCTCAGGGCCTGACCCGCGGCTCAGTGGCCCTTGCCGGCCGGCAGAGTGATCTTGTCGACCCAGGCGATCCCCATGGCCGAGAAGATGAAGACGACGTGGATCACCGTCTGCAGGATGACCCCGGTCTCGGTGTAATTCGTCACCCGCCCCGTATTGCCGATATTGCCGGCCTCGATGAAGGTCCTGAGCAGGTGGATAGACGAGATGCCGATGATCGCCATAGCGAGCTTGATCTTCAGGACGCTCGCATTGACATGGCTCAGCCATTCCGGCTGATCGGGGTGACCATGGAGCTTCAGGCGCGAAACGAATGTCTCGTAGCCGCCCACGATGACCATGATCAGCAGGTTGGAGATCATCACCACATCGATCAGCCCGAGGACGACCAGCATGATCTGCTGCTCGCCGAACTGCGTCGCATGTGTAACGAGGTGGACCAGTTCCTTCAGGAACAGGAAGACATAGACGCATTGCGCGACGATGAGGCCGAGATAGAGCGGCACCTGCAGCCAGCGCGAGCCGAAAATGATCATCGGCAACGGCTTCATCGCCTCGGCAGGGGGCAGCGTCGGGTTCTGGTGCAGCATAGAGTGGTTCCGGATGCGGGAAGGGATCGTGTTGCGAAGCAACATCATGCCGTCGCTAGATGGTGCGGAAGCGCCTGCGAGACAAGCGCCAATCCTGAGCCGAACTTTGCATCGAAATGCTGAAATGCGATGACGAAGCGCCGTAAGGATGAAATTTCACGGATCTTGACGGTCGGGGCTTTCACGCCGTCGCCTTGCACTATAAAATTGCCATGGATTGGAGGAACACTGGCGTTCCTCTCACGTTCGAGAGGAAAGGAGAAAGTTTCGTCATGATCAAGACCCTCGCCATCGCCACCGCGCTGCTAGGAGGCGTCGTTCTGACCGCCCCGGCGAGCGCCGCGCCGTTGAGCGCGACGACTGGCTCAGCAGCGGCTGTCGCCGAATCGGGCAAGGATCTGATTCAGAGCGTGCAGTACCGGAGATATTACGGCCCCGGCTACGGCTACCGCGGCGGCTATTATCGCGGCGGACGCGGTGCGGCCGTCGGTGCCGGCATTGCAGCGGGCGCCATCGGCGCACTGGCAGCTGGCGCATTGCTTGCGCCTGGTCCGGTCTACGCCGCTCCGGCCCCTGTCTACGGCGGCCCCGTCTATGGTGGCCCGGTTTATGCCTCCCCGGATGCCGATGCAGTCGCCTATTGCGCGCGCCGGTTCCGCAGCTACGACCCCGAGACCGGAACCTATATCGGCGCGGGCGGCGTGGTGCGCGCCTGTCCCTGAGCGCTGACGCGCATTCAGCGCCACGACATCGAGCCTCTCCATGGCGACATGGGGAGGTTTTTGATGGGGAGATGTGCTGTTTGGGCACGGATACTGACGCCATTTGGCATGACCGGCACCACTGCAGGGTTGTCAGCGGCCGATCTCTGACGCTTATTCAGCCCTCGACCTGACTCGGAGCCAGCCCGTTGCGCATTGCCACCTGGAACGTCAATTCGGTCCGCCAGCGGCTTGGCCATCTGCTCGATTTCCTCAGGGAATCCGAGCCCGACGCCCTATGCCTGCAGGAGCTGAAATGCGTCGACGGGGATTTCCCGCGGCGCGAAATCGAGGAGGCCGGCTGGCAGGTCGAGACCCATGGCCAGAAGACCTTCAACGGCGTCGCGATTCTCAGCCGCGCCAGGCTCGAGGATGTCCGCCGCGGCTTGCCGGGAGACGATGCCGACGAGCAGGCTCGCTATCTCGAGGGCGTGCTGGCCTATGCCGGTGGCGTAGTCCGTATCGCCTCGATCTACCTGCCGAACGGCAATCCGCCCAATACCGAGAAATATCCCTATAAGCTTGGCTGGATGCGCCGCCTGACCACCCATGCGCAAATGCTGCTTGCCCAGGAAGAGCCGCTGGTCCTGGCCGGCGATTACAACGTCATCCCCGAGCCACGCGATGCACGCGACCCCGCGGCCTGGGTCGATGACGCGCTGTTCCTCCCGCAGACCCGGGCCGCCTTCCGCGGGCTCGTTAATCTCGGTTTCACCGAAGCGCTGCGCTCGACCACGGATTCCGGCGGGCTTTACACCTTCTGGGATTATCAGGCTGGCGCCTGGCAGCGGAACAACGGCATCCGGATCGACCATCTGCTGCTTTCGCCGCACGCTGCAGACAGGCTTGCCGCTGTCTCGATCGCCAAACATGTCCGCGGCTGGGACAAGCCGTCGGATCATGTGCCGGTCATCGTGGAGTTGAAGGCAGCGTGATCAGCGCGTCCTTGCGCGGCTATTGCCCGGACCAAGCGTCGTCCGCGTCGCATGGAACGGCTTGTCAGTAGCAGACCAATACGCGGCGAGCGACGGCGTAACCCCACTGGTCGTAGTGCTGCTGCCACGCATAGTAGCAGCCGTCATTGTAATAGGTGTTGTAGTAATAGGGCGCCCCGACGCCGAATGCGAAGGCCGGGCCGACGAAGAACCGGTTATGGTTGAACCGCTGTTGGTGGAAGAAAACCGACCGACCGGCAAAGACTGGGCGGGCAAAACCGGGATGGGCGAAACCGCCCCCTCCGAAGCCAGCCATTCGGCCGCCGCCGCCGTGGAAGGCCATGTGGAAGCCTCCGCCACCGCCATGGAAGCCTCCGCCACCCTGGAAGCCGCCGCCGCCGCCGAACCGCGCCTCGGCTGGCGCCGACCATGCGATGACACCGACTGCCATGACCGCGGCGAAAGCAGCGGCAGTCGTCTTGGTGATGCTGAGCATTGAGGTCATGACGAATCTCCCATCAAGTGAGCCTCGCCTTGCGGTGAATCTCCGCCTTACCGCATGAACATACGATGAACATTGATCCGTGTTCAGGCCTCGGACAAGCCGGCGCCATCACATCTCGGTGTGCGCCCGTTTCGCCCGGCGCGGCCCGCTTCCGGAATTGTGCGGCCGCCGAAGAGCAGACGGCGCGCGCCAGAAAACCGGCGCGGTTCGCGGCAGCTCCGACTGGCGACATCCGGAGCCGGGGCGCGAGCAACGGTTTTCCCACGCAACGACAAGGCGAGGATGTATGCAGGGCTGAAGGAGAGAGCGATGCGGTGGGCACGGCAGGGCGTACTTGCCCGCCATGCGTTACGCCGCCGCGTGGGGCGGCCAGAGACGTCGGTGTACGGCTTTCAGCGTTCGCTGGAGCGGCCTGCAACCTGCTGGCGCTCAACCAGCGATAGCGCCGCGTTGCGGTCACTCACGGAAGCCGCAGCGAAGGCCGCGTCATAGCGCTCGAAGATCCAGGCTTCACGCGCCGGATCGGCAGCATCGCGTGCCAGAGCCAGCCACATCAGCCCTTGTGAGACCTGACGCGGAACGCCATCGCTGCCACGAACCAGCATGTCGCCAAAAACGGCACGCGCCGGCACATGCCCCTTCTCGGCTGCAAGCTTCATCCAGCGCGCTGCCTGCCGCTGGTCGCGGCCGGTGCCCTGCCCGTTCATGTAGAGCCGGGCAAGATTGTACTGCCCGTCGGGATCGCCGAAATAGGATGCGGCATAGTGGAACATATCGAAGGCCCGGTCGATATTGGGCTTCACATAGGAGCCCTTGATGCCGTCCGTGAAATAGCTGCCGAGCGCTACGAAGGCGCTGCCAACGATACGCCCGTCGGCCGTGCCGGGAATCGCATCGGCATTCTCGTCCGCAATCTTCGAGAAGTACTCGAAGGCCTTCAGATCATTGCTGGGAACGCCTTCGCCACCGGCATACATCCGGCCGAGCTTGTACTGGGCAGTGAGGTGGCCGTGAGCCGCGGCATATTCGAGCGCGCGCACGGCGCCGGCCTGATCACCAGCCGTCGAATCGCGCATCCAGGCCTTCAGCGCATCGCGCGCGCTGGCGAAGGGCGCCAACGGCAGCGCGGCATGCGCGGCGGGAGCGTTCGGCGCAGGCGCCAGCACGCGGCCATTGGGGAGGGCCTGCAGGCCCGCGGGAGGCGGCCCCTCGGGCTCCGGCAGCGGAGCGCCCGGAATCGAGCGCGGCGGGATCGGTGCCCGGCCCATGACATCCTGCGACCAGGCTGCCGACTGGCAGCCCAGGATCAGGAATGTTCCAGCTATGATGGTCTCAGATATCCGCATAGCAATGGGTTTCTGCCGCCCCTCCTGGGTGGGTCACGGCCCCGCCCTTGGCGGAGCCGACCGTTTGCGCGTATTTCCACAGCGCGCCCGAATTGTAGTCGGTCCTGCGCGGTTTCCAGGCCTTACGACGCTCCTCAAGTTCGGCATCAGAAAGGCGGCACGCGAGCTTTCCTGTGATGGCATCGAGCTCGATAATGTCACCATCGCGGATGAGGCCGATCGGCCCGCCAACGGCGGCTTCGGGGCCGACATGGCCGACGCAGAAACCGCGGGTCGCGCCGGAGAATCGCCCGTCCGTGATCAGCGCGACCTTGTCGCCCATGCCCTGGCCGTAGAGGGCCGCGGTCGTCGACAGCATCTCGCGCATGCCGGGGCCGCCCTTGGGGCCCTCGTAGCGGATGACCAGCACGTCGCCGACCTTGTACTCGCGATTGGTGACGGCCCTGAAGGCGTCCTCCTCGCAGTCGAAGCAGCGGGCCGGCCCGGTGAAGACCAGGCTCTCGGCCGGCATGCCCGCGATCTTCACGATCGCGCCCTCAGGGGCGAGATTGCCCTGCAAACCGACGACACCGCCATTGTCGGACAACGGCTTGTTGGCGGGGCGGATTACGTCCTGCTCATCGTTCCACTTCACCGAAGCGAGGTTTTCGGCAATCGTGCGGCCGGTCACGGTCATGCAGTCGCCATGCAGGTAGCCATGGTCGAGCAGGGTCTTCATCAACAGCGGAATGCCGCCGACTTCGAACATGTCCTTGGCGACATATTTCCCACCTGGCTTCAGGTCGGCGATGTAGGGGGTCTTCTTGAAGATCTCGGCGACGGCGAAGAGATCGAAATCGATGCCGCATTCATGTGCGATCGCCGGCAGGTGCAGCGCACCATTGGTCGAGCCGCCCGAGGCCGCCACGACCATGGCCGCATTCTCCAACGCCTTGCGGGTGACGATGTCGCGCGGGCGGATGTTCCTGGCGATCAGCTCCATCACCATCTCGCCGGCGGTGTAGCAGAAGGTGTCGCGCACATCGTAGGGCGCAGGCGCGCCACAGGAATAGGGCAGCGCAAGGCCGATAGCCTCGGCAACCGTCGCCATGGTGTTGGCGGTGAACTGGGCGCCGCAGGAGCCCGAGGACGGGCAGGCTGCCTCCTCCAGTTCCTTCAGGTCCTCGTCCGACATGGCGCCGACGGAGTGTTTGCCGACGGCCTCGAACACGTCCTGGACGGTGACCGGCTTGCCCTTGAAGGTGCCCGGCAGGATCGAGCCGCCATAGATGAAGATCGACGGCACGTTGAGGCGAACCATCGCCATCATCATGCCCGGAAGCGACTTGTCGCAACCGGCAAGGCCGACCAGCGCGTCATAGCAATGGCCACGCATGGTGAGCTCGACCGAGTCGGCGATGCATTCGCGCGAGGCCAGCGACGACTTCATGCCCTGGTGGCCCATGGCGATGCCGTCGGTCACCGTGATGGTGCAGAACTCGCGCGGCGTGCCCGCGGCCGAAGCAACGCCCTTCTTGACGGCCTGGGCCTGGCGCATCAGCGAAATATTGCAGGGAGCCGCCTCGTTCCAGCAGGACGCAACGCCGACGAAGGGCTGCGCGATCTGCTTCGAGGTCATCCCCATCGCATAGTAGTAGGAACGATGCGGAGCGCGCGCCGGCCCGACGCTGACATGCCGGCTGGGTAGCTTCGACTTATCGAAAACGCGCGCGTCCATTCTACCTGTCCTCGCTCCACCCTGCGCTTGCAGTGCGCGGCAGATGTGCCACGCAGCCCGCGCCACGCGCAACGTTCAGTCTCTTTGCAGGCTCGGGAAGGACATAATCTTCCAACCGGACAAACCCGACTTTAAATCATCTAAATCTCAGTGACTTAACGTCCCTCTTTGCTGGGGGCGCTTTGTGGCGGCATCGCGGCATCTGATCCAGCTCAGGACAGCGCGCATGCGATGCCTCAGCGGTGTTGCCACGATGTCACAATTTGAGGAACCGCAGCTCAGAGAACCATGGGCAGGACGAAGAACCCGCCAACGACCACCACGAGCAGAAGCGTCACGCTGAGCGGCAGGTGCCTCTCGATGAAGATGCGGATGTTGTCGCCGTAGAAGCGTAGCGCGAGCGCGATCATGGCGAAGAAGGTGACGCGTGAGATCACCATGCCGATGGTGAACTTCCAGATGTCGAAATGCAGGAAGCCCGACATGATCGTGACGATCTTGAACGGGATCGGCGTCAGCCCCTTGGTGACGAGCACCCAGAACCAGAAATCCTGCGAACTCGAGATCAGATGGGCGGCCTTGTCCTGAAGCCCGTAGATGCTGATCAGCCAGACGCCGACGGATTCATACAGGAAGGCGCCGATCGCATAGCCGAGATAGCCCCCCGTGACGGCGCCGAGCGAGCAGATCCCGGCGTAGAACCAGGCCCGGTCCGGCCGCGCGATGCACATCGGCAGCAGCAGCGGAATCGGAGGCAACGGGCTGACCGAGCTCTCGACAAAAGTCAGGGCGAAGAGCAGCCACGGCGCGGCGGGGTGGGATGCGTAGGAAACGCACCAATCATAAGCTCGCTTGAGCATGCGTCGGTTCAGTGTCTCGTGCAGTGGATCGAACGGCGCATGGCAGACTTGCACCCCGCGCGCATCTAATCGTGTCCCCGGGAATTTGCCAGAGGTCTCTTAGTTCAAGGTCAATTTGGCGACCGATTCATGTCCTGATACGGGCAGCGCAGACAGCGGTTCATTTCGGCGACATCCCCGGTTTTCCGGCCTCGACGACGAAGCTGGCACGGGTCGAGATCGCGGCTCCGGCAGTGGTAACCCGGTCCAGCACGCGGTAATCGGCCTGCCAGCCGCCTTGTGAAAGGGTATGGCGCATGTAGCCGCGCTGATTGTTGAAGAACCCGATATGCGGGTTCTTTTGCAGGGCGACCTGTCCCGCCTTTGTCGTGTCGGCTCCGTCGCCGCCCGAGGTGATCGAGGTGGCGACGAACTCGACGCCAAGCGTCCTGGACTTGGGATCGTCGAAATTGGCCTTGAGCTCGCCCGCCCAGTTCTGGTGGATGTCTCCGGTGAGCACGACTGCGTTGGCCGTGCCAGCGCTCTCCAGCGTGTCGAACAGACGCTGGCGTGCCGCCACTGCACCGTCCCATTTATCCATGCTGTAGCCGACCTTCCTGGGGTCGGGATCGCGGTCGTGGCGCATCACCATGACCTGCTGAGCCAGCACGTTCCATCGCGCTCTCGAACTGCGCAGGCCCTCGGCAAGCCAGGCCTCCTGCTTTTCGCCAAGCATCGTGTTTTCAGGCTTCAGCGCGTCAGCGCAGGCTGCGTGCGAGCCATCTCCGCAAGGCTGGTCCGAGCGGAACTGGCGGGTGTCGAGCACATCGATCTGGGCCAGATCGCCATAGAGGAAGCGCCGATAGGCCTGGATCGAAGGACCGCTCGGGATCGACGCCCGGCGCAACGGCATATGCTCATACCAGGCCTGGAATCCGGCAGCGCGGCGCAGCGCGAAGATCTCCGGGGGAACATTCTGCTCGGAGACCAGGCCTGCAAAATTGTTGTCGACCTCATGATCGTCGAACGAGACCAGCCACGATGTCGAGGCATGGGCCAGTTGCAGGTCGGGATCGGATTTGTAGATCGCATAACGATGCCGGTAGTCGGCGAGCGAATAGATCTCGTCGGGATCTCCGGGCATGACGCGCGCGACAGCCAAGGGCCGCTCGTTCGGCCGCACCATGCGGTACTCGTAGATGTAGTCGCCGTAATGGTAGATGAAATCGAAGTGCTCATCCGCAACATGGCGAAAGGCGGTGAAATGGCCGTCCTCGTAGCGCTGGCAGCCGAGCACACCGAAATGGACCCGCTCAACCGACACATTCGCCGACGGGAAGGTACGGGCACGGCCCGTGATGGTGCGCTCGCCGCCGCACGTGAAGCGGTAGAAATAGTCGCGGTTCGGTTCCAGCCCGGAGACCTCGACATGGACGGCGTGGCCGAGCTCGGGCCGGGCCAGGGCCGAGCCGCGTTGCACGATCTGGCGCATATTCGCCTCGGCACCGATCTCGTAGGTGACCTCGACAGCCTTCATGGGCATGCCGCCATTGCGCGCAAGCGGCAGGGGCGCGAGCTTGGTCCAGATCACGAAGCCATCGGCAGACGGATCGCCCGAGGCGATGCCGAGCCCGAAAGGATAGGCAGCGAAGACCGGATTGGCCCAGACCCGCTGGTCGAGCACAGCGCCGCCGGTGAGCAACAGGCCCGAGGCCGCAAGCCCCTGCAGAAAACGCCGGCGCGAGGGCGTACCCGCTTCCGTCAGGAAGTCATCGACAAGGAACCGATCGAAGGCATTGCGGCGAAACATGGCAGGGCTCCAGCAAGCGCGTTTGGAACCCTACCAGTCTTTGCATAACGCGGGAGTGACGCGCTACCGGGCTATTGCATCCGCACCAGCGCTTCGCCGATCTTGACCTTCCGTGCCTCGGCCTGCGCCTTGCGCTCGCGGTTTTCCTCGACGACCTCTTCCGGCGCACGAGCGACGAAATCCGGATTGCCGAGCTTGCGCTCCACCGCGAGAATGTCCTGGTCGAGCTTGGCGAGCTCCTTCGTCAGGCGCGCCCGCTCCGCGTCGAGGTCGATGATGCCGGCGAGCGGCAGAGCCGCGACTTCGCCACGCACGATGATCTGGGCGGATTGCGGCGGGGCGATCTCGGCGAAGCCGATCGCGGAGACGCGCGCCAGCCGTTCGATCATCGGAGCCCAGGCTTCGATCGTCGCCTTGGTCGCAGCACTCGCCTTGACCAGTACCAGAGGCGCTTGCGCGCCGGCCGGCACATTGGTCTCGGAGCGGACCGAGCGGATATCGGAGATCAGATCGACGACGAAGCCGATCTCAGCCTCGGCCGCCTCGTTCGTGAGGCCGGCAAGCTCGGGCCAGCGCGTCAGGCAGACCAGCGCGGCATCACCCTTGGCAAGCTTGCGCTGAGCCCCCTCTCCCGCCTTCACGGCCCAGAGCTCCTCGGTGAGGAACGGCATGAAGGGGTGGAGAAGCTGGCAGATCAGGTCGATGACATGGGCAACGGTCGCCTGTGTCTCAGCCCGCTCCGCTGCGGCTGCACCGTCGCCCTGCAGAACGGGCTTCGCCAGCTCGAGATACCAGTCGCAGAACTCGTTCCAGACGAAGCGATAGGCGGCGCCTGCCGCTTCGTTGAACTTGAAACTGGCAATGCCGGCCGCGATCTCGTCGGCGGCCCGGGCCGCCTCGCTGAGGATCCAGCGATTGAGTTGCTGCGTGACCAGAGCGGGATCAAAACCCTCGACGCGCTGGCAGCCATTCATCTCGGCGAAGCGCGAGGCGTTCCAGATCTTCGTTGCGAAGTTGCGATAACCCTCGACACGCGAGGTCGCGAGCTTGATGTCGCGCCCCTGCGCCGCCATGGCAGCGAGCGTGAAGCGCAGGGCGTCGGCACCATACTTGTCGACGAGCGTCAGCGGATCGATGACGTTGCCCTTCGACTTCGACATCTTCGCGCCCTTCTCGTCGCGAACGATGGCGTGGATATAGACGTCCTTGAATGGCACCTCGTCCATGAAGTTGAGGCCCATCATCATCATCCGGGCGACCCAGAAGAAGATGATGTCGAAGGCGGTGACGAGCGTCGCCGTTGGGTAATAGCGCTTGAGCTCCGGCGTATCCTCCGGCCAGCCCAGCGTCGAGAACGGCCAGAGCGCCGACGAGAACCAGGTGTCGAGCACGTCCTCGTCGCGCGTCAGCGCAACCGGGCCGCCGTAATGGCCGACCGCCAGAGCCTGTGCAGCGGTCTCGGATTCGGCGACGAAGCACTCGCCATCCGGTCCGTACCAGGCCGGAATCTGGTGCCCCCACCACAACTGACGCGAGACGCACCAGGGCTCGATGTTCTCGAGCCAGTCGTTATAGGTCTTGGTCCAGCTATCGGGCGTGATCTTGGTGCGCCCATCCTTCACGGCCTTGAGCGCGCGTTCCGCCAGCGGCTTGACGTCGACATACCACTGATCGGTCAGCCAGGGTTCGATCACGACATCGGAGCGATCGCCATGCGGCACGGTATGCGCATGCGGTTCGATCTTCACCAGCAAGCCGCGCTCTGCCATCAGTGCAACGACGAGACGGCGGGCAGCGAAGCGGTCGAGGCCGTGCAGAGCCTGCACCGCCTGCTCGGGCTTGGCGCCGGCCAGGAAGTCCTCGTTCGCTTCGAGAAGCATGCGCGCTTCGCCGTCGAGGATGTTGATGACCGCAAGCTTGTGGCGCTTGCCGACCTCGAAATCGTTGAAGTCATGCGCCGGCGTGATCTTGACCGCGCCTGTGCCCTTCTCCGGGTCGGCATAGTCGTCGCCAAAAATCGGGATGACGCGCGCAACCAGCGGCAGGATCGCGTTCCGGCCGATCAGGCCCTTCAGCCGCTCGTTCTCGGGGTGCACCGCGACGCCGGTATCGCCCAGCATCGTTTCCGGCCGGGTCGTCGCAACCGTGATGAAGGTCGAAGCGTCGTCGAGGTCGTAGACCACGCCTTCGAGGGGGTAGTTGAAATAATAGAGATGCCCGCTCGGATCGCGGTTCAGCGCCTTGTCGAGCTTGGCGGAGTCGAATTCCTCCTCGCCGCCGCGCTGCCATTTATACGAGCCGGTCTTCTCGACCTGCAGGACCTCAAGATCGGAAATGGCGGTCTGGAATTTCGGATCCCAGTTCACCAGCCGCTTGGCGCGGTAGATCAGCCCCTGCTTGTGCAGGGAGACGAAGACCTTGAGCACGGCCGCGCTCAGCCCCTCGTCCATGGTGAAGCGCTCGCGCGACCAGTCGCAGGAGGCGCCGAGCCGCTTCAGCTGGTTGACGATGGTGCCGCCGGACTCCGCCTTCCAGCGCCAGACCTCCTCGAGGAAGGCCTCGCGGCCCATGGTCCTGCGGTTGGTCTTGTTCTCGGCGGCAAGCTTGCGCTCGACCACCATCTGGGTCGCGATGCCGGCATGGTCGGTGCCCGGCTGCCAGAGCACGTCCTTGCCGCGCATGCGCTCGAAGCGGCAGAGCACATCCTGCAGCGTGTTGTTGAGCGCATGGCCCATATGCAGGGAGCCAGTCACGTTCGGCGGCGGAATGACGATGCAATAGGGCTCAGCGCCCGGCTCGGCGCCACGCCCTGCCCGGAAGGCCTCGGCCTCTTCCCAGGCCTTGCTGATGCGCGCCTCGACGGTGGCGGGCTCGAATGTCTTGTCCATCATTGCTTCGCTCGAACGCAAAATGGCCGGGGAAAGCCCCGGCCGAAGGTCAGGCCAAAAGGTCGTTGGTCTTAAGAGCCCATGCGTGGGCGTCCCGTCAACGCTTTCGACAATGCGGATGTCAGGCCGCGCTCGACTCCAGGAACCAGAGCGCCTTGTCGAGCGCCCGAGAATAGCCGGTCAGGATATCGGCCGTGTCCGCATCGCCAGCCTCAGCCGCGGTGTCGATCGCGGTGCGGACGGTCTTGGCGGTCTCGGCGTAGCGCTCGATCAGTTCGGCGAGGTGATCCTTCACCGCAACGATCTCTGTCGGATAGGGCTTCAGCGTCGTGCCCGACGCGACAGTCTGCGTTGTGCCCAGCGCAATCCCGCCAAGCTGTGCCACGCGCTCTGCGACTGTATCGACATGGGTATCGAGCTCGGCGCGGAAGCCATCGAGCATCTCGTGGATAGCGATGAAGCCCGGGCCCTTCAGATTCCAGTGGGCCTGCTTGGTGACAAGCGCAAGATCGATGCCGTCCGCCAGGCGGGCATTGAGCAGGCTGATCATTGAGGTTTTGGTGTTGGACTTCAGATCGATGCGTGACGTCGGCTTCTTCATGGTCAGTCCTCGCGTTGAGACTCGCTGAAGGTGGCGTCGGGCTCGCGAAACTGTCTGCCCCCGAGGACGGCTTCGCACTCCTTCGGATCCGAATCAGGCACGCCCCGGCGCAATCGTCAAACGACGGAGATACGGAACCACGACCTGTCTCAGCGGTTAGGCCTTCATCGATCAGATTGTCCCCGCCCCTCAAGCACAGCAGGATGACCGGATGAAGCTCCTCGTTCACAGTCTCGGAGCATGGCTCGCCGTCGAAGCGGCTTCGGGACGTTTTTCACGCCCTGTCGCGGTCGGCCTGGCGATGCTGGTCTCACGACTTGGCGGGCCAACCGCCGCGTTGACCCTCGCCGGGTTCGCCATCAAGCAGTTGCACGATGCCGGCGCCTTTGACGACATCAGAGTGCCACAACGGGTCCACGGACGGCTACGCGGGCGTTAGATCATCGGACTGGATTTCGTATCCGGGCGGATGAACCGACCTTCTGTGTTTGCATCGAGACTGCAATCCACCTTTCAGGCCGATACCTTAGCCGACCAATCTCGTCCTGGTGAGCGGGAAATGCCTCAGTGCCGGTTACCGCGGGCGACGCGTTCGATTTCGGCGCGCACCAGACGTTCCACCATGGTCGGCAGATTGTCGTCGAGCCAGGTCTTGAGCATCGGCTTCAGCATGTCCTTGACCAGATCCTCGAGCGTACGCGCGTTGTTGGTCAGGACTGTGTGGGCGAGCGCACCGAAGGCATTGTTCACGGCGGAGCCGGCCTGTTCCGAAATCAGAGCAGCCATATCGAGCGATGGCGGCGCGGACTGTGCCGGGACGAAGGCTGGCGGCACGAACATCTGCGCCGGCGGCTCCGGTTGCGGCTTGAACTCGGGCTCGGCCGCTTCGAGGAAATCGACATCCAGGCTGGGCTGAATGGCCACGGCCGGAGGCTCGGGCTCAGCCATCGCCGGTGATACGACCAGGCTCGCCTCGGCTCCGAGATCGAGCACGTCGTCATCGATCTCCTCGACGAGCTGCAACTGGGGCGCCGCGGGTGACGGCTCTGGCGTCGGCGCAGGTGCGCTAGCCTCGGCGGGCTTGACCTCGTCATCCGCGATGATCCGGCGGATGGAGGCGAGAATCTCCTCCATCGACGGTTCGTTGGGCTTGGGTTGCGCGCTCATGCTGGGTCCGACCACTCGACACCGGGCGCGCGGATCGAATCAAACGCAGCCCCAACATTGAGTATTCCACGCAAAGAGCGCCAAGCAAGGCAGGTTCCGGCCCACCCACAGGAGAAATCCGGTCTGTTGCCGGAATGTCTCCCATCGATCAGCGCGCAAGCCCGCTGCAAAACAGAGCGGGCGGACCACAACAGAAACGGGGGCTTCAGCCCCCGTCATTAACACTCAAGGCTGTCTCAGCGACCGTCAGGAACCTGGGTGCCCCAGAGCAGACCCTTGACCTGATCGTAATGCTTGCGGGAGTCGTAGACCGCGGTCTTGAGCTTCAGCGTCTCAGCCGAAAGCCGGCCAACGGCCGAGAGCACGGCATAGGATGCGACGACCCGATCTCGCTGCGCCGTCACCAGCGTCGACCGGGCAATCACCAGTTCCTGCTGCGCGTTGAGCACGTCGAGCGTGGTACGCTGACCGACCTTGGCCTCCTCGCGGACGCCTGCAAGCGCGGTCTCAGCCGCCTGAACCTGTGCCTGAGCCGCAATGATCTGCGCCTTGGCGGCATCAAGGGCGCCCCAGGCGGAGACGACCGCAGCACGCACGGTGTCGCGCGACGTGTCGACGTCGATCCGGCGCTGGCCGGCCGTCTCCTTGGCCTGCCGGGTCCGTGAGTAGACCTGGCCGCCCTCATAGATCGGGATTGTCAGCGTCGCCACAGCGCTCGCCGAGAAGCGATTGTCACCAAAAAGCTGGCTGTCATAGCGCTGCGCGACCAAGCCGCGCACACCCACGGTCGGATAGAGGTCCGCTTCCGTGACCTTCACCTGCAACTCCGCCGCATCGACGCCGTGCAGAGCCGCGATGACCGCAGGATGCCCGACCAACGCGATGTCAAGCGCGGCCGGCAGCGACTTCGGCAGCAGGTTCTCGATGGGACGTCCAGGCGCGAGCTGCTTTGGCTCGACACCGACATTCTGGCGGAAGCGCGCGATGCTGGTCTTGAGGTTCGATTCCGCCAGAATCTCCGCGGATTGCGCCTGCGACAGCCGGGCTTCTGCCTGCGCCACGTCGGTCCGGGTTACTTCACCGACTTGAAATCGGTCGCGCGTCTGGCGCAGCTGCTCCTCGAGAACCTCGACGTTGTTGCGGTTCAAACTGAGAATCGCCGTGTCGCGCAGCACGTTCATGTAGGACGTGGCGGCATCGAGCAGCACGTTCTGCTCGGTATTGCGCAACGTCGCCCGCGCACCCAGCACCTGCGATTCCGCCTGGCTGACAGAGCTGCGGGTCTTGCCACCGTCGAAGATGTTCTGGTCGATCTGGACGCCTGCGCCACGCGGCGCCAGGCGGGACGTGCTGTTGCCCTGTCCGGGCTGATTGGCGTCAAGCAGGCTCGCGCCGATATCCGCCGAGGCGGTGATGCGCGGCCGGTAGCCGGACAGTGCCTGGGGCACGTTCTCGTTGGTGGCGCGCACCAAGGCGCGCTGCGAATTCAGCGTCGGGTTGCCATTATAGGCCCGCGCCAGCGATGCATCCATCGTCTGCGCAGAAGCCGTCGTGATCTGGCTGGCGGCCAAAACGGTGGCCAGAACCGCAGCGAGACCGTATCCGGCCGACTTCCGCCTAATTTCTTTTTCGTTCACGTGGACGCCTCTTGTGCGGACTCAAGTCTCGCCCAGGCATCGCCCCAGCCTCGGCATAGTTGTAGTGATTCATACCCGGAGCCGCGGCCCGCGCCAATCTCACCAAGGCGCGAACAATCGTTTCCATGGCGCAGTGCCGCATAAATGCGACACTGCCGAATCAAAATTCGAAACTCGGAACGCGGCGGAATTCTTCCAAAACAGGCGCGGCAGCATCGAAAACCGGCCTCGCCGACATGGTTTGGGCGCTCTTTTGATAAAGCTGCACCCGCGCGGCCCGCCCCTGCCCCTCGACCAGGATCAGCCGGCCGTTATCGCTGACGAGACCAAAAAGGCTCTCTGGAACGGTCTCGCAGGCGCCGCTGACGAGAATCGCGTCGAAATGAGATTCGGCAGGCCGTGTGGCGCTGAGCGTGACGCCAACAGCGCCAGCCAGCGCAAGCGCGCCACGAGCCTGATCCAGGGCAGCCGCATCAGGCTCCCAAAGCGTGGCGACCGCGCCCATATCCGACATCAATGCAGCGCCATATCCCGTGCCGCCGCCATATTCGAGCACGCGCTCGCCAGGCTGAATGCCGAGCATCTGGATCATCCGCACGATCACCATCGGCGTCATCAGCGCCCGGCTCGTACCCGGCAAGGCGACAGACTGATCGAGATAGGCAAGGTGGGAGAGTTCGGCGGGAAGAAATGCTTCGCGCGGAACGCGGTCGGCAGCCGTGAGAACCGCACGGTCCGTCACGTCATAGGTCCGCAACTGGCAATCGACCATCATCCGGCGCAGCTCGGTGAAGCTGTCCATATCCTCAATCTCCGTCTGCGCGGCGCGTGTTCGCCGTCCTCAGCTTTTGTTCGAGGCGGTCGCAAAAGGCAAGATGGCCGCGGCAGGACACCGGTTCGGCTGCAGCGAGTTCTCACAGCTGAGGAGCACATGCGCGCCGCATCCACAGACGACCTGACGGCGTCGTCGCGAGGCAATCCGGCCAAGATTCGACCGGCAGGATTCTGCCGGCGACATCTCGATTGATCTGCGATCGCGGCCTCTGAATCAGACCGGTTTGGATTCGGTCATTCTGCCCAATAGCGATCGCTCAGCGATCCCTCGATCCTGATCATGACATCGAGAGGGCTCGGCCCATCCTCTCCAGGCAGCTCCGCGCCCGCGCCGTCGATCGGCGCCTGGCGGCCACGCCCTGATCAACGAACCTCGGCGGATCGTGGTGAGGGGATCGCGCAAGGGCGGACGCGCATTACGCGCCGACATGCCGAGAGCTCGGATCAGCAAAAGCGCATAAGATTCTGAAATCGCGAGCCGACACGCTGCCGCCCCCTCGTAGAGGAGATGGCACACGGGCATCAATTACATGAATGTAAGAAGTGTTGGCTCCCGGAGCAGGATTCGAACCTGCGACCAATCGATTAACAGTCGATTGCTCTACCGCTGAGCTATCCGGGACCGATGGCCGGGGTAATAGCGACGCCTTTGTCCGGGCGCAAGCCCTTTAAGACACTTCGATGGCAGGAATTCCGCTCATCCACAGGTGACCATAGGTCATCATGACGAATGCTGCTGTTCCCGGTTGCGGGCCGGCGCGCCATGTGGTTATAGGCGGCCCTAGGACATCACCGCAGCGTGACTGTCCCCGGATGGCCTCGTGGCGGAGTGGTTACGCAGAGGACTGCAAATCCTTGCACCCCGGTTCGATTCCGGGCGAGGCCTCCACCTCCTTAACATGATGCGCTGACTGCCCTGATCCTCGCGAAAGCGAGGCATCTGTGCCTTGCGCGAGATGAACGGTTCCGGACAATCCCGTTCATCACCGGTTCGAGCCCGATCGGCTTCCATGCTGTCGATCCGATTCACCTGGAGACGAATCATGCGAAACTTTTTCCTCGCCTCGGCCCTGATGCTGGGCCTGACGGCTGCCCTGCCCGCAGCCGCACTCGCAGCGCCACCGACCACGGCTGGCGACCTGCTGAGCGGGACGTCCGACATTCAGCAGGTTCAGTATCGCGACTGGCGCCATGGCCGGGGACACTATTCTCACGGTTATCGCTACGGTCCCCCACGCGGCTATTACGGCCGCCGCCATTACGGCCCGCCGCCCTATGGCTATGCACGCGGGCACTGGCGCCATCGCCAGTATTACGGCCGGCCCTATTACCGCTGATAGCGCCGCATACCGGCCCGGAGGTCGATTCTCCCGCCCGGAAGCAATGCCAGGATCGGCGCCTTGACGGCGCCGATTTCGCGTGAGCCGCTGGTGCAGGCTATCGGGAGGCAGGCTATCAGGAGGGATGAGCGCCTCCTCCCTGTTCTGGTTCCGCGACGATCTGCGTCTCGCCGACAATCCTGCCCTTTGCGCAGCTGCGGCCCATGGCCCCGTCCTTTGCCTCTACATCCTCGACGAATCACCGAAACGGCGCGTGCTGGGCGGCGCAGCGCGCTGGTGGTTGTCACGCTCTCTCGCCGCGCTCGCCGAAGAGCTGGGCGCGCGCGGCGGCAGGCTCGTCCTGATGCGGGGAGACCCTGCCAGGTTGATTCCCATGGTCGTGGCCGCAACAGGCGTCGACCTCGTCACCTGGAATCGTCGCTACGAGGCCGCCGCCATTGCGCTTGATTCTGAGGTGAAGCGCGAACTGACCCAGGCCGGCACGACCGTCGCGAGCTACAATGCCAGCCTGCTCAACGAACCCTGGCAGATCGCAACGGGCTCCGGCACGCCCTTCAAGGTCTTCACGCCCTATTGGCGCGCAGTCCGGGCGCGCGGCGAGCCGGCAGCTCCTGCCCCAGCCCCCACACAGCTGAGACCGCTGCCTCTCCCCGAATCGCTGAAACCGCTTGCCCTCGATCATGAGAGGCTGATGCTGGAACCGACCGCGCCCGATTGGGCTGGAGGCATGCGCGAGGCCTGGATTCCGGGCGAGGCTGGCGCGACGGGCGCCGTCTCCTCTTTCCTCGGCGAGGCGATCGCAGGCTACAGCGAGGGTCGCAATCGTCCCGACAAGGTCTCGACCTCGCGCCTCTCTCCGCATCTGCGCTTCGGTGAAATCGGGCCCCGCCAGCTCTGGCACGCCACGCTGGCAGCCCGGCATGCAGGAGAAATCCCGGGCAGCGCCGGCGATGCAGAGAAATTTCTCTCCGAAATCGGCTGGCGTGAATTCTCCTACCACCTGCTCTTCCATCACCCTGACCTGGCGACGCAGAACTTCAACGCGCGTTTCGACGCTTTTCCATGGCGACAGGACGATGCCGCGCTGCACGCCTGGCAACGCGGGCTGACAGGCTATCCGATCGTCGATGCCGGCATGCGCGAACTCTGGACGACCGGCTGGATGCATAATCGCGTGCGGATGATCGTCGCGTCCTTCCTGATCAAGCACCTGCTCATAGACTGGCGCGAAGGCGAGCGCTGGTTCTGGGACACTCTGGTTGACGCCGACCCCGCCAATAATCCCACGAGTTGGCAATGGGTTGCGGGATCGGGCGCCGATGCCGCTCCCTATTTCCGCATCTTCAACCCAGTGACGCAGGGCGAGAAATTCGACCCCGACGGCACCTATGTCCGACGCTGGATTCCGGAACTCGGTCAGCTTCCAGCCCCGGAGATCCACAGTCCCTGGACGCTTTCGCCTGGCAAGCTCGCGGCCGCTGGCGTCCGGCTCGGAGAAACCTATCCACGCCCGATCATCGATCTCGGTTTTGGCCGGCAGCGGGCGCTCGATGCCCTTGCGTCCCTGGGTCGCGCATAGCCTGCCTGCCGTGCTTCGTGCCCTCATCCTTCGAGCGCGAGCACGGCAAAGCTCGCGAGCCAGTGTTCGCCCATATAGTCGCCGGCGATATGGGGAAGCCCGGCCGCCAGGTGCCGTGCGGCAGCGTCCTCTGCCAGGGTTCGGCGCGGATCGCCCGGCGGCAGCGCCGCGGAGAGCGCGCGCCAGCACCACGCCCGGCTGAGATTCAGACCATCGAGATGGGCGATCTTGCCATCCGTGCGATCGCTGACAGTCGCCGGCCGGAACAGGGTTTCCGGTCCGCTGTCGGCAAGCCTGGGCAGGAAGACGTCGAACCAGGGCAGAAATTCCTCCCCTGGCAGGAGACGCCTCATGCATTCCGCCTCGATCAGCGCCGAGGACAGGAAGTCGTCGCCGCTCGGCTCGCCCCAGGCCGGGCAATCCGCATCCCCGCCGTACCAGCGCCTGCCGGTGTCTCGCAGCAGCGCCATGAAGGCGTCGTCCCGCGTCACCGCAGCATAGTCTGCCGCCATCCTGAGGCCGAAGGCCGTGTTGAAATGCGTGCCCACGCGGACCGGATAGGTCGCGAGCGGCAGAAAGTCGCGAAAGCGCTGAGCGAATGCGTCCGCCAGCGGCGCGAGCATCTGCGACCAGCGCTGGTCGTCATGCAGGTGCAGTTCCTCGGCCAGTTTCAAAAGCCAAGCCCAGCCATAGGGCCGCTTGAAGCCGCGCGCCGTCGGCGCCGCAAGATAGGCGCACTCGACGGCGACCTTGTCCGCGACGAACTGTTCGTCGAACAGGGCGCAGATATCTCCGGCATTCGGAAGGTCCGGAAAGCGGCGCAGCAGGCGCGCCAGCATCCAGTAGCTGTGAACGCAGGAATGCCAGTCATAGCTGCCATAGAAGACCGGATGGAGTTCACGCGGCGTTCGGGCGTCTTCGGGGCCGGCCAGGACATGATCAGGCTTGTTGGGGTATTCGCGCCGGACGTGCCCCAGCGCAATGGCGGCGAAGCGAGCCGCCAGTTCCGGCGTAAGATCAGATCGTGTCATCGGCATTCCCTTCGATTGACATGGCACGACCGGAGATTCCGGTGACCGGACAATCCTTGCGTGACCTTGCGAGCAGCGCCTCGAGCAGGCGCGGCATGATGTAGATCGGCAGCTGAGTCGCTGCGAAGTAAAGTGCCATCCGCGGGGTTGCAGCAGTACCAAGCGCCGACCAGACCAGACCGACATTGCGGTTCCCGAGAATCAGGCCGACCGCCAGGCGTTCGCGCAAGGAACCCGGCAGCACCAGGACCCCGCCAAGCTGCATGCCGAGATTGCAGGCGAAGGCAAGCGCCAGGCAGATGATGGCCGCCTGAGGATCATTCTCGATCTGGCTGCGCATGCCGGCCATGGTCGCCAGAGCGAAGACCAGCAATGCTGCGACAGTGATGCCATCGACCGCGGCGCCATGGGCAGCCAGCGCGGCTGCGGCGTGCCGCCTCAGGATGAGCGCGACGCCCTCAGCCCCTCCGATCAGCAGCGCAAGCCTCAGCGCGAGGTCAAGAGGCGCGACGGAGAGCCCGCCGGACCAGCTTGCCAGCAACGGTATGGTGAGGGGCGCCAGCGCCATGGACAGGAGCGTGACGACCAGCGGCACCGCACCATCCAGCCCCAGCATTCTTGCGACCGCCGCGGTGCCACTCGACGGTGGCACTGAGCTGGCCAGAACCAGCGCCAGTGCGAGCTCAGGGGCAAGGCCGATCAGATGCGCGGCGATGCCTGCGAGGATCGGACATGCGATCATCGCGACGCAGGGTAGGAAGACCGACAGCGAAGGACGCCGGATCACGGCGACCACCGCGATCATGTCGATCCGCAGCAGCGTCCCGAGCACGATCAGGAAGATCGCCGCCGGCATCAGCGGGCGCGCCAGCTCGGCCAGCGTGGGAAAAATCAGCCCGAGCATGACGCCGAGCGCCAGCAATGTCGGCCCGCGCGGGATCAGGCGCGGAAGATTGGATCGCATGAGACACGCCCGTTTGCCTGGGGCGCAGACGATAGGCAGGCATATCGCCATCTTGGAAATCGATTATCGGCATGACCATAATCGTCGCCATGAATTTGGCTGCGATCGATCTCAATCTCCTCGTCGCCTTCGAGGCCCTGATGGAGGAGCGCCATGTGACCCGCGCAGGGCAGCGCATCGGGTTGGCACAACCCTCGATGAGCAGCGCGCTGGCGCGCCTGCGAGCCCTGTTCGACGACGACCTGCTGGTCAGGACGGCCGAGGGCATGCAGCCGACCGCCAGGGCGCTTGCCCTGGCCCGACCGGTCAGCGAGGCGCTGGAACAGATTCGCAGAACGCTGGATTCCGGGCCGGGCTTCGATCCAGGCTCGGCACGGAGGCATTTCACCATCGCAGTGACGGATTACGGCGACCTCGTCATCGTGCCGGCCCTTGTCGAAGCGCTGCGGCGCGACGCGCCCGGGGTCGATCTCACCGTGCGTCCCATCACCGATGCGGTCGAGAGCCTGGCGCGGCTGGAACGCGGCGAGGTCGATGCCCTGATCGGCGGCCATCTGCCCGCCTCCTCCCGCACAACCCGGCAGTTCCTGCTGATGGAGCGCTTCACCTGCGTTCGCGATGCATCCCGCGCAGCTCCGGGCATCTCGCTCGACCGTGCTGATTTCGTGCGCCTCCCCCATGTCCTGTTCTCGTCGATGGGAGGCGATGGCTCACCGAGTGCCGTCGATGCCATTCTGTCGGAACACGGACACAAGCGCAGGGTCGCGGTCACGCTTCCGCATGTCGTGGCGGTGCCCTTTGTACTGGCAGGGACTGATCTCGTGGCGACCATGGCGGAGCGAATCGCCCTGCGCTTTGCCGACGTGGCAGGCGTGGCGATCCTTCCCCTACCCTACGAGGTTCCGGCTTTCGCGATCGACCTCGTGCATGGACTGCGCGCAACGTCGAACCCGGCGATGCAATGGTTCGTCGATCTCATCGTCAAAACCTGCCGGACAATCTGAAACGCGCCACAATCGTCCGTCACGGCCATGACGTTGAGTCAGCGCCGGATCAATTTCGCATGTCGGACACACTCCCCGCCTTCCTCACCCGCGCGGCCCTGCGTGCGGACCTCCAGCGCCTCGGCCTGCAGCCCGGCGACACCGTGATGGTCCATGCCGCGATGAGCCGCGTCGGACGCTTGCTGAACGGTCCCGATGCCTTGATCGGCGCCCTGCTCGACACAATCGGCGCTCAGGGAACGCTGCTGGCCTATACCGACTGGGACGGCGCCTATGACGACCTGCTCGACGATGAGGGCCGCGTTCCCGAAACCTGGCGCGCGCATCTCCCGCCCTTCGATCCGGCGTCGTCACGTGCCATTCGCGACAATGGCGTGCTGCCGGAATTCCTGCGCACCACCCCCGGCGCGAAACGCAGTGGCAATCCCGGCGCTTCGGTTGCAGCACTCGGTGCCAGGGCGGACTGGATCACGCAGGATCACCCGCTCGACTATGGCTATGGCGAAGGTTCTCCGCTGGCGAAGCTCGTCTCCATCGGCGGCAAGGTTCTCATGGTCGGCGCCCCCCGCGACACGCTGACCCTGCTGCATCACGCCGAACACCTCGCGCAGATCCCGGGCAAGCGCATCCTGCGCCGGGAAGTCCCGTTCGCGACCGCATCCGGCACGCTGTGGCGGATGATCGAGGAATTCGACACGGGCGATCCCATCGTCGCCGGGCTCGATGAGGATTACTTTGCCGAGATCGTCGGTGCATTCCTTGCCTCCGGACAGGGTCGGCAGGGACAGATCGGCGCCGCAGCAAGCATCCTCGTCGACGCTGCGGCGATCACCCATTTCGGCGTCGCTTGGCTGGAGAGCCGCTTCGGCGGGCAGCTTACGCCTGCTCTCGCTTCGCCCGGCCGGTAAACCACCCGATCGCCCGGAAATAGACCGGGTAGGGCAACAGGTTGATCAGCTTCACCGCCCATGACAGCCGGCGTGGAAAGCTGATCTCGAAGCCGCCGCGCGCGAAGCCGTCGACGATGCGTTTTGCTGCAACCGCCTCGGTCATCAGGAGCGGCATCGAGAAATCGTGCTGGCGCGTCAGGGGCGTATCGACGAAGCCCGGATTGACGACCTGAAGACGAATGCCGAGCCTGTCGCAGTCGAATTTCAGCGCCTCGCACATGTAGATCGTCGCCGCCTTGGAAGCGCCATAGGCGGCGGCTCTCGGCAGGCCGCCGAAACCGGCGATCGAGGCGTTGACCGCAATATGGCCACGGCCCCGCGGCTTCATCCGCTCCAGCACGGCGGCCAGCCCCTTGGCTGCTCCAAGGGTGTTGACCGCCAGAGCAGCCTCGAGAGCCGCGATGTCAAACACGCCGGGTCGGGTGACTGGCGCGACGCCGGCATTCAGGAAGGCCAGCGCGATCGGCCCATGCACGCTCTCGATGGCATCGACCACCACGCGCATGGCTGCGGCATCCGTCACGTCGCCGGCATGGGCAACGATACGACCGGGCAATCCGGTCGCGCGTCGTGCGAGTTCTTCGAGTTGTTCCAGCCGTCGCGCCGTGATCGCCACCGTCCACCCGCGAGCGGCCAGTTCGAGTGCGACGGCCTCGCCGATGCCGGAACTCGCGCCGGTGACCCAGGCGACGCCGTCCTGCGGCTGCATGCGCGGCAATGACATGGTTTCTCCGGACGAGAGGCCTCCCGGACATACAGCCCCACAAGTGATCGGCGCAACCTTGCCGCCCTGCCCGTCCCGCTTCTGCAGCGCCTCGATCGCCGCAATCCCCACACGGCGTCATGGCATGTGGCGCACGCCACGCAATCGGTGCAGTCTGCCGGCCGCAGCGCCAGCCGCAGATGAATCAGGACCACGACCGATGCCGACAGAATTGCTCTTCCGCCAGGACTCCTACCTCGCCGAGACCCCGGCCAAGGTAGAGGCGCTGAACGAGCGCGGCGGCATCGTTCTCGATCGCACGGTGTTTTACGCCACCGGCGGCGGCCAGCCGGGCGATGCCGGGCGGATCCGCCTCGCCGACGGCAGCGAGATCGCCATCGGCACCACGATATACGACCCCGAGGACAAGAGCCGCGTCATCCATGTGCCGCTCGAGGGCCAGGCCGCACCTCAGCCCGGCGACACTGTCACCCTGTTGCTCGACTGGGAGCGCCGCCTGAAGCGCATGCGAATCCACACGGCCCTGCACCTGCTCAGCGTCGTGCTGCCCTTCCCCGTCACCGGCGGCTCGATCGGCGATGGCGACGGCCGTCTCGATTTCGACATTCCGGAAGGCGGGCTCGACAAGGCGGAGATCGGCGAGAAGCTGAACGCGCTGATCGCCCGCAATGCCGCCGTCAGCGAGCGCTGGATTACCGACGAGGAGCTCGACGCCAATCCCGGCCTGGTCAAGACCATGTCGGTGAAGCCACCGCGCGGGTCCGGTCGCGTCCGGCTGGTTTCGATCGAAGGCATCGATCTCCAGCCCTGCGGCGGAACCCATGTCCGCAACACCTCCGAGATCGGTGTTGTTGCGATCACCGATATCGAGAAGAAGGGCAAGCAGAACAGGCGCGTGCGCATCGCGCTTGCCTGAGCCCGCCAGACTTCGCCTCATCAGCAGGAAACGCCGACCATGGCCAGCAACGATGTTTTCGTCTCCACCGAATGGCTCGCCGAGCGCCTGAACGCGCCCGATATCGTGGTGGTCGACGGCTCCTGGTATCTCCCCGTGCATGCCCGCGATCCCGCCGCCGAATACGCGGCACGGCGCATTCCTGGTGCGGTGCGCTTCGACATCGATACGGTGAAGGACGCCAAGTCCGATCTGCCGCACATGCTGCCGCGGCCGGATGCCTTCGCGGCCGCTGTCGGCGCCATGGGAATCGGCGACGGCATGCGCATTGTGGTCTATGACGGGCTCGGCCTGTTCTCGGCCGCGCGCGTCCGCTGGACCTTCAAGACCTTCGGGGCGAAGGACGTCGTCATCCTCGAAGGCGGCTTCCCGAAATGGCAGGCCGAAGGTCGCCCGATCGAGGAAGGCCCGCCCCGTACCCGCGCCGCCCGCACCTTCACCGCCCGTCTCGACCACTCCGCCGTGGCCGATGCCGGCGATGTCGAGCGTGCGCTGAATGGCGCTGCGATCCAGGTCGTCGACGCCCGTCCGGCCGACCGCTTCCGCGGCGAGGCGCCGGAGCCGCGCGCCGGCGTGCGCTCGGGCCATATGCCGGGTTCGCTCAACCTGCCCTTCCCGGCAATCATCGCCGATGGCAGGCTCCGTTCGCCGGAGGCGATCGCTGCCGCCTTCACCGAGGCTGGCGTCGATCTGGACAAGCCGATGATCACCAGTTGCGGCTCGGGCGTCTCGGCCGCGATCCTCTCGACCGCGCTCGAGACCATCGGCAAACCGGCGCGCGCCATCTATGACGGCTCCTGGGCCGAATGGGGCGCGAGCGACCGGGCGATCGCAACGGGGCCGGCCAGGAAGAGCTAAAGCACCGGCTCGAAAACTGGATTGCGGCTTTCGGGAAAGCCGATCCAAACGCAGAAGGCTGGGTCGTCGGACCGGACACCAGATCCGATCCGACGATCTAAGAAAGCGCTGGAGTTTGACTCAGTAAGTCGCTCTGCCGCCTGACAGATCGAAAATGCCCCCGGTCGAGAAGGAGCACTCGTCGGAGGAGAGCCAGAGCACCATTCTGGCCACCTCCTCGATCTCGACGAAGCGGCCCATCGGGATACGGCCAAGGATGTCTGCGCGGCGCTCGGCCGAGATTTCCTTGGCCATCGCGGTTTCGGCAGCGGCCGGCGTGATCGCCGTCACGATAATGCCGTCGCGTGCGGTTTCCTTGGCGACGCTCTTAGTCAGCGCGATCAATCCTGCCTTGGAGGCGCTGTAGGCAGCCGCCATCGCCATGCCTTCCTTGCCCTGGATCGAAGCAATGTTGACGACATGGCCGCGCAACGGGTGCGGGTTCTGTGCGGTGTGGCGCGCTGCTTGTGCCCGCATGCGCCCGACGACCGCACGCGTCACGAGATAGGCTCCGAACAGGTTCACCTGCAGCACGCGCTGAAAATTCTCCGGCGAGGTTTCCCAGACCGGTTTGACCTCGCCGAGCACACCGGCATTGTTGACGAGGATATCGACCCGGCCACCGGTAAAGACGGTATCGGCGGCATGTTCGACCGCCGCCACATTCGTGATGTCGACCTCCCGGACGCTGATGGCCGGGCCGAGTTCCGACCGCGCCTGCGCCAGCGCCGACGCGCTCATGTCCCAGAGCTCGACTTCGGCGCCGGCATCCATCAGCGCCTTGGCCATGCCACGCCCGAGCCCGCCAGCCCCACCGGTGATGATCGCGCGGCGCCCGCCGAATTCGTAGGTCGCAGTCATTAGCCCGCACTCCAGGCAGTCTTGGTTCGGGTGATCTGGTGACGATAGAGCCCTAGATCGAATGGCCCCTCGCCGCCAAGCGCCGTGAGTTTCTCAGCCGCGAGCTCCACCTTGGCCAAGCTCACGAATTCCGCCTCGTCTCCCCAGCCTTCGAGCAGCAACACCCAGCGTGGGACGGCATTGGCGACGCCACGCGCCTTCTGCTCGGCCGTGGCGACGCCGCTCGCCTCGGCATCGGCGGTGAGCACATGCACGCCGGCGACGCCCGGTCGCCCCAGCAGATCGGGAACCAGCTGCCGAAGCAAGGCAGCCTTGTGTTCCGCCGCCTGCACGTCCGGCACATCATAGCGCAGCGTCGCGATCAGCCCACCCTGCGCCGGCCCGGCGCTATGCGCCACCCGGCAGATCGAGCGGGCGACCGAGCGGAAATGCTTGACCGCGGCAAGGGTCCAGGGTGTCGGCGCGTTCACGCGTGCCGTGTAATCCTGTCCCTTCAGAACCTCGACGCTCAGCGCCTCGTAGAGATTGAAGAATTCGAGATCGGCCTCAATGGCGACATAGCGCCGGCCGCGCAGGAATCCAGGAATGCCGACCCGTTCCGGCATGTGCTCCTGACCATGCCAGGCATAGAAGACCTCGCGTCCTTCCGGCGCGATGTCGTGCCAGATTGCGACCGCCCCCTCGCCTGCCAAACTCATGGTCGCTCCCCTCTCCAGCCATCGCAGGGCCGTTGACTCGGCCTGTCCTCGCTCATATACGAAATCAAATTCCGAAATGGAATGCTATTCCAAAAAGAAGATATGAGGGTGGAACGGTGACGATCGCAGCGGTGGACCGCGCGCTGAAGATGCTGGAAATGCTGTCGGGCGAACCCGCCGGCATCGATCTCGGCGCCCTCGCCGAGCGGCTCGACCTGCCTGCCAGTGCGACCCACCGCCTGCTGACCACCTTCGCCGAGCGCGGCTTTGTCGCGCAGGATCCCGCTAGCGGCGCCTATGCGCTGACCCTGAAGCTCTCGCTCCTCGCCTTCCGCAATCTCGACCTGCGTCATCTGCCCGATGCCGGTCAGATCGTGCTCGACCGGCTCGCCCAGGCGACGGGCGAATATTGTCGCCTGGCCGTGGTCGAGGGGGAGAATCTGGTCTGGATCGCGCGGTCGCAGGGCGCGACCGCCGGCCTGCGCTACGAGCCGCCAATGGGCTCGGAAATCGTCCTGCATGCCACGGCGACCGGCAAGGCCTGGCTCGCCTCCCTGCCCGAAGACCAGGCGCTTCGCATCGTTTGCGCGCGCGGCTTTCAGGCGGAGGGGCGCACGGGTCCCAATGCCGTCACCGGCGTCGAGGCCTTGCGCAGCCATCTCGCCGAGACGCGGCAGCGCGGCTTTGCACTCGCCGTGGAGGAAGGCGAGATCGGCACTGTGGCGATGGCGACGACCTTTCGCTCCGCGCCTGGAGCCGAGGCGCCGATCGCCGGCACATTGAGCGTCGCCGGCCCTGCGGCCCGGATGCAGGTCGCGCGCCATGGCTCGATTGCCGACGCTCTGCACAGGGCCGCAGTCGAGATGGCCGAGATCTGGCCGTTGCGCCGTCGCCAGAGTTCATCGCTGCAGAGCCCTTCGCTGAATGGCCGGCCGAGCCCTCTCCTCCAGACAGGAATCCAGGCATGAGCAACGATGGTGCCATCGCGCCTGCCGCGGCATCCTCCGCGACACCTGTTCCGGCCACCGGCCCTGCCCACGCCTGGGTCTCCGCGATTGCCTGGCCTCTTGCCAGCTTTGCCGTGCTGCTGCTCGCCTGGCAGTGGTTCGTGCCGATGGCCGGCATCCCGGAATACATCCTGCCCGTGCCGAGCGCCTTCTTCGAGCGGCTCTGGATCGACCGGGCCCTGATCGCCCAGCACACGCTGGTGACCGCCAATGAGATCGTGCTCGGCTTCCTGATGGCGGCGGTGATCTCGATCCCGCTCGGCTACATCATCGTCTCCGTGAAGATCCTGGAGAAGGCGATCTACCCGGTCATCGTCTTCTTCCAGCTTGTGCCCAAGATCGCGATCGCCCCGCTCTTCGTGGTCTGGTTCGGCTTCGGCTTGTTCCCGAAGGTGCTGCTGACCTTCCTGCTCTGCTTCTTCCCAACACTGGTCGCCAGCATGACCGGCTTCAGGGCGCTGGACGAGCGGGTGCTCTACCTGACGCGCTCGATGGGCGCCTCAGCCTGGCAGACCTTCCGCTATGTCCGGGTGCCGGCAGCGCTGACCTATATCTTCTCCGGCCTGAAGGTCTCCGCCGTCTTCGCTGCCACCGGCGCCATCGTCGGCGAGTTCGTCGGCGCCAATGCCGGCCTCGGGTATCTGCTGCTGCGCGGCACCAGCTTCCTCGACATGCCGCTGATCTTCGCCTGCCTCGTTGCGCTCAGCCTCGTCGGCATCGTCTTCAGCTATCTCGTCGACGGGCTCGAAGTGCTGCTGATGCCCTGGCAGCGAAAGGGCTGACCTATCCAAGACCAAGAAATACCCGGCTCGAACCGGGGCACCGGACAATGATCATGGGAGGAACCAACATGAACCGCCGCAGTCTCATCGCCGCAGCAACACTGATCGCGCTCAGCGCCACGACCGCCTTCGCTCAGGGCGCCGGCAAGCCGATGAAGATCACGCTGAACTTCCTCGCCGCAGCGCCCAATGCCGGCTTCATGATGGCCAAGCAACTCGGTCTCTACGAGAAGGCCGGCATCAACCTGACCATCGAGGAAGGCAAAGGCTCAGGCACCACTGCGCAGATGGTCGCGACCGGCCAGACCGATATCGGCTTCGCCGACGCGCCTGCCGCGATGCAGCTGCGCACTAAGGGCGCGCCGGTGAAGATCATCGCCCCGGTTCTGCAGACCAACGGCTTTGCCATAATCTCGCTCGAAGAGAGCCACATCGCCTCCCCCAAGGACCTGATCGGCAAGAAGGTCGCGGTCCAGCCCGGCACGGCCCAGACGACGCTGCTCGATGCGATCCTGGCCAGCAACCAGATCGACAAGACCAAGCTCGACATCATCAATATCGATCCCGGCGCCTTTGTCGGCGCGCTGCTGGAAAAGAAGGTCGACGCCATCCTCGGCGGTGCCGATTTCCATTCGATCCAGATTCGCGAGCGCGGCTTCAAGGTGCGCGACATCTTCTATCGCGATGTCGGCGTGCCGACCGTCGGCCTCTCGATGATCGCCCGCGACGACCGGATCAAGGCCGATGCCGATCTGTTCAAGAAATTCGTCGAGGCGAGCCTCCAGGGCTGGGACGCCGCCCGCAAGAACCCCGACGCTGCGGCCGATGCAGTGGTGGCGCAATTTCCTTCGGTGAAGAAGGCCCAGGTGCTGGCGCAGTTCGACGTCGTCAACAAGCTGCTCTGCGCACCGGGCGCGACGTCACTCGGCAAGGTTCCGGAAAAGAACTGGACCGTCAGCTTCGACCTGCTGACGCAATATCTCGGTCTGCCCAAGGACAAGCCGATCACAGACTATTACTCGACCGAGCTGCTGCCCGCCTCGGCACCAGCCTGTTCCTGAGGATTCCATGAGCCTCGCGACTAAAGCCCCGAGCTCCGGCGCCGCCTCCATCCAGGGACGCGGCGTCATCAAGACCTTCGGCAGCTTCACCGCCGTCGACGGTCTCACCCTCGATATCCGGAGCGGCGAATTCGTCAGCCTGATCGGCCCTTCCGGCTGTGGCAAGAGCACCTTCATGCTCATGGCGGCCGGGCTGATGCCGGTCAGCGCCGGCGAATTGCTGGTCGACGGCCGGACACTGACCGAACCGCTCACCGATATCGGCATCGTCTTCCAGGACCATCTGCTGCTGGAGTTCCGGACCGCTCTGGAGAACGTCATGCTCCAGGCCGAGATCCGTGGCCTGCCCTTGGCGCCGGCACGCGCCCGTGCGCTCGATCTCTTCGCCAAGCTCGGCATCTCGCATGCGGTCGATCGCTATCCGAAGCAGCTCTCGGGCGGCATGCGCCAGCGCGTCTCGCTCGCCCGGGCCCTGATCCACAATCCGTCGGTGCTGATGATGGACGAGCCCTTCGGCGCCCTCGACGCCATCACCCGCACGCAGATCCGGCACGATCTCGAAATGCTCTGGCTGGAGACCGGCAAGACGGTCGTGTTCATCACCCACAGCATCGACGAGGCGATCGGCCTTTCCGACCGCGTGCTGGTGATGTCGCCGACACCCGGGCGCATCGTCGACGAAATCGCGATCGAGCTGCCGCGGCTACGCCCCGCCCATCTCGGCGACTACCCGAGCTTCAACGCCTATGCCGACCGCATCCACGACGCCTTCAGGCGTTTTGGCGTGATCCGGTATTGAGGCTTGCCAGCAGCGCCCATCGGACTAGCCTTCCCGGATGGAAGGAGCCTGCGATGGCCGAGCACGATCACCCGCATTCGCACGACCATGACGAGCCACGCTGGAAACATGACGGCGTGCGCGTCATCACCGGCGACAAGCTCGATCCCAACACCGCCCAGACGCCTGGCATGTTCCGGCAGGCTGCGATCAACCACGCCCGGGTCGGTGCGCAAAAGATCTGGGCCGGCACGGTCTCGATCCAGCCCAATGCCAAGACCGGTGTGCATCATCATGGCGAGCTGGAAAGCGTGATCTATGTCGTGCGCGGCAAGGCCCGCATGCGTTGGGGGGAGAGGCTCGAATTCGTCGCGGAGGCCGGGCCGGGCGACTTCATCTACGTGCCGCCCTTCGTGCCGCACCAGGAGATCAACGCCAATCCGGACGAGCCTCTCGAATGCGTGCTGGTGCGTTCCGACAACGAGGCCGTAGTGGTCAACATCACCGATGTCGACCCGGTCGAGGCGCCTGAAGAGGTCTATTGGATCGACCCGATCCACAAGCACCCACCGGGCGGCGGCTCCCGAGACTAACCGCCGACCTCGAAATCGCCCGGCTGAGCGGGCGCGATCGCCGTGAACAGCGTGCGGTCGGGCTTGAGGTCGAGCAGCGGCGTCCCGTCGAGACAATCGAGCCCACGGACCAGCAGCACCGGCCCCTCCCGGGCGGCCAGCGTGACGATCGAGGTGCCGATCGGATTGGGCCTGACGGGGGAGCGAAGCGCGAAAGTGCCGTGGGTCTGCCCGTCACTTGCAGGACTCTGAAGCACGAGGTCGCGTCGGGACCGGTGCAGCCAGTACAGCACCTCCAGGCGCTCGAAGCGCTCGATCCCGGCAAGCGCCGCATCCCAGGGCTCGAACAGCTCGATCCGACAGAGCGGCCCATCGATCCGCCCCTGGCGCGGGCAGGTCAACCGAGAACTCCACGGCGTCCGGATTCTGCCAATGAAGACCAGTCCGGCATCGCTCGCCACGGGCGGCGCGACCGCAACCTCGTGGTCGCGGATCTCGTTCTCGCGCACCATCGCCGTCAGTCGATCGCGACCATCACGTCGGAGGCCTTCACCACGGCGTAGGCCTGCTGCCCGACCGTGAGCTTGAGCTCGTCGACCGCTGCGTTGGTGATGGCCGAGGTCACGATCGCTCCGCCGATGTCGATGCGGACATGGGCGGTCGTCGCGCCCTTCGTGATCTCGACGATCTTTCCCTTGAGCTGATTGCGGGCGCTGATCTTCACGAGCTTTCTCCTCAGCATGTCCGGAGGGCCATCCCCTCACTCATGGTGATTGACACGGCTCTCGACGCCACGCAACGATCGCTATATTCCACGATGCACAGCGATTGCGATTTCGAGGGAACGCGACCATGACAACCCGCCGCCACGTACTCGGCCTTGCCGCAGCCTTCCTTTTCGGAATGGCCACTGTCTCTGGCAAGGCCCAGGCACAGAGCAAGGAGCTCGTCATTTTCGCGGCTGCGAGCCTCAAGAATGCGCTCGACGAGGCCGCGGCCAGCTGGGTCAAGGAAAGCGGCAAGCCGGCGCCAAAGATCTCCTACGCGGCGAGCAACGCGCTGGCCAAGCAGATCGAACAGGGCGCACCAGCCGATATCTTCATGTCGGCGGATCTCGACTGGATGGATTACGCGGCCTCGAAGAACCTGATCAAGTCTGACACCCGCGTCAGTCTGCTGGCCAACCGGATCGCGCTCATCGCCGCCAAGGATTCGGCTGCCAAGGTCGAACTGAAGCCAGGCGTCGATCTGGCCACCGTGCTCGGCTCCGGCCGGCTCGCCATGGGCAATGTCGATTCCGTGCCCGCCGGCAAATACGGCAAGGCTGCGCTCGAGAAGCTCGGCGGCTGGGACAAGATCAAGGACAAGGTGGCACAGGCCGACAACGTTCGTGCCGCCCTGCTGCTGGTCTCGCGCGGCGAGGCGCCGCTCGGCATCGTCTACACCACCGATGCCGCCGCGGACCCGCAGGTCAAGGTTGTCGCCACTTTCCCCGAGGACTCGCACCCGCCGATCATCTATCCGGTCGCGGTGACCAAGGACTCGGCCAATGCTGACGCCCAGGCCTTCCTGACCTATCTGCGCGGTCCCGCGGCAAAGGGCGCCTTCGAGAAGCAGGGCTTCACGGTGCTGAACAAGGCTGCCAGCTCTTCGTGAGCGACTGGCTGTCCCCTGAGGAGTGGACGGCGGTCAGGCTCAGCCTGCTTGTCGCAACGACGGCCACGATCGCGAGCCTGCCGATCGGCATCGCGATCGCGTTCCTGCTGGCGCGAGGCCGTTTCTGGGGCAAGTCGCTCCTGGACGCCCTCGTGCATCTGCCGCTGATCATGCCGCCTGTCGTGACCGGCTACCTGCTGCTGATCGGCTTCGGACGGCGCGGCCCGATCGGGCAGTTCCTCTATGACTGGTTCGGCATCGTCCTGTCCTTCCGCTGGACCGGTGCCGCGCTTGCCGCCGGGGTGATGGGCTTTCCGCTTATGGTGCGGGCGATCCGGCTCTCGATCGAGGCCGTCGATCGCAAGTTGGAGGATGCCGCCGGCACCCTTGGCGCCAGTCCGCTCTGGGTCTTCCTCGCCGTGACCCTGCCGCTGTGCCTGCCCGGCATCGTCGTTGGCATGATCCTGAGCTTCGCCAAGGCGATGGGCGAGTTCGGCGCAACCATCACCTTCGTCTCGAACATCCCCGGCGAGACCCAGACTCTGCCCTCGGCGATCTACACCTTCACCCAGGTGCCGGGAGGCGAGGCCGGAGCCATGCGGCTGACGCTGATCTCGATTGCCATATCCGTCATCGCACTGTTTGCCTCCGAGGCGATGGCGCGGTTTGTCGGGCGCCGGATCGCGATCGAATGACACCGGCTCTCGATGTCGCGGTTGAGCATCGGCTCGGGAACTTCCTGCTCGACGCCCGCTTCACTGCGGATGGCGGTCTGACGGCTCTCTTCGGGCGCTCCGGCTCGGGCAAGACCTCGCTGGTCAATGTCATCGGCGGCCTGATCCGCCCGACACGTGGCCGGATCGTCGTCGCCGGCGAAACCCTGGTCGATACCGACCGCGGCATCTTCGTCCCCAAACATCGCCGCCGGATCGGCTATGTCTTCCAGGAAGCGCGGCTGTTCCCGCATCTCACCGTCCGCCAGAACCTGCTCTTCGGACGCTGGTTCGCCCGGCACCACGGCCATGACGGCACCGAGATTGCAAGCGTACTCGAACTGCTCGGCATCGGCCATTTGCTGGAGCGCCGCCCCGCGGGGCTCTCCGGCGGCGAGAAGCAGCGCGTGGCGATCGGCCGAGCCCTGCTGGCAAGGCCGCGCCTGCTCTTGATGGACGAGCCGCTCGCTTCGCTTGACGAAGCACGCAAGGCCGAGATTCTGCCCTATATCGAGCGATTGCGCGACGAGATGGGCCTGCCGATCGTCTATGTCTCGCATTCGGCGGCCGAGGTCGCACGCCTTGCGACGAATCTGGTCATCGTCGACCAGGGCGCGGTCAAGGCGTCGGGCCCGACGGCCGAGGTGATGTCGCGGCTCGATGTCGCGATGCTGCCCGGGGCGCCGGAAGCGAGCGCCGTCCTCGACGCCGAAGTCACGGGTCTTGACCCTGTCCATCACCTGGCGACGCTGTCGACCCAGGCAGGCCGGCTCTTTGTCGCGCGTCCCGGTCTGCGCGCGGGAGCGCGGCTGCGCGTCCGCATCCTCGCCAGCGACGTTCTCCTCAGCCTCAACCCGCTGGAAGGCATCAGTGCACTCAATGTGCTGCCGGGTACCATTGCCGAGGTCGGCATGGGGCGCGGAACGGAGGGAGCCGCCGTCGACCTGCGCATCGATTGCAATGGCGCCATGCTCGTTGCCCGGCTGACCACGAAATCGGTGTCTCAGCTTGGGCTGAAACCGGGCAGCCCGATCTATGCGGTCATCAAAAGCGTCTCGGTCGATGCGCCCTGACGATGTCCTGCCGCATGCAATGGAGACTGGCGGTGCCATTGCGCTGTAGTTCGGCATATATGGCTATGCGGCGGGAAACGACGATGCGGGCCTGACCGAAGCCGGCTAGACTGGTTGCGCAACAAGGACGCCTGAATGCCCGAAACGCCGCCGCCCCCCGCCGTCGAACTCAGCCTCAGGCTCGACTTCTCGCCCGGCGGCCGACTCGGCCCGGGCAAGGTCGAGTTGCTCGAAGCTGTCGAGCAGACGGGCTCGATTTCTGCAGCGGGACGGGCGATGACCATGTCCTACAGGCGAGCCTGGCTATTGGTCGACGAACTCAACAGGATGTTCCGGCAACCGCTTGTGGAAGCCCAGCCCGGCGGCAGCAAGGGCGGTGGAGCGCATCTGACGCCGCTCGGACGCGAGGTCGTGGCGCATTACCGCGCTGTCGAGAGCAAGGCACTGAAGGCGGGCAATCTTCATATCGAAGCCCTGCGCGGGCTCGTCGACGAGCGGGGCGGCAAGTCCTGATCGGCAAGTCCTGAAACGAGAACGGCGCACGGTCGAACCGACCGCGCGCCGTGGAAGCCGGGCCTCAGGCTCAGCGTTCGATCATCTTGTTCCAGCGGCTGTTCCATTCCGGGCGCTTGGCGTTGATCGCATCCCAGTCCAGCGTCACTGCGGTCTTCATGTTGGCGTGGAAGGCCTTGAGCTTCTCCTCGGCCTCCGGCGTCGTGGCCTTTGCCTTGGTGTTGGAAGGCACGACATTGCCGGCAGCCAGCGCCTTGCTCTGCGCATCGGCCGAAAGCAGATAGGCCGCCAGCTTCTGTGCCAGCTCCGGCTCCGAGTTATTGGCGATGACGCATTGCGCCACCATCAGCACGACGGACCCTTCCTTCGGCTGGGCATATTCCGCCGCAATGCCCTTTTCCTTCAAGGTCGCGACCGCCGTCGGCGTCAGCGGGAAGATCGCTGCTTCGCCGGTCTGGACCATTTCCGAGATCTTGGCCGAGCTCGGGATGAACTCGAGCACGTTCTTGCCGATCAGGTCGCGGAACTTGCTGAAGCCCGGCTCGACATTGGTCTCGTTGCCGCCCTGGATACGGTTGAACATCAGGAAGGCGTGCAGACCGAAGGACGACGCCGAGGCCGACTGGAACACGACCTTGCCCTTGAACTTCGGGTCGGCGAGATCCATCCACGAAGTCGGCGCAGCCCAGCCCTTCTCGTCGAACATCTTCTTGTTATAGGCGAGCCCGGTCATGCCGAGGTCGATACCGACTGCCATGTCGTCCTTCATCCGGGTGCCCTGAGCAAGCTCGGCCAGCTCCGGACCGGGCTTCAGCTTTTCGCAGAGGCCGGCGCCGATCGCGCGCACCATGACGCCGTCATCGAGGAACATCACATGCATCTGCGGCTTGTCCTTGGCCGCAGTCGCCTTGGCCAGGATGTCCGAGGAAGTGCCCGGCACGACGACGATCTTGACGTCATTGGCCTTCTCGAACTCGGGGAAGACAGCCTGCGTGAAGGTGCGCTCGAAATTGCCGCCATTCATGCCGACATAGAGCGTCTTGGACTGCGCCATGGCGGCGCCGGAGGCGACGACGGCAAATGCGGCGACAGTGCTCGCCAGAGCGGTACGGCGGTTGATCATGAACGTGTCTCCCTTGTGTGTGGTGGCTCTGATGCTTCTCCCGCACCCGAGCCTCGGTCTGTGCGGGTCGAAATCGGAACGGGCGCGAAGCGTCCGATCGTGAACGCGTCGATGGGCGTCGTGCTGCGCCCGTCGCGGACAAGTTCGGCGAGGACCTCGCCGACGCCGGGAGCGATCTGAAAGCCGGCCCCGGTGAAGCCGAAGGCGTGGATCAGGCCGGGTGTCGTCAGGCTCGGCCCGATCACCGGGTTGCGATCGGGTATCGCTCCCTCGGTGCCGCTCCAGAAGCGGATGGCATGGGCGTGGCGCAGGCCCGGGAAGAGTTCGGCCGCGCGGTTCATGATGGCAAGCGCGCCCTCGCCGCGTGGGCGCGAGAAATCGGGATCGTCCAGGGGCAAGGCGCGTTCGCCGCCGACGACGCAATTGCCGCGCTCGACCTGCCGGGCATAGATGCCGCCGCCCTCCATGCCGATATTGGCGGTCATGATCGCCTCGAGCGGCTCGGTCACCACCATCGAGGGATAGATGCGCGCAAGCGGCACAGGCTCGCCAAATGCCGCAGCGAAGCTGTCAGCCCAGGCGCCCGCGCTGTTGATGACGAAACGCGCGCTCAGCGAGAGATCATCGCCCGCTTCCAGCGCGAAGCCCGCACCGTTGCGCGTTACGCCCTTCACCGGCGTGTTCTCCAGCACATGGACACCGACACGGCGCGCTGCGCTGGCAAAGCCGGTCGAGACCAGTCGCGGATTGGCATGGCCGTCGCCGGCGCAGAAGGAGGCGCCGAACACGTCGCCGCCGACCCAGCCGAAGCGCTCGCGCAGGCCGTTATGGCCAATCAGCTCGAGGCCGAGCCCCTGTCCGGCAACTGTCTCGGCATAGGCTTCAAGTGCAGCCATGTCGGCCTCGTCGCGCGCGAGCTTGAGGTGGCCGGAGCGCAGGAACTCGCCATCGATGCCGATCAACGCCTGCAGCCGCGGCCAGATGGCATGCGCGCGCTGAGACAGCGGCAACTGCTCGAGCGGCCGTCCCTGGCGACGCACACCGCCATAGTTTACGCCGCTCGCCTGCGCGCCACAAAAGCCCTTGTCGAGCAGCGCCACCGACATGCCCATGCCGCGCAGCGCAAGAGCCGCCGAACTGCCGACCAGGCCGCCGCCAATGATGGCGACATCGACATCAAGACGCCGGCTCATTCCGCGGCCTCCGCACCGGTCTCGGCCATCGTCAACGCGAGGGGGATCGGCTTGACCGGCGCCTGGCTCCGCAGCCGGCCGACAGCGTCGATTCCCCGGCCCGTCTCTCCGGCGAGAAGCTCGGCCGCCACGCTGCCGCAGATCCGCCCCTGGCAACGGCCCATGCCGATCCGGCTGACGGCCTTCAGCCGATTGAGCTCGCTGATCTCGAAATGACCGACCGCGCGGCGAACCTCGCCAGCGCTGATCTCTTCGCAGCGGCAGACGGGGGTCTCGTCGGCAATGTCCTTCGCCCAATGCGCCGGGAACGGGAACGCGGCTTCGAGGACATTGCGGAAGCGGCCGATGCGGGAAAGCGCGCGCCCAATGGCCTCGGCGCGCTCCGGGTCATGCGGCAAGCCGCGATCCTCGAGCAGGGCTAGCCCGGCGCGCTCGCCCGCGAGTTCCGCCGCATCGGCACCCGCAATGGCAGCCCCGTCACCCGCGAGATAGACGCCTGGCACGCTGCCACGACCGGCCGCATCGCGTTCAGGGAGCCAGGCACGGTCACGCTCGTCGAACCCGAAGCGGCAACCGGCGAGATCGGCGAGCTGGGTTTCCGAGCGCAGCGCCAGGCCGTAGCCGATGCCATCGCAGGAGAGCCTCCGCGAGCGCGTGCCCTGGCGCCACAGGATCGCCTCGACGCGCCTGTCCCCTTCGACGCGGACATCCTCCACGCCATAATGCAGCGCGACGCCGCGCAGCCTGAGTTCGGCCGTCATCCGCATGCCGCGCAAGATGACCGCAGGTTCGAGCGCAAGGCCGCGCAGCAGGTTGAGCTTCGCGTTGAAGGGAGCGGTATCCAGCACCGCGGCGACGTCGACGCCAGCCTTCAGATACTGCCAGGCGACGAGATAGAGCAGCGGCCCGGAGCCGAGGAAGACGACGCGCGAGCCAATGGCGCAGCCTTGCGCCTTCAGTGCGATCTGGGCACCACCGAGGGTGAAGACGCCCGGCAGGGTCCAGCCCGGAATCGGCAGGATGCGATCGGTCGCCCCGGTTGCCAGGATCAACCCATCATAGGCGATCTGCCGGTTGGTTCCTGCCACTGCGATATCGGCCTGGCCGTCCCGCAGGTTCCAGAGCAGCGCCTGCGGCCAGTAGTCGAGCCGTCCGGCAAGGGCGGCGAAATCGCTGTGCAGCCGCTCGGCCTTCGACGCTTCGGAGCCATAGAGCGCCGCGCTGCTGCGTTCGTCGGCAACCAGCCTCTGGCGATAGATCTGACCGCCGCAGGCGGGCGCCTCGTCGACGACGAGCGGTCGCAGGCCAGCCTTGACCAGTGCCTCGGCGGCCCGGACGCCGGCGGGCCCGGCGCCAACGATCAGCGGTTGCGCACGCGCCGTCACGCCACCCTCCCCTTGGCTGTCACGATCCGCATGCCGGCGGCGAGCGCCGTGGTGCAGGCGCGCAGGCGTGCCCCGCCTTCGAGACGGACCCAGCAATCCTGGCAGGCGCCCATCTGGCAGAAGCCGGCGCGCGGCGAAGCCGAGAACTCGCTCACCCGCAGCACCTCGCTGCGATTGAGGATGGCGGTCAGCACGGTGTCTCCGGCCCGCCCCTCGCAAGGCTCGCCGTCGAGAATGAAGGCGATGACCGGGTGGCTTTTGCGTGCGATGCGGTGAAGCAATGGCATCGGTCCGCGCTCACTTCTGTCCGACGAGGATCTTGTCGAGCCCGAACGCGCGGTCGAGCACCAGCATCGCGCCGGCCGTCAGCGCGATCATCAGCGCCGAGACCGCCGCCATCATCGGGTCGATGGATTCGGTCGCGTACATGTACATACGGACCGGCAAGGTCACGGTCGCCGGCGAGGTGACGAAGATCGACATCGTCAGCTCGTCGAAGCTGTTGATGAAGGCGAGCAGCCAGCCGCCGGTGATGCCCGGCAGGATCATCGGCGCGGTGACGCGGCGGAATACCGTCCAGTGCGAGGCGCCGAGCGTCATCGCCGCCTGCTCGGCACTGCGATCCATGCCCGAGAGCGCCGCAAGGACCAGCCGCAGCACATAGGGCGTGACGATGATGACATGGCTGACCACCAGCCAGGTGAAGCTTCCGGTCGCGCCGATCAGGGCGAAGAGCCGCAGGAAGGCCACGCCCAGGACGAGATGCGGGATGATCAGCGGCGACAGGAAGAGCGCGTTCAGCCCATCACGGCCGGGAAAGTCGTAGCGGTCGATGGCGAGCCCGGCCGGCACGGCGAGTGCGATCGCGATCGTTGCCGACAGTGTCGCGAGCCACAGGCTGTTGACGAAGGAGGCGACGAAATCCGGGTGCACGAAGATCTCGCGGAACCAGCGCAGCGAGAAGCTGGTGGTCGGGATCGAGAGCGTGTTCTCGGGCGTGAAAGCGACGAGGCAGATGACCAGCAGCGGCGCCAGCACGAAGGCGACGACGAGCGTGTGGAAGGCGAGCGCGATCGGACCATTTTTCTGCATGGCGCTTATCCCAGGGTCCGGCGGGCGCGGGCTTCGACCATGCGGTTATAGGCCAGCATGATGATGAGGTTCGCGACGAGCACGATGATCGCGATCGTGGCGCCGAGCGGCCAGTTCAGCTCATGCATGAACTCGTCATAGACGAGCGTCGCCGCCATCTTGAGCCGGCGGCCACCAAGCAGGCCGGGGATCGCGAAGGCGCTGGCCGAGAGCCCGAAGACGATCAGGCTGCCAGATAGCATGCCCATGCTGACCTGCGGCATCACCACCCGGCGCAGCGCGGTGAAACGCGAGGCGCCAAGCGTCCAGGCGGCAGCCTCGACGGAAGGATCGAGCTTCTGCAGCGAAGTCCAGACCGGGATGACCATGAAGGGCAGCATGACGTGGACAAGCGCGATCACGATCGCCGTCTCGGTGTAGAGCAGCTTCACGGTGCCAAGCCCAAGCGCCTGGAGTGCCTGGTTCACCAGTCCGGTCGAGCCAAGCAGCATGCTCCAGCCAAAGGCACGCACCACCACCGAGACGAGCAGCGGCCCGATGATCACCAGCAGGAAGACGGAGCGCCAGGGATCGCGCATCCGCGCCAGGATATAGGCCTCGGGCACACCGATCAGCGCGCAGAGCAGTGTCGTCAGAGCAGCCACGCGCAGCGTCCGCAAGAAGATACCGAGATAATAATCGTCCGTGACCACCGCGAGGTAGTGGGCGAACGTGAATTCGTTCTTGATGCCCGTGCCGTGGTCATAGACGTGGAATGACAAAATCACCGTCAGCACCAGCGGGACGATGACCAGAGCCAGGAACAGCAGGGCGCCGGGCGAGACCAGCAGCCAGGGCGTCAGCGCCGAGCGGGCCCGACTCATGCCGCGGCTCCGGTCGTAGCGGTAACGGCCTCGACCCGCAGGCTCGCAGGCGTCCAGTCCAGTGCAACGGCATCGCCCTCGCCTGCCGGCTCTTCGCCATGGTTGGGAACCGAGACAGAGAGCGCTCCAACCGGCGTCTCGACGGTGAAGAGCCAGTAGCTACCGAGGAAGAAGCGATTGACGATGGTACCGTCGAGCCGGCCCTGGCCCTGCGACCGCAGCAGGATCTTTTCAGGACGCAGCGAGAGCGCGACCGTCTGGCCGTCCGGGAAGCTCGCCTGCTCGCAAGGCAGGGACACGCCGTTGATCTGCGGTGTTCCGGCGGGGCCGTGCCCTCGCCAGATGCCGTCCAGCCGGTTCATCTTGCCGACGAAGGAGGAGATGAAAGCCGTAGCCGGGCGCTCATAGAGCCGGTAGGGCGCATCGATCTGGGTCATGCGACCCTGCTCCATCACGACCACCCGATCGCTGATCGACAAGGCTTCCGCCTGGTCATGCGTGACCATGATCGTCGTCGTGCCGACGCTCTGCTGGATCCGGCGCAGTTCGAACTGCATTTCCTCGCGCAGCTTGGCGTCGAGATTGGAAAGCGGCTCGTCGAGCAGCAGCACCGGGGGCACGATCACCAGTGCACGCGCGATCGCGACGCGCTGGCGCTGGCCGCCCGAAAGCTGGCGCGGATATCGGTCGGCAAGCTGGGCCAGATGCACCAGCCCGAGCATCGTCTTGACGCGCTCGTCGCGCTCGGCGCGGGCGACCTTGCGCATCTCCAGGCCGAAGGCGACGTTCTGCGCCACGGTCATGTGCGGAAACAGTGCATAGCTCTGGAAGACGATGCCGAGACCGCGCGTGTTCGGCTTCTCACGGGTGATGTCGCGCCCGTCGAGAGCGATCTTTCCGCCTGTCGGTTCGACGAGGCCGGCGATCATCTGAAGCGTCGTGGTCTTGCCGCAGCCGGACGGACCGAGCAGCGAAACGAACTCGCCCTTGGCGACGCTGAGGTCGACATCGCGCACCGCGGCGTGATCGCCATAGACCTTGCTCAGCGACGCCAGCGTCAGGAAGCCCATCTCCACCTCGCCTGGTAGACACCCCGGGAGCATCGAACGGGGCGCCGATCTGCAACGGCGCAAGGAGGCGGCAGGGGCACGAATTCGTCAATTTATAATTTCATAGAAGAGAATTTCATTTGACTTAATTTCGACATATGGAATTTTCTAAAGGACATCGAAATGCAAATTCGGACAACCGAATGAACGATTCAGCCGAAGCGACATCGAGCCTGCGTCGCGCGCTCGGTCTCCTGCGCATCCTCGCGGCAGCGGATCCGGCCGGTATACGCCTGAAGGACCTCTCCGAGGCGGCAGGCTGCAGCCAGCCGACGGCGCATCGCGCCTTGCAGGACCTGATCGCGGAAGGTTTCGCCGAGCAGGTCACCGGTGGGAAGCGTTACCGGCTGGCCCTGGACTTCTTCGTGCTGGCGGCCCGCGCCGGCCAGGCCAGCGGATTGCGCGATCTTGCACGGCCGGTACTGCTGCGCCTCTCGGCGACGCTGCACGACACCATCTTCCTGCTGGTCCGCAACGGCTACGATGCTGTCTGCCTCGATCGGGTCGAAGGCCCCTTCCCGATCCGGTCCTTCACGGGCGATATCGGCGGCAAGGTGCCGCTCGGCATTGGACAGGGCAGCCTCGCCATTCTCGCGCATCTTCCCGAGGACGAACGCGAGGCCGTGATCCGCTTCAATATCCCGCGTCTGCTCGATCGCGGCTTTCTGGACGAGGCCGGCCTGCGCATCGCGCTGGCCGAGGCACGCGAGCTGGGCTGGGTCAGCCTCAATACCGGGCTGATCCCGGGCATGGCCGGCCTCGGCGTGCCGGTCTTCGATGCAGAAGGCCGCGCCGTCGCGGCGCTCAGCATCGGCACTCTGGCGGAGCGCCTCAGCGACGAGCGGGGCCCGAATGTCGCGCGGATTCTCCAGCGGGAGGCCGCGACGCTCGGCGCGAGCCTCAATCCGTTCGATGTTTCGCTGCGCTATCCCTCACGCAGCCTCAGCAGCACGGCCCGCCAGTATCCCTGAGAAAGCGAGGCGGGCGCGATCACTCCACCTTGGYGATCGCTTCGATCTTCTCGATGCCGCCGAGCTTCGGGGCGAATGAGATCCAGACCTTGCGGGCACCGGCCTCCCAGCCTGGACGATCCTCCGGTTGGACGAGCTTGCCCCCCTCGGATTGCGCCTTGGCCATCGATGCCTCCTCGTCGGCAAGGATGAGGTCATCGAAATAGGACGTGCCTTCGGCTGCCGCCTCGGACAGCGCCTTGCGATCCTCCGCCGTAAGCCCCTTCCAGAAGGACGCCGAGACATAGACGACGCCGCTCGCCCAGATATGCCCGGTCTCGATCAGATAGGGCACGACCTCGTGCAGCTTGAAGCCGACATAGGCCGATTTGGTGAGGTCCATGGCATCGACGACGCCGGTTTTCAGCGCGTTATAGGTTTCGGGGATCGGAATCGGCGTCGGATAGGCGCCGAGTCCCGACCAGAGCTCGGTATGAAGCGGGCTCTGGATTACGCGGATGCGCTTGCCCTTGACCGATTCAGGCGTCGTCAACGGCTCCTTCGCCAACAGGTGGCGCGCGCCGTAATTGATGAAGCCGAGCACGACAAAACCCTGCGCCTCGTATTTCGCCTTGAGTTCGGCGCCAAGCGCACCATCAAGCACGCGCTTGAGATGGCCACGATCGCGGAACAGGAAGGGCAGATCGAGGATCTGGCCGTCCGGCACCCAGGAGGAGAGCGCCGAGATCGTCGAAAGCGAGGCCTGGACCGAACCGAGCCTGATCCCTTCCGCGACCTCCTTCTCGCCGCCGAGTGCCGCGTTGCCGACGATGCGCAGATCGAAGCGGCCGGGCGCGGTCCTGTTCAGCGTCTCCGCGATCCTGCGCCAGATCTTCGTCTCTGGCTTGTCCTCGCCGAAGAGCGAGGCGACGGTCACCGGCCGGCCAGCGGCATGGACCGCACGAGCCGAGAGGAGCGCGGGCGCGGCAAGCAGGCCTGCGGCGACTTGGCGGCGGGTCAACGACATCAGAAGAACTCCTTGATGGAAAGCGGGAGCGACGGCCAGACGGCTGCACCGAGCGAGAGAACGGCGAGCGCCACCAGCAGCGAGCCGAGCAAGGGCAGCACAGCGCGGAAGACCGAGCCCGCGGGAATGCGCAAGATGCCGCTGACGACATAGACGAGGATGCCGAGCGGCGGCGTCAGCCCGTGGATCATCAGGTTGACGACGAGGATGACGCCGAACTGGATCGGGTCCAGTCCGGCCGCGACGGCGACCGGCAACAGCAGCGGACCGAGCAGCAGGATCGCAGCGCCGATATCGAGGAAGAGCCCCGCCGCCAGCAGCACGAGATTGGCGAGCAGGATCACCGCATAGGGACCGGCGCCGAGAGCGGTCACCAGGGCTGCCATCTGGTCCGAGACCCGGTCGACCGCGAGCATGAAGGCAAACGGCGCGGAGGCTCCGATGAGCAGGCCGACGGCCGCTGCCTCCGTCGCCGATTTCCGCAAGGCGGCGAAGACGGTGCGACCATTCAAGCTCCGTAGCGCGAGGCAGGTCACCAACGAATAGGCCACCGCGAGCGCAGACGCTTCCGTCACGGTCACCACGCCGAAGCGGATGCCGACCACCACGACGATCCCGAGTCCGATCGCGGGCAGCGCCCCGACAAAGCTTCGCACGCGCTCGACACCGGTCGCCTTCGGCGCAGCGTCGACGACATTGCGCACGCTGAGATGAATGCCGATGGCGAGAGCCAGCGCCAACACCCCACCAGCGATAAAACCGCCAACCAGAAGCGAGCCGACCGAAAGGTTTGTCGCAGTCGCCAGCAGCAGGAACGCGATCGAGGGCGGGATGATATTGTCCAGCATCGAGACGCCGGCGACGATCGCGCCAGCCTGCGCCGGCGGATAACCACGGGCGATCAGCGTCGGCGCCATCACCTTGGCCCCGAAGGCGGCATTCGCCACCGAAGAACCCGACGCCCCTGAGAACAGGACGCTCGCGACGAGCGCCGTCTGGGCGAGGCCCGCCCGCAGGTGCCCGACGAGCGCGCCGGCAAAGCGCACGAGCCGTTCCGCAAGGCCGCCTTCGGTCAGCAACTCGCCCGCTAACAGGAAAAAGGGCACCGCGAGCAGCAGGAACTTGCTGATCCCGGAGACCGTGTTCTGCACGATCGCTGGCTCGGGAAGCAGCCCGCCAAAGGCCCCTGTCAGCGAGACGCCGGCCAGCAGCGCGAATGGCAGAGGCGCGCCCAGGATCAGGCCAAGCCCGGCAAATCCGGCGGCGATGAGGCTCGGTGGCTCGACGAAGAGCCCGGTGACCTGCTGCGCCAGCAGGTAGGAGCCGGTCCCGACCGCAAGCGAAAGCGCTGCCGAGAGCCAGGAGCGGTCCAAAGCAGCGCGAGCCAGAACGACCAGCAGCGTCAGTCCGCCCCCGATCGCGAAGACGCCGAAGCGCAGCGACTCCGGCAAGCCCAGCACGGTCGAGACGCCGCCGACCTGCGCCGCGACCCCGGCGCCGCCAAGCGCGAGCACGAGTGAGCCATGCACGGCAAAACCATCGGCCAGGATCGCCGCCCCTCGCTGTCCCGAGGCCGGCAACAGCCTGACGATGACATCGAGCCGCATGGCAAGCGCGCTGGTCGCGGCAAGCGGCGCTCCGATGGCGATCAGCGCGGCATGAAGCCAGATCGCCAACTCGTCCGACCAGACGAAGCCGCCGCCGAAGACATACCGACGAATGACATCCGCAATGACCACGCTGAACAGGATCGCGAGCAACGCCGCGCCCGCAATCTCGAGGACCGAGACGAGGCGCGACAGCGCGCGCGCGGCAGGGCGACGCAAAAGCCCGGGCGTTTCCGCCCTCACATCAGCCAAGGTTGTCATCACGCGTTCGCCAGGAGCTTAGCGCAGGGGCGAAAAGGCGGTCGGCCGCAGGATACGGCTTCGCATCTCGAGAACATAGGGCGCAGCCTTGGCGCGAAAGGCCTGCCAGGCAGGGTCGGCTTCCATTGCGGCACGCCGACGTTCGCGGTCGCCGGCATCCTCGAAGCGCCACATATGCACGACCTCGTTGACCACGCCGGTATCGGTGGTGAACCAGCCGATCAGATGGCCGAGATGCGAGACCTGCAGTTCCATGCCTTCGCGGACATAGAGGTCGAGATAATCGCGCACATGGGCGGGCTTGATGGCATAGGTGCGTTCGTCGAGGATCATGACTTAGCCTGCGGCTTTCGCTGAGAGGTCGCGGTCGAACAGGTTGGACCAGGTGAAGGCCGAGCCCGCCCGGGGAGTTCTTGCCACGTCGAGATGCGGCAAGACCAGTTCGGCGAAGCGGTAGGCTTCCTCGAGCAGCGGCATGCCGGACAGAATGAAGGTCTCGATGCCCGCCGCCTGATAGGCGCGCAACGTCCGGATCACGGTCTCGGGCGAGCCGACGATTGCAGTGCCGGGCCCGGGACGCACGAGCCCCAACCCAGCCCAAAGTCCTGGCGCAATCTCGAGGTCACGCGCGAATTTGGGCTTCAACCCGCCATGCAGTGCCGTCATCTTCTGTTGCCCGACTGAATCCGTGCCGGCCACGAAACGGGCATTGGCCGCGATGGCGGCGTCGTCCATCTGATCATGGAGATCCTGAGCCGCCGCCCAGGCCTCCTCGTCGGTCTCGCGGACGACCACATAGAGCCGGATGCCATAGTTCAACTCGCGGCCATGGGCCGCGGCGCGCGCCCGCACATGCCCGACCTTTGCAGCCATCTCGTCCGGGGTTTCGCCCCAGGACAGATAGGTATCGACATGCTTGGCAGCGACCTCGATCGCAGCCTCGGAAGAGCCCCCGAACCAGAGATCGGGCTGCACGATCGGATCAGCACCCGAGAGAGCGAGCTTGGCCTCGATCGTCTCGACATGGCGTCCCTTGAAGGTCACCGTTTCGCCGGCGAGGATGCGCCGGAACACAGTGAGATATTCGTCGGCCATCACGTAGCGCTCGTCATGGGGCAGCAGCATGCCATAGGCGCCGAGCATCTTGGCGTCGCCCGAGACGATGTTGAGCAGCAACCGCCCCTTGGAGAATTCCTGGAAGGTCGCGGCCATCTTGGCCAGCAGCACCGGCGGGATCAGCCCGGGGTGGATCGCCGTCAGGAAGCGCATTCGCTCGGTGAAGGGCAGCAACGATGCGCCGAGAACCCAGACGTCATGCGCACCGGTCGCCAGCAGCGCGCCAGTGAAGCCGAGATGATCATAGGCCCGCGCCAATTGCTGCAGATAGGCATGATCCATCTTGCGGGCGCCGTCCTTCTTCCAGGGATAGCGGCCGTCAGGGGCGGTCAGATACCAGAGCACATTCATAGGCTTTGTCTCATGATTTGCAGTGATGCTTAAGCCGAAGCGGCGGCGTCTTCGAACCGGGAGAGGCCGAGCGCTCGCCGAAGAATGCCATGGCGGACGAGGCAGGCGGCCTCCTGCTCCTGTTCGGCCAGAACGGCGGCGTCGATCGCAGAGATGCGCCAATCGCGCGAGCGCAGAACGGCGAGCCATTGCGCTTCATCGACATCCCCCGATGCCGAGAGCTGGCGAGCAGCCGCTTCTGCATGGTCCTCAACGAAGCTCGCGATGCGCGCGATGTGCTTGTGGAAGGCGGCGATCTGGTTCGGCCGCCGATCGAGGACCGGACGATGCGTCCAGAACAGAGAGCGATTTGGGATGACGCCTCGCGTATCCGCCATGGCGACAAGCCCGCCTCGATCCAGCTCCACAGGCAGGTGAGGATCCATCGCGATCCAGGCCGCGACCTCGCCCTGCCGCAGAGCCCTTGCCGAAGCCACTGGCGAAAGATCGATGCGGTTGAAATCCGCAAGGCCCAGGCCAGCCCGTTCGGCGAGATGCGCCAGCAGATAGGTATGGAACGAGCCCTCGACGAGGGCGATCCGGCAGCCTTTGAGGCCTGCCAATGCGACCTCAGCCTCGTCCTTCCGCCTCAGGATGGCACCATTGGCCGGGCGCGGTTGAGAGGCCGCGAGATAGACCACCTCGAGCCCCAGATCCTGCGCGGTCAGCGGGGGCGTCGAGCCGGTGCCGCCGAGTTCGATCTCGCCGCCGGCGAGCAGTTCTCCGGTCGCGCGGCCATCGGCATAGTCGACGAACGCCCAGCGCTGATCGCCCTCCCTCTCCGCGAGCAGCCGCGCAAGGCGCAGATGCAGGTTGTTGGCATGGACCCCGACGCGAAGGCGGCCAGGCGAATGAAGACCGCTCATCTCGTCCCCTCAGCCAGCCGGGAAGGCGCCTTCGAAGACACTGGCCGAAAGCGGATTGCGCTGGCTCGGAACCTCGCGGGCCTGCAGTGCCTCGGGCAATTGCGCCTTGTCGCCCACCTTGCCGATGGCGACGGCCGCCTCGACCCGATAGCCGCCGGGAACATTCAACTCCACCGCAGCCCGCTCAAGATCGAGCCCCGCCATGCCATGCGCCTGCCAACCCGAGCGGGTCGCCTGCAATGCGAGATGGGCCCAGGCCGCACCGGCATCGAAGGAATGAGTGTGGGAGGCGATTTCCTCGACCTTGCCCGGAACGGCAAGCGTCGACTTCGAGACGATCACGACGAGTGCCGCCGAGTCCTTGGCCCATGACGCATTGAACGCATTCAGCAGGCCTAGCAGCCGATGCCAATGGGCGGAGGCACGCCGGGCATAGATGAAACGCCAGGGCTGGGAATTGTACGAGGATGGCGCCCAGCGCGCGGCTTCGAACAGAGAGAGCAACTCGGCTTCGCTGATCTCATCGTCACTGAATGCACGAGGCGACCAGCGTTCGAGAAAGAGTGGATCGATCGCATGGTCAGCGGCGCGGTCATTGGCAGTCGTCGGCATGATCCGGATGTCCGTGAGGCAGTATTGAGAAGTATGACACCAAAGCACTGAGGCAGGTTCGCCGCAGAATTGCGAACGTTCGGGCAGGGAACGTCCGCGATAACGCTCTCACGACTGGCCGAGCGAGCCTTCGCCGCTTACGAAGACCGCCTGATATCGTGCAGAAAGCATCGAGCTTGGACCGGCCCCGGTCAATAGAATTGTCTGTTTAAACGAACGATCGATTTGGAAGATTCTTTACGAACAGCCTCTAGATACGAGCAACCAATTCTCCATTGCCGTTTGCCGTTGGGGAATGCAGMCCAAAAACCCAAATCTGCCGCACGATCACCGCACAAGAATCCGTCATGCCGAACGAACGTGAACTTGCCCTTCCTTCCTCTGACGCTCCGCCCGGGTTCTTCTCCGGCCGCCGCGAGAAAAATTCCGACAGCAGGCGGAACCTTTGCGTCGCTGCGGCGTTTGCGGCGAAATGCGGGAGGTTGCGGTCATGAATGGCGTGGTGTTCGCCTCGGCAGTCGTCCTTTGCGGAGGCATCGTTTCGGTCCTCACCGGGAGTATTCCCACCCACGGATTTTTCGCTGAGTTTGTCTGGTCAGGGCTAGCCTTGGCTGGGCTGATCACCATCGCAGGCATCGAAGCCTCGAGCTGAATTCTTGTCTGCTCTTTGGTGTGAAAGGCGCCCTTCGTTACGAAGGCTCGCGCTGCATCCTGCTTGCTGCTTCGCCCCGGCCAGAGTTGAGCGTAGGATCGTCTGCGCTGTCCGAGCCTTGCCACCAGGCATAGGCGGGTTTTGACCAGACTTGAGGTGGCGGCCGCCGCCGGCCTCGCAGCCCACGGTCCAGATGGGAGTTCGCGATGAATACAGCCAACCTGCAGCTAGAAGGCCTGCTTGTCGCCGTAGCCGAACTCACGCGCCTGCTGGTTCGCAAGGGACTTGTCGAGGAAGCCGAGGTCGAGTGGGCGCTGGACCGTGCGGAAACGAGCCTCCGCTCCGACCACAGACGCATGGGCCAACTCCGGGAGAGCAATGCCGACGCCGTCACATTCCCCGTGCGCTTTCTGAGCGCCGCCTTGAGGAATACCGGGGACTCCCCGCTCTCCTTCTCGGAACTGGCGTGTCATGTCGGGCAGTCGAAGCCGGCCCGGGTGCCGCAGCCTCCTCACCCTGCATCCTGACATCGGCTTCGACTTCAAATCTCCACCACCGCAACGCCGAAATGCCGCAATCGCCTCCATACCATGAGCTAGCTTATGATATGGAGGCCTGAGCATGCGGCGCCCACTCAAGCGCGAACTCGTTTTCCAGCTTCTCGAGACCTCCCGACAACTGCGCAGCTATGTCGACCAGCGCGCACGGGAAAATGGCACGACCCGCGCGCAATGGAGCGTGCTGGCTCGTCTGCGCCGCGCGGAAGGTCTCAATCAGGCCACGCTCGCCGAGATGCTCGAGCTGCAACCGATCTCGTTGACGCGCCTGCTTGACCGGCTGGAAGGCCAGGAACTCGTCGAGCGCCGCCTTGATCCCCAGGACCGACGCGCACGGCTCCTGCACCTGACCTCTGCGGGTCGAAAGCTCGTTGACGATCTCGATGCGCTGCGCGCAGAGATCGCCGGCGAGGTACTCGACAGTATCGACGAACCTTCTCTCTCGACGACCCTCGCGACACTCGCATCTGTCCGGGACAGGCTGAGGCACGGAGCCCCGGAGCGCGCCGAGACGAAGCCAGCCGCGCGTCGCGTGCCTGCTGGCAGCGCCCTTTGAGTTGCGCGGAGTAGGCTCGATGAAAGGCTCAAAATCACTCTGGGTGATCGCCATTCTCGCCGTGGGCGCCGTCGGCGCCGGCCTGTGGCTGAAGCTCCCAAGCGCAAACCAGGGCAAGGACGGCGGCTCCCGCGCCACCACGACGCGCAGCGAAGCACCCGTTTCGGTCGTGACCGCCAAGGCGACAACGGACGACGTCCCCGTACATAAGCGGGCTATCGGCTTCGTCGAATCCCCTGCGATCGTCACCGTCAAATCGCGGCTCGACAGCCAGATCATGGAGCAGCACGTCAAGGACGGGCAATTCGTTAGGGCCGGCGACCTGCTCTTCACACTCGACGACCGCGATCTGCGCACTCAGATTGCCAGGGATCAGGCTGCTCTCGCCCGCGACCAGGCGACCCATGACCGTGCCCAGGCCGACCTTGCCCGCTTCCAGCAATTGCTGGCGAAGAACGCCGGCACGCAGCAATCCGTGGACCAGGGTATTGCCGATGAGAAGACGGCAGCCGCGACGATCCTGGCGGACAAGGCAGCGCTTGAGTCAGACATGCTCAAGCTGAGCTATAGCAAGATCACCTCACCGATCGATGGACGAGCGGGCGCCGTGCTGGTCACGCCGGGCAATCTCGTCAGCGCCAACAGCGCGGGCCCGGGCCTCGTCACGATCACGCAGGTCAAGCCGATCCGCGTCGCCTTCACCTTGCCCGAACGCGAGGTACCCATGCTGCAAGCGGCGCTCACGGCCGGCAAGGTTCTCAAGGTCACCGCGAAACCCGCCGACTCGCCGCGCCCGCCGGCAGAAGGAACCCTCACCTTCGTCGATTCCAGTGTGGACATCGCTTCCGGCACCATCGCGGCCAAGGCTGCTTTCGCCAATGCCGACCTCTCGCTCTGGCCAGGCCAGTATGTCGATGTCGCAGTCGAGGCCGACAGGCTCGACAATGCCACGATCATTCCGACGGTCGCCGTGCAGGTGGGGCAGAAGGGCTCCTATGTCTATGTCATCAAGCCGGACGACACGACCGACCTGAGGCAGGTCAGCATCGCCCTCGTCGATGGCGACAGGACGGTGATCACGGACGGTGTTGCGGCAGGCGAGCGCGTGGTCGTCGACGGCCAGATGCGGCTCAAGCCCGGAACCCGCGTCCGCGAGCGCGCTCCCCCCGGAGCGGATACCAAGCCCGCGGCAGGCAAGGAGACCATCGCCGACGGAGGTCGGTCATGAGCATCTCTGGCTTCTGCATCCGCCACCCCGTGGCGACCATCCTGATGTCGGTCTCGCTGGTCCTCGCAGGGCTCTTCGCCTATCGCTTCCTGCCGGTCGCGGCCCTGCCCCGCGCCGAATTCCCGGTGGTGAACGTCTCGGCGCAACTGCCCGGCGCCTCTCCCGACACCATGGCGACCTCGGTCGCGACGCCCTTGATCAAACAGTTCGCCACGATCGCCGGCATCGACAGCATTGCGACGACAAATTCCCAGGGCGCAACCTCGATTGCCATCCAGTTCGTACTCAATCGCAACATCGATGCCGCCGCCGCCGATGTGCAGGCCGCGATTGCGCGCGCCCAGAAGCAGCTGCCGATCGAGATGACCGCGCCGCCGAGCTATCGCAAGGTGAACCCGGCCGACGCGCCGATCATCCTGCTCGCGCTGAAGAGCGATATCATCCCGCTCTCGCAACTCGATGCTTTCGCACAGCAGGTGATCTCGCCTGCCCTGTCGACTGTCGACGGCGTTGCGCAGGTCCTGATCTTCGGCAGCCAGAAATATGCGGTGCGCATCCGCATCGACCCGACCGCGCTGGCGGCTCGCGGCATCGGCGTCGACACCTTGCAGAATGCGATCACCTCCGCCAACGACAATTCTCCGGTCGGCACGGTGCAGAACGACCGGCAGCAGCTGACGATCCAGGCCAGCACACAGCTCGCAAATGCAGCCCAGTTCGCCGATGTCATCATCGCCACGCGCAACGGCAAGCCCGTGCGCCTCGGCGATGTCGCGAAGGTGATCGACTCGGTCGAGAATACGCAGACAGCCAGCACCTATGACGGCATGCCGGCCGTCGTGCTCGCAGTGCAGCGCCAGCCCGATGCCAACACCGTCGACGTCGTCGACAGGGTCAAGGCCATGCTGCCGGCGTTCCGCGAGCAGTTGCCGGCGGCAGCGCAACTGGCGCAGCTCAATGACCGCTCGACCTCGATCCGCGCCGCGGTCGAGGATGTTCAGTTCACGCTGGGGCTGACCATCGTTCTGGTCATCATGGTGATCTTCGTCTTCCTGAGAAGGCTCACCGCGACCCTGATCCCGGCAGTTGCCGTGCCGATCTCGATCATATCAACGCTCGCGGCGATGTATGTGCTCGGCTTCTCCATCGACAACATCTCGCTGCTTGGCCTGACGCTCTCGGTCGGCCTCGTCGTCGACGACGCCATCGTCATGCTCGAGAACATCGTGCGGCACATGGAAGAGGATGGGCTCTCAGCCTTTGACGCAGCTCTCAAGGGCTCGCGCGAAATCGGCTTCACCATCATCTCGATCTCGCTCTCGCTTGTCGCGGTCTTCATCCCCGTGCTGTTGATGGGTGGTGTCATTGGCCGGATCTTCAACGAGTTCGCGGTGGTCGTCACCGTCGCGATCCTCGCCTCGGCCTTCGTGTCCCTGACACTGACGCCGATGCTCTGCTCGCGGCTGTTGACCAACGCCGACCAGCACGCTCCCGAGCACGGCCTTGGCCATGTGCTCGAACGCGGCTTTGAGAGCGTGCTCCGCGGCTATGACCGCGCGCTGACTCTCTGTCTGCGTGTGCAGCCGCTGATGCTTGCTGCCTTCTTCGCAACAGTGATCGGCACGGTCTGGCTCTTCCAGACCGCGCCCAAAGGTTTCTTCCCGCAAGAGGATATAGGTCAGCTCCAGGTCGCGACGGAAGCGAGGCAGGATATCTCATTCCCCGCGATGCAAAGGCTGCAGAAGGAGGTTGCCGACGTCTTCCGCAACTCGCCCTATGTCAGCCATGTCGCGTCCTCAGTCGGAGGCGGAGGCGGCGGTGGCGGCAGCGGCGCGCTCAATGCCGGGCGCCTCTTCGTCGAGTTGAAGCCGAGAACCGAACGTCCTGCGCTGCAGACCGTGCTCTCCGACCTGCGCAGGCCGCTCGCACAGGTCGCCGGCATCAACGCCTTCATGACACCGGTTCAGAACCTCAATATCGGCGCGCGCGCCTCCAAGAGCCAATATCAGCTCGTGGTGCAAGGCCTCGACCAGACGCAGATGAACGATTGGGCGCTGAAGCTCGCCGATGCGATGAGCCAGGATCGCGCGACCTTCACCGACGTCACCACCGATCTCCAGAACAACGCCCTGCAAGCGACCCTGGTCATCGACCGCGACAAGGCAAACTCACTGCAGATCGGCGCCGACACCCTGCGCTCGACGCTGTATTCCGGCTTTGGCGTTCGTCAGGTCTCGACCATCTTCACCACCGGAGACAGCTATGAGGTGGTTGTCGAGTTCGACCCCGCTCTTGGCTGGACGGCCGACAAGCTCGACGCGATCCGCGTGCGCGCCAGCAATGGCCTGCTTGTCCCGCTCGGCTCCTTCACCCGCGTCGAGCGCACGGCGGGGCAGCTGACGGTGAACCAGCTCGGCCAGCTTCCGGCGGTGACCATTTCCTACAACCTCCCTGCGGGCGTCGCGCTCGGCGACAGCGTGACCAGGATCAACACCATCAAGACGGAGCTTGGGTTACCGACGACGCTCTCGACGACGCTTGCCGGCACCGCCAAGACCTTCCAGGATTCGCTCGCCAACCAGGGCCTGCTGATCGCCGGCGCGATCCTGACGATCTATATCGTGCTCGGCATCCTCTATGAGAGCTTCATCCATCCGCTGACGATCCTGACCGGCCTGCCATCGGCGGCCATCGGCGCCCTGGCCGCGCTGCGTCTCTTCGGCCTCGACCTGTCGGTGATCGCGATCATCGGCATGCTGATGCTGATCGGCATCGTCAAGAAGAACGCGATCATGATGATCGATGTCGCGCTCGTGCTGCAACGCGAGGGCGTGCCCTCTCAGGATGCGATCCACCGCGCCTGTCTGATGCGCTTCCGCCCGATCCTGATGACGACGCTGGCGGCGCTGATGGGCACCTTGCCGATCGCACTCGGCGCCGGCGCCAGCGCCGAGCTGCGTCAACCTCTCGGCATCGCGGTGGTCGGCGGACTGCTGATCTCGCAGGTGCTGACGCTCTTCATCACGCCGGTGCTGTTTCTCTACATGGAGCGCGTGTCGAAGGCGCTGACCATCGCGAGATGGGCGAACCCGAAGCCGACTACCGCCGCCGTGCGGGAGAGAACACGTCCGACATGATCAATGCGTCGGCCGTGCTTGGGCTGAACGCGGCCGGGATATCGTAGACCAGAACGAGGCGAAGCAGCGCCTTGACGTCCACGTCATGGGGCATGGCGGCAAGCGGATCGGGGAAGAAGATCAGCACGTCGATCTTCCCCTCGGCGATCATCGCTCCGATCTGCTGATCGCCGCCGAGCGGGCCACTCTTCACTGTCTCGACACTGACATCGGGGTGGCTCTGCTTCAGCACAGAACCCGTCGTCGCCGTGGCCACAAGCCGATGCGCGCTCAGAACCTGGATGTTTCGCGTCACCCAGGCCGCAAGATCGGGCTTCTTGCGGTCATGGGCGATCAAGCCGATGCCGAGGCGTTTCGTCATGTCCGCCTTCCCTGTTCCAGCCCCGCGCGGGCTCAGACGACGCTGTCGCGCTCGGGCACGGGCTCGCCGCGCGAGACACGGGCGATGTTGTCGAACATCCGCTTCACCGTCGGGGCGAAATTGTCGGATGCGATCGCCGCCAGATGCGGCGTCACCACCAGATTGTCGAGCCCGAGCAGGGGGCTGTCAGCCGGCAGCGGCTCGATCTCGAAGACGTCCATCGCGGCGCCGGCAATCTCCTTCGCGCGCAAGGCCTCGATCAGGTCGTTCTCGGCGACGACGCCGCCGCGCGCCACGTTGATAAGCACCGCCGTCTTCTTCATCGCAGCGAAGGCAGACTTGTCGATCATGTTCGCCGTCTCCGGCGTCAGGGGGCAATGCAGCGAGACGACGTCGGACTTCGCCAGCAGTTCTGCCAGCGAAGCGTGCTTCGCGCCAAGCTCGACTTCCTCTGCGGCGGAGAGCGGCTGGCGCTTCGAATACAGGATCGTACAGCCAAAGCCCTTCAGCAGCTTCGCGACATTCTGGCCGATGGCGCCAAAGCCGACGATGCCAACCGTCTTGCCGGACAGGGTGAAGGTGTCGCCCGGCAAGCGCCCGCCACGCCAGTCCCCCTTCTTCAACTCGGCATGGCCGAAGGAAATATGACGCAGGGCCGAAAGCATCAGCCCGAGCGTGAACTCGGCGACCGGCACGGCATTGCTGCCCGTGGTGCGGGCAACCTTGATGCCAAGCTGCTTGGCGGTCTGGGTGTCGAGATTATCGACCCCGACGCCCCATTTGTGGAGCAGCTTGAGCTTCTTCGCCGCCTTCAGCACCTCGGCATTGACGCCGACCTGTCCCGCGATCGCGTATTCGGCCTCCGCGATGATTTCCTTCATGTGGTCGTCGCCGCGCGCCGTGCCATGCGTGAGGACGAAACCCGGCGGCAGGAGCGCCCTGAGCTTGTCGGCGCGTTCAGGCGCCATGGGATCGAGGACGACGATGGTTTCTGACATGATGATGGTCCGATTGGCTTGAACGAAATCAGGCAATGGTGAAGCGGACGCCGGCGCGCGCCAGCCCGCCGGAGATCGCGACGGGCGTGCCATCGGCGCGCCAGCAGGCGGCGCCGGTGAGCGTTCCGTCGGAATTGAAGCCGATGGCATTCATGCCGCCGGCGACACGCTGCACGCGTGCGATCTGATGGCCGCGCGCAGTCAGTTCGCTGGCGACCGAATCCGGGATCGCGCTCTCGAGTTCGAGGGCTCCACCCTCCGTCCAGACACGCGGCGCCTCGACGGCCTCCTGCAGGCTCATGCCGTGGTCGATCAGGTTGACGATCGCCTGCAGTGCCGAGGGGAAGATGCGCAGGCCGCCGGGCAGGCCGAGCGCGAAGGCAAGCTTGCCATCGCGCAGGACCATCATCGGCGCCATCGAAGTGAAGACCCGCTTGCCTGGCGCGATCGAGAGCGCGCGGCCGGGATGTGGATCGAAATTATACATATAGTTGTTGGTCAGCATCCCGGTGCCGGGGATCTGGGTGCAGGCGCCGAACAGGCCGTTGATCGTCTGGGTGGTCGCAACCACATTGCCAGCCGCATCCGCTACGGTGACATGAGTGGTGTTCGCGGATTCCCCGGCGCTGAGACCGGCCGCCCAGGCCTTGGTATGGGCCATGTCGATATCGGCGCGGCGCTCATCGGCGTAGGACTTGGCCGTCAGACGCTCGATCGGCACCTTGACGAAGGCCGGGTCCGCAGTCGCCACCGCCCGGTCGGCGAAGGCGATCTTCAGGGCCTCGGCAACGAGATGCACGGCATCGCTCGAGCCGAAGCCGAGCGCACCGATATCGTAGCCCTCGAGGATGTTCAGCATCTGCACGATATGGACGCCGGACGAGGATGGCGGCGGCGGACCGAGGATCTCGAAGCCGCGATAGCGACCCCGAACCGGCTCGCGCTCGATTACCTTGAAGGCGGCGAGGTCGGCCTGGTCGATCAGCCCGCCATTGGCCGCCATGAAGGAGGTTAGCGCCGCGCCGAGCGGGCCATCATAGAGCGCCGAGGGGCCGGTTTCGGCGATCAGCCGCAGGCTCGCGGCATAATCGCCCTGAACCAGCCGCTCCCCCGCCGGCAGCGCCTTTCCGCCGGGCAGGAACAGTTTTGCAAGGCCCGGATCGCGTGCGAGATCCGGCGCGCAATCCGCGATGCAATCGGAGAGATAGGGGCTGACCACGAACCCGCGTTCGGCCAGCCGGATCGCAGGTTGGAGCACATCGGCGAGCGGCAGCGTGCCGAAGCGCGCCAATGCCTCGCACCAGCCGACGAGCGCACCGGGAACCGCGACGGCCTTGGGGCCGACGAGGTTCTCGCGGTCACGCGTATCTCGCGCCTTGCCGACCTCGTGCGACAGCGCCTCATACATGTCGGCACTGGCCTTGCCCGGCGCGGTCGACAAACCGTCAAGCACGAGATGACGACCGTCAGCCAGCCGGATATGGGCAACGCCGCCGCCGAGCACGCCGACCATCATCGGTTCGACGACGGTGAGCGCGAACAGCGAGGCGATGGCCGCATCGATGGCATTGCCGCCCGCGAGCAGCATGTGCGATCCCGCGGCCGAGGCGAGCGGATGATTGGTGACGACCATGCCGCGCGAGCCGGTGGCCGACAGCTTCTCGCAGGTGAAATTGGCGACGCGCGGGCCGCGCAGCTGGGCGTTCATCGTGTCTGTCCTCAGCCGTTCTGCTTCAGCGCCTCGAGCACCATCTTGGTGGCGCCGGAGATGTCGCCAAGCTTCTCGCCGGCCTTGACGCGCGCCTGAGTGCGCTCGCCACGCTCCTGCCGGGCCAGCGCCGCGTCGGCAATCGCCTCGGCCTCTCCTGCCGGCAGCACCAGCACGCCGGACTCGTCCGCGAGGATGATGTCCCCGGCCCTTACCGCGACATTGCCGCAGGAGATCGGCAGGTTCAGCGTGCCGCCGAGATTGTAGAGCCGGGTCGTGATCGGCGACATGCCGCGGCACCACATCGGGAAATCGCTGTCTTCGATCTCGGTCAGATCCGTGCAGGGGCCATCGACGATGCCGCCCATCGCGCCGGCCGCCTTGGCCGCCACGGTGACGCCGCCGCCCCAGCAGGCATGCTTGTCATCGCCGAGTCGATCGACCACGAGGATGTCGCCGGGGCGCAGAAGCCCGAGCGCGTGGTGCAGCAGCGTCGAATCCTGCCCGGGAATGGCAAGCGTCACGGCTGCGCCGGCGATACGCTTGTTGCGCAGCAAGGGCTGGATGCCGCGGTCCATGAATCCCCAGTGCTGGGAATGGCCGATGGTGGCGGTTTCGACGCGGCTGAGCTTCTCGGCAAGGGCCGGCGAGATCTGCTGCGGCATGGGTTCGATGCGGTAGTCGGGCATGGTTCTCTCCTATTGGCCGACGGCGCGCGCGACGCCGACGAGACGTTCGACCAGAACGACGATGATGAGGGTCGCGACGATCAGGATCACCGACAGGGCCGCGACGAGCGGATCGGTGCGTCCTTCGACATAGCGCACCATCTCGACCGGCAGCGTCGAAGCGCGCGGACCGGAGAGGAAGAGCGAGATCACGGTCTCGTCGAAGGACAGCAGGAAGGACAGGGCACCGCAGGCAATCAGGCCGGGCGTGGCAAGCGGCAGCGTCACGCGCCAGATCACCCGCCAGGGCTTCGCGCCCAGCGTCGCGGCAGCCGCTTCGATATCATCCGGCAGCGTCGAGAACGCCGTCGTCATCATCCGGATCACGAAAGGCAGGGTCACGGTCATGTGGCCGAGCACAAGCCCGGGCAAGGTCGCAGTCAGCCTGAGCGGGGTGAAGAACAGCAGAAGCGCGAGGCCGACAATCAAGGTGGGCAGCAGCAACGGTGCGAGAAAGAAGTTCTTCAGCGCCTCCTGGCCGCGAAACCGCCCCTTGTCGAGCGCCAGCGCCGCCGGCACGCCAAGCAGCAGCGACAGCGCCGTGACCACGCAGGCGATCTGAGCGCTGAGGACGACGGCATTCAGCAGCGGTGTGTTGCCGGCGAGTTGCTGGAACCAGCGCAGCGAATAGCCGGACGGAGGGAACAGGATGAAATTGTCCGCCGAGAAGGCGAGTGCCACGACGACAACGATGGGCGCCAGGATCAGGGCGTAGACGATACCTGCGAGCGTCGAGAGGACGGGTCCGGCGCCATTCATCGTTGCAGCCTCCGCGCCGCGACATTGGAGAGCACCAGCAGCGCCAGCAGCAGCACGAGCGTATAGATCGCCAGTACGGCGGCGACCGGCCAATTGGTGTTCGTCGTCGCTTGCTCGAAGATCTCCGTCGCCAGCACGAAGACCCGACCGCCGCCGAGCAGTTTTGGCGTGATATAGGCCGACATCGAGAGCACGAAGCCCAGGCCCGCCGCGAGCGCGAGCGCCGGCAGGCTCAGCGGCAAGGTCACCCGCAGGAACGTGCGCAGCGGCGTGCAGCCCAGGCTGCGCGCCGCCTCCTCCAGCGTGCGGTCAAGCCGGCCGAAACCGGCGAGCAGCGCGAGGATCATGTAGGGCATGATGCTCTCGGCGAGGCCGATGGTGACGCCCGTCCAGTTGAAGACGAGGCGCATCGGCGTCGAGATCAGCCCAAGCCACTGAGCAAGGGAATTGACGAGCCCACGATCGCCCAGGATGGCGAGCCAGCCGAAAACACGCACCACGCCGGAGACCAGCATCGGCATGATCGCGATCACGGCCAGCAGGCCACGAAAGCGCGACTGCGTCCGGAACAGGAACAGCGAGACCGGATAGGCCATGCACAGCGCGATCAGTGTCGCGCTCAGAGAGAGCCAGAGCGAGTTGAGCGTCAGCTCGATCGTGAAGGAATCAGCGAGGACTTCGCTGGTCGTCTTGAGCGACCAGGCCTCGATCATCGCCCCCGTCGGCCCGACCTCGTTGAAGGCGGTGCGAAACAGGCCAATGGTCGGCCAGACATAGACGGCGAGAAGAAGGAGCGCCGCCGGGACGACCAGCCAAGGCAGGCGCGAGCCGGCGGTCATGTTGCCTCGCGCGGGAAGAGCAGCGTGTCTCCGGCCTGCCAGAGCACGGCGACCTCGGTCCCGGCCGCTGGCGGCTTCGTGCCGGATTGCATCTCGACGCTGAGCTGCCCCCCTGCCCCCTCGACGATGACCTCGACATGATCTCCGACGAAGACGCTGCGCAGAACCCGGCCGGTCAGCCGAACCATGCCCTCGCCGGACGGTTCACCGGTTGAGGCGAGCCGGATGCGCTGCGGCCGCACGAAGACGTCGATCTCGCCGCCGGCCGGAGCGGTGGCCGGCAAGGTCACTCCCCAGACGCTGATGGCGCCCGCCTCATTTCGCAAGGCCGGCAGCACATTGGCGCGCCCGACGAAGTCGGCGACGAAGCGGGTCGCGGGCCGCTCGTAGATATCCTCCGGCGTGCCGATCTGTTCGATCCGCCCGCGCTTCATCACCGCGATCCGATCGCACATCGTCAGCGCCTCGACCTGATCGTGCGTGACGAAGAGCGTGGTGATGCCGAGCGAACGCTGGATGTCGCGAATCTCGTGGCGCATCGCGTCACGCAGCTTGGCGTCGAGATTGGACAGGGATTCGTCGAGCAGCAGCACGGACGGGCGAATGACGAGCGCCCGCGCCAGCGCCACGCGCTGCTGTTGACCGCCTGACAATTCGCGGGGGCGCCTGCCCTCGAGGCCGGCAAGGCGCACCATGCCGAGCGCCTCTTCGACGCGCCGCGACGTCTCAGGGCGCGGCACGCGCCTTTCCTCGAGACCGAAGCCCACATTGCGGGCAACGCTCAGATGCGGAAACAGCGCATAGGACTGGAAGACATAGCCCATGTTGCGCTTATGAGCCGGCTGGCGCGTGATCTCGGCACCGTCGAGGCGGATCGAGCCCGCGTCGGGATCGATCAGGCCGGCAAGCATGCGCAGCGTCGTGGTTTTGCCGCAGCCGGAGGGGCCGAGGAGAGCGACGGCCTCGCCCTTCTCGACCGAAAGCGCGACGTCATCGACGGCGACGGAATCGCGGTAGCGCTTCTGCAGGCCGGCGAGTTCGAGATAGCTCATGGCAGGCTGCGATCCCGGCTCAGCGACCTGCCGCAGCGATGACTTCGCGCCGCCAGCGATTGTTCCACTGGTCGCGCATCTTCAGAACCTCGTTCCAGTCGACGCCGATCATCCGGCCCCGGCTTTCCGGGGCGGCAGCGGTGCGCGCCAGCGCCTTGGCGTCGATCGCTGCCTTGGCGTTTGTCGGCGCATAGAACATCCGCTCGGTGAAAGCCTTCTGCGCAGCTTGCGCCAGCGCAAAATTGACGAAGGCAACCGCGGCGGCCCTGTTCTTCGAGCCGGCAGTGAGGTTGATGGTGTTGATCTGGAAGACCGATCCTTCAGGCGGCAGCAACGCGGCGATCTTGCCGCCGGTCTGGTCGCCATAGAGCTGCGCACGGGCGTTCCAGCCGGTCGCGACTTTCACCACTCCGTTCAGGATCAGCGAATAGCCATCGGGATTGGGCTCGAACGTATTCACCGAAGGGGCGAGAGCGCGCAGCTTCTTGATCGCCGCATCGATCGACTTGCGGTAGTCGCCGCCCTCCATCTTCTCGACCATTGCGGTGAGCGCGAGCCCCTGGATGTTCGGCGGCGCCGCAAGCGCGACCTGCCCCTTGAGGTCCGGCCGCCAGAGATCGGCGAGCTTCTCGATCGGCGGCTTCAGATTCTGCGTGTCATAGACGAGCACGAGATGGTCGAAGGTCACGGCCGGGCCGTAATCGCCTCCGGCCGCGCGGGCCTCCGGATGGAGTTCGTTCAGCGACGGAACTTCGGAGGGCGTCAGCTTCTCGAACAGTCCCTCGATATTGCCGATGCTGGAGGTGGTGACATCCATGATTGCCACATCGACCTGCGGATCAGCCTTCTGGGCTCGGACGCTGCCGACCATCTGGGCCGAGGTGCCGCCCGGCACATAGTTCACCTTCACGCCGGGAAAGGCCTGCTGGAACGGCTCGACCACCGCCTTCACGTAGTTGTCCTGGAAGATCCCGGAATAGGACATCAGCGTGATCGAGCCGCTGAGCCCCTGGGCCCTGACGAGAGCCGGAGCGGCGATGGTCGCAAGCCCGGTCTGAAGAACAAGACGACGTGTCGGCATGGAAGCTTCCCCTCTTGTCATGGCCGCATGCGAGGCAGCCGCAATGTCGTAGCCAGCGCCCACCGGCTTGTCATGGCGCGGCGGCGCTGGAGACCCATGCGCCGCCGTAGGGATATCAGCGGGGCAGGCTCAGCCGTCGACCTTGCTGGCGAAATGGGCCACGAAACGGGCGCAGATCTCGGTGAGCTTCTCGGAGAGCGCAGCCCCCGTTTCAGCCGAGCACAGCTTCGGATCCCCCTTGGCGACGCCAAGATTGTAGACCTCGTCATACTCATTGGGCATCGCCACCTCGGCGCCCTCGAAGCTCGCCGTGCCAAGCCCGGTGAACTGCAGGTCGAGCACGGGATCGCGCTTCAGCGGCTGGCCAGCCGGGATCAGGTCCTTGCGCATCAGCTCCGGGAACAGGTGCAGCCCGAGGCTGGTCAGCGGATCGGCACCATGTCCAGCGACCGCAGCCGCCTTCTCCGCGCCGAGAATGCCCGGCAGCAGCCCGTAGGCGATGCGCCAGAGATAAAGGCTCGGCAGGACGATCTGCTCGCGCTGGTAAAGCTCGCGCGCCACGTCGGAGATCGGGCCGACATTGCCGCCATGGCCGTTGATCACGATGATGCGCGTCAGGCCATTGCGATGCAGTGAATCCACCATCTCGGCGATCACCGCCGTCAAGGTCGATTGCGAAATGGCAATGCCACCGACCATCGGACCGAACCAGTCGGCGCCGCCGAAGGGCAGGACGGGAGCAACCAGCGTGCGCACGCCGCGCTCCGAGGCGCGGATGGCCGCGAGCTCGGCGATCTTCTCGGCGAGAAGATAGTCGCCCATCGGTGCGTGCGGGCCCTGATCCTCATGGCTGCCCATCGGCAGCAGGATGACGGGGTTCTCTTCGAGGATCTCCCGTGCCTCTCCGCCGGTGATCGTGCCCATGTGAACGAGGGGAGTAGTCTTGGTGGCCATTGGCTTCATCCTGGATATGCGAGGGAGTTCGCGGTGAGGATCGTCATGGGAAGGCTCTGCCTCTCAGCGGTCGGCGGTTCGGGGATCGACCGCGTCGCGCAGGGCATCGCAGAGCAGGTTGATGGCGAGGATGGTCAGCGTCAGCGCCGCGCAGGGCCAGAGCAGCAGCAGCGGCGCCTGCTCCATCGTAGCGCGCGCGCCCCTGATCATCAGTCCCCAGGAGGGCGCCGGCGGAACGACGCCAAGTCCGAGAAACGACAGGCCGCTTTCGATGACGACAGCGGCCGCCACTGTCAGGGACAGCTGCACCAGGAGCGGGCCGGCAATATTGGGAAGCACGGTGCGGAGCAGGATACGTCGGGGCGTGGCGCCGAACGCCCGCGCCGCCTCGACATATTCGCGCGACCGCACCGCGAGCACTTCGGCATAGGCCACGCGTGCGAAGCCCGGCAGATAGAGAACCGACAGGACCAGGACCAGCGTCGCCGCGCCCGGCCCGAGCAAGGTGACGACCAGCAGGGCGAGCAGCACCGGCGGAAAGCACATGATGATCTCGACGCTGCGCACCGTCAGGAACGCGCCAAGCCCCTTGCCCCAGCCCCCGATCAGGCCGATCGCGGTGCCGACTGTTCCCGCAACCAAGGCAGCGACGAAGGCGACGCCCAGACTTGTGCGCGCGCCCCAGATTAAGCGCGACAGCACATCGCGGCCGAATTCGTCACGGCCGAGCCAGGAGCCTGCGCTCGGCGCAGCGAGCCGCCGGGCAATGTCCTGCCTGACCGGATCCGGCAGGCCGAGAAACGGAGCGGCGAGAGCGATGAAGATAATCAGCGCGACAAAGGCGCCGGGAAGCCAGAGCCGTTTCATCCCGCCTGCACCCTCGGATCAACGATCGCGTGAAGAATCTCGACCACAAGGTTGATCAACAGGAACAGAACCGAGATGGTAAGAATGATACCGACCACCATCGGATAGTCGCGCGCCTCGACGGCCCGCAGCAGCGGCGTCGACAGGCCCGGCCAGTTGAAGACGTATTCGACGAGCACGGTGCCGCCCAGCAGGGTTCCCATTTGCAGGCCGAGTACGGTCAGCACCGGGTTGAGCGCATTGCGCAGCACATGGACGACCAGGATGCGCGCCTGCGAGAGGCCCTTTGCGCGAGCGGTGCGGACATAGTCATTGGCGAGTGCATCCAGCATCGAGGCGCGCGTCATCCGGAACAGGATGGCGGCCAGCCCCTTGCCGACTGCGATGGCCGGAAGCGTAAGCAGTTTGAGATGCTGGACCGGGTCCTGTGTGAAGGGCACGAACCCGCCGGCCGGCATCAGCCGCAGGGTCTGCGCCATCAGCAGCACGAGCAATGTGCCCACCACGAAAACCGGCACGGCCAGCAGGAGCGCTGTGACGCCAGAAGCGATGCGATCGAAGCGCCCGCCCCGATGAAGGGCCGCATAGACGCCGGAGGGCACGCCGACCGCGATACCGATCAAGGTGCCGGCAAGAATGAGCTCCAGCGTGCGCGGCAGGCGCAGCGCGATCTCGCTCAGCACCGGATAATCATCGACCAGGGAATGCCCGAGATTGCCTTGCATGAGGCCGGCGAGGAACGCGCCATACTGCGCAAGCAGCGGCCGCTCGAGCCCAAGCTTTTCACGCAACTCCGCGACAGCCGCTGGATCGGGTGAGATCCCTCCCGTCGAAAGCAGCAATTCGGCGGGGTCGCCCGGCACCATGTGCAGGGCGAGAAAGACGATCGTTGCAACGACCCAGGCGAGGCCGAGCGAAACCGCAAGGCGGCGCGCGAACCAGGTCACGCTCATCCGAAATAGGTCTCTTCGAGCGTCGCGCCCGATGAGGTGGTGAGCGCGCCGGGCAGGTTGGTGAAGCCCATCACGCTCTTGTCCATGCCATAGCCTTGCGAGCGCCAGGCGAGGCCGACCAGGGGTACCTCCTCGAGCGCCGCGCGCTGCATCTCCTTGTAGATCTCGACCCGCTTGGCCTGATCGAACTCGGAACGCCCCTTGGCGAGTGCCGCAATCGTGCGCGGAGCATCGACCTTGAAAGAGCGGCCATGGGTCGGCGACAACGAAGTGTCGAGGACCACGGTAAGGCCATCAGGGTCGTTGTTGTCCGACGAGACGCCGTGGATCGCCATGTCGTACTGGCCGCGCGTGCCGCGGCTCACCCGGGTCGACCAATCCGGCAGCTGCAGCTCGCACTGGATGCCGACGGCGGCCAGATGCTGCTGCACYACCTCGGCCGTATCCTTGTGCATGCCGAACTGCGAGGTGGCGAGCAGCGTCGACTGGAAGCCGTTGGCGAACCCGGCCTCGGCGAGCAGCGCCTTTGCCCGGGCCGGATCATAATTCCAGCCATGCGCCAGTTCCTTGTCATACCAGGGCGTGCCTTCGACGATCGGCAGGCCCTCGAGCGGCTTGCCGCGCCCGAAGAAGGCGGCCTTGACGATATCGTCGCGCTTCACGGCATGGGCGATGGCCCGGCGCACGCGGGGATCGTTGAAGGGCGGCTTGGTGCCGTTGAAGAGGATGTCCATGAACGGCCCCTCGACCGAATCGAGCTTCAGCCTGGAGTCGGCCTCGACCGCGGACATCGACTGCCACGGCACATACTCGATCATGTCGACATCGCCGGACTGCAGCGCGGCGAAGCGCAGGTTCTCGTCGGCATAGACGACGAACTTGATGCCCTTCACCTTCGGAAAACCCGGCTTGTAGAACTTGTCGAAGGCGACGAGATCGAGCGAGGTCCCGCGCTCCTGTCCGGCCAGTTTGAAGGGGCCTGCTCCGACCGGCTCGTTCGGCGCCGATTTCCGCCAGATCACGAAAGTGTTGTAGTTGCCGAACCAGCTCGGCAACGTCGCCTGCGGCAGCGTGGTGACAAGCCGGATGGTCTTCGGGTCGGGAATCTCGATGCGCTCGATCCCCTGAAACTGGGTGCGCATATAGGCGGTCGACTTCTCGCCGGCGATCTGCTCGATCGACCACTTCACGTCCTCGGCCGTGACCGGTTCGCCATTATGAAAGACGCAGCCCTGCCGCAGCTTGAAGACCCAGGCGCCATCGCTGTCGCGCGACCAGGACTCGGCCAACTCGCCTCGCAACTCGCCCTTGCTGTCATAGGACACGAGGCTGCGATGCGTGAGCATCTTCACCGTGCCGGCCGACGCCCCGGTGCTGACCCAGGGCTGAAGATTGGGCGGAAAGGCGGAAAGCCCGTAGCGCAGGATACCGCTCGCACGCTGCGCGCGCCCCGGCATCGACATGAACGGCAGGGCAAGCCCGGCCTGGAGGATGGCACGACGCGTCGTGGTCATGAAACGATCTCCCCGCACCGGGCCTCGAAGGTCGCCGGTCCCTTTACAAGTAGCGAGTTGAAAACTTGTCTGTCAACGCACGCCTTGCGTGATTATGCGCCCCTGCACGCTCAAAAATAGCGCGATTCGATAGTCGTAGAGCCAGGTCGCTTTGCAGGTGCAGCAAAGTATGTAAATCTGTTTACAAGTGAACTTGCCAAGTTCGTGATGACCTGGAACAGAAGGCGCCCGTGTCTCACCGCCCGAAACTGAGCGACGTACTCTATGCAGACATGCTTGAGCGCCTCCGGCGCGGCGAAGTCTTCGCCGATGGAAAGCTGCCCTCGGAGAACGAACTGAGCCAGGAGTTTGGCGTCTCGCGGCCGACGGTGCGCGAGGCATTGCGGCGCCTGCGCGATGACGGCCTGATCCATTCCCGGCAAGGCGCCGGCAGCTTCATCGCGGCAGTGCAACCGCAGCTGACTGCGCCGCCGCCCCGCGCTCCCCTGAGCAAGGACGAAGGCATTCGCACGATCTCGAATGTCAGACGCGTCTATCAGTTCCGGATCGCACTCGAAGGCGAGGTTGCCTATGCGGCCGCGCTGCATCGCAGCGAGGCCGATATCGCCGCGATCCAGAAGGAACTCGACGCGATCCACCTCGCGATCAAGACGGGCCGGATCGGCGTCCAGCAGGACAGCGATTTTCACGCAGCGATCGCACGGGCAACCCAGAACCCCTATTTCGAGGCCGCTCTGGCCGCTGTGAGGTCTCAGGTCGATTTCGTCATCGACCTCGCCCGCAGCTTCTCCGTTCTGCAATCGGCCGAGCATCTCGCCATGGTTCAGCGCGAGCATGCGGCCGTCTTCGAGGCCATCCGCGACGGCGACGGCGTCAGGGCGCGCGAGGCGATGCAGGCCCATATCCGCAATGCCCAGGAACGGGTCTTCGACGGCATCCATTTCTGAAGATCCACCGGACGGAGCCTACGGCTCACTCAAGCTGGGGATCGCATTCTCATGCACGCTTTCATGCTTGACGCGCATCATGACATAGTTAGCATTCAAAATGGGAATGGTACCATCCAATGGATCTGCGCCAGCTTGAAGCGTTCGCCGCCGTCATATCCGCCGGGAGCATCACCGGCGCGGCGCGGCTGCTCGGCCGCTCGCAGCCAGCCCTGACCCGGCTGATCCAGGAGCTCGAGGAGACGCTGGGTTTCAGCGTGCTTCACCGCAGCGGCCCGCGCGTCACCCCCACCGAGCGCGGACTGCGCTTTCACCAGGAAGTCGAGCCCGTCATCACCTGGCTTCGGCAGCTGCGCGAGCGTGCGGAGGCCATCGCCGCCGACAAGCCGCGCTCGCTCGAGATCGCGGCGATCGCCTCCTTCGCCGCCGGCATGCTGCCCGCAGCCCTGGCGCGGCTCGGCCAGGATGCCTTGCCGGAACAGGTCCATATTCGTGCGGCGCTGGCCGAGCAGGTCGTCCAGTCGGTCGCGACCCATGTCGCCGAGATCGGCGTGACCAGCCTGCCGGTCGATCACCCCGCCCTCGAAATCCACTGGATCGGCGAAGCACCTTGCGTGGCCGCTATCCGCGCCGACGACCCTCTTGCCGCGTCCGGCACGATTCCGCTCGCCTCGATCGAGGGGCGGCGCCTGATCACGATGGCCAACCCATTCCGCTGGCGCAGACGTGTCGACGTCGCCCTCGAGCAGGTTGGCGTCAGGCCGGCCTCGGTCCTCGATGCCAATACCTCCAACACGGCGCTGATGGCCGCGCGCGCCGGCCTCGGCATCGCGATCCTCGAACCGGTGATCGCCTATGGCATGCCGCTCGAGGGCGTCGCGATCCGCAAGCTCGACGTGCCCATCTCCTTCTTCTGGGGCGTGGTCACGCCCTATGGCCGTCCGTTGACGCCCCTCGTCGAAGGTCTCGTCGGCGCGCTGGAGGCCCTCGCCCGCGAGACGCTGCCCGGCTTCGTCAAACACCCTCCCACGGCACGTGACCGACTCCTGGCCGATATCTTCGGCCCGGCCCCAGTCGCAGCCAGAGCAATCGGAAGAACGGCATGAATGCCGCATTGCCGGCCCCGATGGGCCTCCCCGCATTGGAGCAACGCCTCCGTCAGGACCTTGAATGGCTGGAATGGCCGGCGAAGGACTGGGTGCCGCAGCGCGCGTTCAACGGCCAGCGTGTTCGCGACGTCGTCGTGATCGGAGCCGGCATGTGCGGCTTGGCAGCCTCGGCCGCGCTCAAGGGGCTCGGCCTCTCCAACGTGACCGTTATCGACCGCGCCCCCGCCGGCCAGGAAGGCCCCTGGGTGACCTATGCACGTATGGAAACGCTGCGTTCGCCCAAGCAGCTCACCGGCCCCGCACTCGGCCTGCCCGCACTGACCTTCCGCGCCTGGTATGAGGCGCAGTTCGGCCGCACGACGTGGGACGCCCTCGGCAAGATCCCGCGCGGCCTGTGGATGGACTACCTCGTCTGGTACCGGCGCGTGCTGAGCCTCCCGATCGCGAACGCGACCTCGCTCGACGCGGTGACGCCGCTGGCCGACGACATCCTGGCCCTCGACATCTCGGATGCTGAGGGAACACGCACCATCTTCACGCGGCATCTGGTGCTTGCCACCGGACGCGATGGGCTGGGCGGCCCCTGGGTGCCACCGATCGCACATGGCATCGACCGCAAATTCTGGGCCCATAGCGCGGACGATATCGACTTTGCGGCATTGAAAGGCCTGCGGGTCGGCGTGATCGGCGCCGGCGCCTCGGCCATGGACAATGCGGCGACCGCGCTGGAGCATGGCGTTGCCAGTCTCGATCTTATCGTGCGTCGCAAGGATCTGCCGCGGATCAACAAGTTCACCGGCATCGGCAGCCAGGGCGTGGTGCATGGCTTCGCGGGGCTGCCGGACGACTGGAAATGGCGCTTCCTCGACTACGCGCTGAAGGCGCAGACCCCGCCGCCGCGCGACAGCACCTTGCGGGTCTCGCGCCATGCCAATTCCCGCTTCCATCTCGGCAGCCCGCTGCTCGATCTCGCGGAGCAGGATGGCCATATCGTGCTGACCACGTCGAAGGGCGTGCATCATCTCGACTTCCTGATCTTCGCGACCGGCTTCTCGGTCGATCCCGCGCAGCGGCCGGAACTCTCAGCGGTCGCGCCCTTCATCCGCTTCTGGAAGGATCGCTATACGCCGCCGCCAGGGAGCGACAGCGCCGAGTTGCTGCACGCGCCCGATCTCGGCCCCGCCTTCGAATTTCAGGAGAAAGTGCCGGGCACCTGCCCGGCCCTCTCGCGCATACACTGCTTCAACTATCCCGCGATGCTGAGCCACGGAAAGCTCTCGGGCGACATTCCGGCGGTCAGCGACGGCGCCGAGCGGCTGGCCCGCGGCATCGCCCGCGCACTCTTCGTCGCCGATCGCGAGACGCATTACCGGGCCTTGATGGCCTACGACACGCCCGAACTGCTCGGCGACGAATGGCAGGATGCGGACACCGAGCTGGAGGCCAGCCATGCCGGCAGGTGAGCGCCCGCTGGTCGAGGCCTTCTACGGCATCTCCTCGCCCTGGGCCTATTTCGGCGCGCCCAGGCTCTACGACATCGTCGAACGCACAGGCGCGCGTCTCCGGCTACGGCCGATCCGGATCATCGAAGCGAATGGTGGCATTCCGCTCAGGACCCGCCCCGATCCACGTCAGGCCTATCATGCGGTCGAACTCGACCGCTGGCGCCGCCATCTCGGCATGAAACTCAACCTGAAGCCGCGCTTTTACCCGTGCCGGACGATCGAACTGGCGGCACAGGCCGTGATCACCATCGACCGCGCCGGCCTCGATGCGCGCAGCTTCTCCTTTGCCATCCAGCGCGCGCTCTGGGCGGAAGACCAGGATATTGCCGATCTCGATACGCTGAAGGCGATCGCCCGCGAAACGCTTGGCGAAGTCGCGGTACCGCTCGTCGCCAATCCCCAGCAGCCGACGATTATCGCGGCCTGGAACGACAATCTCGCTGAAGCCGAGCGTCTCGGCATCTTCGGCACTCCCACCTACGCCGTGAACGGGGAACTGTTCTGGGGCCAGGACAGGCTCGGGTTCGTCGAACGCGCATTGCTGACCACCTCTCCAACGCCTGCCCCAGCCCCTTGAAGGAGTCGACCATGAAGTCGTTGTCGATCGTTGCCGCACTAGGAACCGCGCTCCTCTTCACCGCAGCGGGCGCTCCGGCCCGTGCCGACTATCCGGACAAACCGATCGAGATGATCGTTGCCTTCGCGCCAGGCGGCGGGACAGACGTCGCCGCCCGCTCGATCGCCCGCTACATGGAGAAATATCTCGGTCCGGGCGCCCGTATCGGCGTCGTCAACAAGCCCGGTGCCGGCGGTGAGATCGGCTGGACTTCGGTCGCCCAGGGCAAGGCGGATGGCTACACGATCGGCTTCATCAACGCGCCGGCGATCAACGCGCTGGTGGTCGAGGGCAAGTCGAAGTTCAAGATGAGCGACTTCCAGCCCGTCGCCAATCTCGTCTACGATCCCGGTGTCCTGGTCGTTCCGAAGAACAGCCCCTATTCCTCATTGAAGGACCTGGTCGACGCAGCCAAGAAGGCCTCGGGCGCCGTCGTCATCGGCACCTCAGGCGCCAGCGGCTCCTCGGAGCATATCGCGCTCCTGAACTTCCAGCGCCTCGCCGATACCAAATTCACCCCCGCCTTCTTCGGCGGCACGGCACCGGTGCGCCAGGCCGTGCTCGGCGGCCATGTCCCGGCCGCGACGATGAATCTCAGCGAGGCCCTGCAGATCGCGCGCGAAGGCACCATCAAGGTCATCGGCGTGATGAGCGCCGAGCGCTCGTCGTATTTGCCTGATGCACCGACTTTCCGCGAAGGCGGCTATGACGTCGTCGTCGGCGCCTCGCGCGGCATCGCGGCCCCGAAGGGCATCCCGGCCGATGTCATCGCCAAGCTGGAAAAGGCGATCGACCAGGCGCTGAAGGACCCCGAATATCTCGATGCCGCCAAGAAGGCCGAGATTCCGCTGCAATATCTCGCCTCGTCAGACTTCAAAGCTTTCCTCGACCGCGCCTCGACCGATCTCGAGGCCACCTGGAAGGCAACCCCATGGAAGTGACGCCCGAGGCATCTGCCCCGCAGGGCCGGTCGCGAAGCCTCGCAGAAATCGGATTCGCCACCATTCTGGTGGCGACCTCCGTCACGGTGATCGCCACGGCCTCGACCTATCCTGCCGAGAGCGCGGCCTATCCGGTTGCGATCGGCATCGGCATGGCCGTGATCGGCTGCTGGATCGCCCTGCGCGAACTCCTCCGGCGGCAGCGGGGCAATCCGATGCAAGGCAGTTTCGCCGAGCACGCCCCTCGCCTCGCCGTCGGTATCGCGGCGCTTGTCGCCTATTTCGCGGCGGTCAGCCTCATCGGCTTCATCCTGCCGAGCCTCGCGCTCTGCGTGCTGCTGCCAGCCGCCGTCGGTTTCCAGCGCTGGCGCCTCTCGGCCATCGTCGCCGTGGTCTGCGTGGTCTCGATCCTGGCGATCTTCGTCTATGCGCTTGAACGTCCGATCCCGCCGGATGTCCTTTCCCCATTTCTGGGACGGCTGAGATGATCGACGCGCTCCTCCACGCCCTTCCGCTTGTCTTCGCCCCGATGAACATCCTTGCGATGTTCATCGGCCTGATCGCCGGTCTGATCGTCGGCTGCCTGCCGGGCCTGACCGTGGTGACCGGCCTTGCCGTGCTGATCCCGCTCACCTTCGGGCTCGATCCGATGTTTGCACTCGGCATGATGGCCGGTATGTACAATGGCGGTTCCTATGGCGGCGCCATTCCGGCCATCCTGATGCGGGTGCCGGGCACCCCGGCTTCGGTTGCGACCGTACTGGACGGCTACAAGATGACCCAGAAGGGTCAGGCAGCCTACGCGCTTCAGGTGGCGCTCCTGTCCGGCGTCATCGGCAGCGTCCTGTCCTCGATCTCGCTCATCCTGCTCTCGCCGCCGCTGGTTTCCTTCAGCCTCATGTTCGGGCCGATCGAGTATTTCTGGCTCGGCATTCTTGGTCTTGCGACAGTCTCGTCGCTGCTCGGCGACGATCTGCCAAAGGGGCTGATCGCCTGCGGCATCGGCCTGCTGATCGGCGCCGTCGGCCAGGATATCTCGAACGGCACCGAACGTTTCACCTTCGGCCAGCTCGACCTGCTCGACGGCTTCAGCGCCATCGTGCTGCTCACCGGGCTATTTGCGGTGCCGCCCGTGCTGCAGATCATCGAGGAGGCGGTGAAGACCGGCATGAGCGGCGACAAGCTCAAGCTGCATCGCCAGGGTTCGGCCCTCAGCCAATGGCGCTTCTTCACGCCGGTCTGGATCCGCAGCTCGATCATCGGCATCATCATCGGCATCCTGCCGGGCGCGGGCGGCAGCATGTCGTCCTTCCTCGCCTATAACGAGGCCAAGCGTGTCGCCCGCAATCCGGAAACCTTTGGCCATGGCAATCCGGAAGGCGTCGCAGCCTCCGAATGCGGCAATGGTGCCGACAACGCCGCCTCGCTGATCCCGGCGCTGGCGCTCGGCATTCCGGGCTCCGGCGTCGCCGCCGTCATCCTCGGCGGCCTGCTCGTGCACGGCCTCAGGCCCGGCCCGCAGCTCTTCCGCGAGCATCCGGACATCGTCTACGGCTTCATGCTGCAATTCCTGGTGACGTCGTTCCTGCTCGCCATCGTCGGCGGCCTGGCTGCAACGCGGATCTTCGGCCAGGTGCTGCGGCTGCCGCGCATCGTGCTCGCGCCGGTGATCCTGCTCTTCGTCACCGTCGGCGTCTATTCGGTCAACAACTCGCTGTTCGACCTCTGGGTGCTGCTCGGCGTCGGGCTGATCGGCTATGTGCTGGAGCGGCTGGACTATCCGAGCGCCCCGATCGTGCTCGGCCTGCTGCTCGGCCCGATGATCGAGAGCCAGCTCCGGCTCGCCTTGACCATCTCCGGCGGCAAGACGACGGCGCTGCTCTCGACCCCGATCGCCGTGACGCTCGCCCTGCTGAGCGCCGCCATCCTGCTGACTCCGGCCTGGCGGATGTGGCGCGAGCGCGGCAAGGCGCCCCTCGTCGAGGGGGCGGAGAGCCGTTAGGCGCCGTTTCGGCGCCTAGCTTCGAGAGTACATGCGAGCCCGGTTCAGGTTGCATCCTGAGCCGGGCTCGCTTCTTCTCGGATGGGCCGACCCGATTCAGGCCCTGCATGAATGTCCTGATCGCGAGATAGCAGGCAGATCGACATTATCCGCTTGAACCTGCAGCCACTCCAGGTCCTACAAGCCTTGCCTCTGAAATAACCAGCCGGAGGCAGAGATGGTCTCATTCAAACGAATCCGCGTCGTCACGCTCGGACAGCCGTGATGCATCGTCATCTCGGACGAGCCCTGCTTTGGGCAGCGCTGGCCTTCGCTCTCGATCAGGTCACGAAATGGCTGATCCTCGATTTCGTCATGGTGCCCCCACGCCCGATCGAGATCGCCCCGTTCCTGAATCTGCGCCTTGGCTTCAATTACGGCGTCAGCTTCGGGCTGTTTCCGCGACACGCTCGAGGCCTGGCCGGATTTGCTGGCCGGAGGCGCACTCGGCAATGCACTCGATCGCTGGCGGCAGGGCGCCGTCACGGATTTCATCGACCTGCATTACCAGGGCTGGCACTGGCCGACCTTCAACGGAGCCGATATCGCCATTTCGGCAGGGGTCGGACTGATGCTGCTCGCCGCCCTTCCGAGCGCTCAGCCGGCGCCGAAGCCGCGCACGTAAGCGTGATCGGGGCTTGATCCTGCTCCGGGGTCAGCCTGTAGGAAAGCGTTAACCTCGCTTCTTCACCTCCTGTCAGCCTTGATCATCCACGCTTCCCCGCATGTCCGCACGTCAACCTCGCCCGCTCCTCGGTCTCGCCCTCGCATTGGCGCTCGGTGCCGTTGCGCTGAGCGGCTGTGTCAGCGGCGAAGGCGACACACGCCATCTCCAGCCTCTGCCGGCCCGTCTCGTGGCCGAGATGTCGGGCAAGGGCATGACGCAGACCGACCCGATCCTGGTGCGCCTCTTCAAGCAGGAAAGCGAACTCGAAGTCTGGAAGCGGGATCGCAGCGGCCAGTACGCGTTGCTCAAGACCTATCCGATGTGCCGCTGGTCAGGGCAGCTCGGCCCCAAGAAGCGCGAAGGCGACCGGCAGGCTCCGGAAGGGTTCTACACCGTCACCCCGGACCTGATGAATCCGCGTTCGCAGTTCTACCTGTCCTTCAATCTCGGCTACCCCAACGCTCTCGAGCAGGCGCAGGGCTATACCGGCTCGGCCCTGATGGTGCATGGCGCCTGCACCTCGGCCGGCTGCTACGCGATGACGGATGAGGGCGTCACCGAAATCTACGGCCTGGCGCGCGAGGCCTTTGCAGGCGGACAGCGCAGCTTCCAGGTCCAGGCACTGCCCTTCCGCATGACGCCGCAGAACATGGCCCGGCATCGCAGCAACCCGAACATCGCCTTCTGGCGCAATCTCAAGGAAGGCTCCGACCATTTCGAGGCGACACGGCAGCCGCCGGCGCTCGCCGCCTGTGGCCGCCGCTATGTCTTCAATCCCGGCGCGGGATCTCGGCCCTTCAGCCCCGATGCGCCCTGCCCTGCCTATGAGGTCGAGCCGACCATCGCCGCGGTCGTGGCGCAGCGCCAGGCCCGCGACGAGCAGCGCTTTGCCGAACTGGTCGGCCATGGCGTCCCAGCGATGAGCTACGCCTATCTCGATGGCGGCATGCACAAGAGCTTTCGCAGCCTCCTGCAGAAACTCGGGCCGGAACGGATGCAGACCATGGTCGCCGGCAAGATCGAGATCAGCCGGCCGGAAGCTGCGCTGGCCGACCCGTACGGCGGCGACCAAGCCGCCGAGGTCGAGACCACGGCCTCTCTTGCCAAGCGATAATCCGGCGAACGCCCACAGACCCGACATCAAGCATGCAAGCTCTCAAGTTCATTCGCTATGGCGCCTGGCTCCTGGTCGGCGTCATCACCTTCGTCAGCGCCGCAATTCTGTTGGGGTGGTGGCAGGTTGACGGTCCAGGGCGCCCATCAACGGAGTTGGCGACGGGCCAGGGTGTCCCTCAGGTCGGTGGCTCCTTCTCGCTGATCGACCACAGGGGAAAATCCGTCACCGACGCCGATTTCCGCGGCAAGCCCATGGCGGTGTTCTTCGGCTTCACCCACTGCCCGGAGGTCTGCCCGACGACGCTGCTCGATATGACCAACTGGCTTTCCAGGCTCGGCCCCGACGCGGACAAGCTGCAGATCCTGTTCATCACGGTCGATCCGGAACGCGACACACCGGAGCAGATGGCGCTCTACCTGCAGTCCTTCGATCCCCGGATCGTCGGCCTCTCCGGCAGTCGCGAGCAGGTCGATGCCGCGATCGGCGCTTACAAGGCCTATGCCAAGCGCATCCCGACCGAGAGCAGCTACACCATGGACCACACCGCGTCAGTCTACCTGATGGACACGCAAGGCCGGTTCAAGACCATGATCGACTATCATGAGGACGAAGCCACCTCGCTCGCCAAGATCAGGCGGGTCCTCGGCTAATCCATGCGCGGAAGGCGCGTGGTCAAGAGCCGGATCATCAAGGAAAATCCCGGCCCCTTGCGCTATGCTGCCATCGTTCCGATTCCGGGAAAGCGCCAGCGACCATGTCAGACAGCGACAGCCAGGACAGCGTCATTACGACGGGCCTGACCGTCCGGCTTTACGATGCGCTTTCACAGGCCATCGTCGCCGGTGAACTTGCGCCCGGCGAGAAGCTGAGCGAACCCGTCATCGCGCGGCGCTACGGCGCCAGCCGGGCGCCTGTGCGCGAAGCGATCCGCCGCCTCCAGGAGCGCGGGCTCGTCACCTATGTCGCCAATCAAGGCGTGCGCGTCGCCGAGCCCAGCGCCGCGGAGTTCCTCGCGCTGCTCGATGTGCGCGAGGCCACCGAGGGTATGGCCGCCCGCCTCGCCGCCGAGAATATGAGCGATGCGGAGATCAGGGCACTCGAAGAACTCGTGGCCGGCCATCGCGACGAGATCGAGCGCAATCCGCTCGGCGCCTATCTGCAGGACGAGCCCGAGGCGGATTTCCATCGGCGCATAGCCAACGGCAGCGGCAATCCGATCCTCGCCGAATTGCTGTGCGAGCAGTTCTATCCGCGGCTGCGCCTGTGCCGGCGTCTGCATTCGACCGTTCGGGGGCGTGGGCGCGAGGCCTGGCGCGAACATGTGCGCATCACCGAAGCTATCAGCCATCGCGACGGCGAGCTGGCCGAGATCCTGATGCGGCGACACATCCGCGCCGCCAGGACTGCCCTGCAGGCGGCGCTGTCCGCGGCCGAGGCGATCCGGCCGGCAAAGCGCCGCGCCGGAGCCAGCGACTAGCGCTCAGCCGGTGGAAATCGCGGGCTCGGTCTTCGGCCGCGACCGAAGCCGGACCAGGATCGGCGGTACGACCAGCACGAGAAGCGCGATGGAGAGCAGCGTCGTGGCGATTGGCGTGCTGACCAGCACGCCCCAGTCACCTTGGCTGACCGCAAGCGCACGCCGCAGCTGGATTTCGGCCTGCGGCCCGAGGATCAGACCGATCAGCACGGGCGCGATCGGGAAATCATAGACCCGCGCCACATAACCGATGAGTCCGAGGCCGCACATCAGCAGCAGGTCCATCCAGGAGGTCGACAGCCCCCAGACGCCGACCAGCGCGAAGACGACGATGCCGCCATAGATATAGTGCCGTGGGATCAGCAGTAGGCGCACCCAGATGCCGACCAGCGGCAGGTTGAGCACGAGCAGGATCAGATTGCCGATATAGAGAGACGCAATCAGGCCCCAGAGCAGATCGGGATTGGTCGCAAACAGCATCGGTCCGGGCTGCAGCCCGTAGTTCTGGAAGGCGGCGAGCAGCACCGCGGCCGTCGCCGTCGAAGGCAGGCCGAGCGTCAGCAACGGCACGAGAATGCCGGCTGCGGCCGCATTATTGGCGGCTTCCGGGCCGGCGACACCCTCGATCGCACCATGTCCGAACTCCTTCGGATGCTTGCTCAGGCGGCGCTCCAGTGCATAGGACAGGAAGGTCGGGATCTCCGTGCCGCCTGCCGGCAATGCGCCGATCGGAAAGCCGATGACGCTGCCCCGCAGCCACGGTTTCCAGGAACGTGCCCAGTCCTGCCGGGTCATCCAGCTCCCGCCCGATAGCGGGTTGATCGCCTCCGGCACGGAGCCGCTGCGGCTAGCCACATAGAGCGCCTCGCCGATCGCAAAAAGCGACACGAGCACGACGGTGAAGGAGACGCCATCGAGCAGTTCGAGCGTTCCGAAGACCATGCGTGTCTGCCCGGTCTGGGTGTCGATGCCGATCGTGCCCAGCGCCAGGCCGAAGAACAGAGCGGTGAAGCCACGCACCATCGACCGGCCCATCACCACGGCCACCGAGGTGAAGGACAAGACCATCAGGGCGAAATAGTCCTCCGGCCCGAAGACGAAGGCGAGTTCCGCGATTGCCGGCGCAAGAAAGGTCAAGGCCAGCGTGCCGATCGTACCCGCGACGAAGGAGCCGATCGCCGCCGTCGCGAGCGCAGCTGCGCCGCGCCCATTGCGAGCCATGCGGTTGCCTTCGAGCGCAGTCATCACCGCCCCACTCTCGCCGGGCGTGTTGAGCAGGATCGAGGTCGTCGAACCACCATAGAGGGCGCCGTAGAGGATGCCGGCGAACATGATGAAGGCCGAGGCGGGCGCGACCTGCGTCGTGACCGGCATCAGCAGCGCGATGGTCAGCGCCGGCCCGATCCCGGGAAGCACGCCGACGGCGGTACCGAGCGCGCAACCGATCAGCGCCCAGAACAGGTTCATCGGCTGCAGCGCGACGGCAAATCCGCCGATCAGCTGGCTCAGGATTTCCATGACTTCACCCAAGCAATGGCAGGAAGGGGCCAAGGCTGATGCCGAGGCGGGAGAAGCCGAACCACGCGACGCTGCCGAGCGTCGCTCCGACCGCGAGGTCGAGCCCGGTCCGGCGCGAGCCGAAGGCATGGGTCACCAGGGTGAAGGCAAGCATCGCGGTCAACGGGAAGCCGAGCCAGCGGATCGTCAGGAGCGGGATGCTCACCCCTGCCAGCGCGAGCAGGAAGGCCGAACGCGAAGGGGGCGCCTCCTCCTCCCCGTCTGGCGACGCGACGAGATCCCCACGTCTCGCCTGGGCGATCAGGACCACGCCAAGGACGGTCAGCCCGATTCCGACCGCCAGGATGATGGCCGCCGGCCCGACTCCGATATAGTTCGTGGTCGAGGCAATGCCGCGTGCACCGTTGAGCCACAGTGCCCCCATCGCGAGCACGCAGAGCCCCAGCCACCATGGCCGCGGCTTGCGGGGCGCATCCTGTCTGCTTGGATTGACCGACATCGTTCGGGCTCCTCGAGAACACGCGTCGGGACCGGCGCGCAACCATCGGTCACGCGCCGGTCCGGCAGGCCGTCATTTCAGGATGCCGACTTCCTTGAGCGCGCTCGACCAGCTCGCATCCTCTGCCTTGAGGAAGGCAGCGAACTGGTCACCCGGGAGATAGGCGTCTTCCCAGCCCTGGGTCTTCAGGGTTTCCTTCCAGACCGGGGTCTGGTGCAGCTTGGCGAAGCGCTCGAGCCAGGTCTTCTTGGCTGCCTCGCTCATGCCCGGCGCGCCGACGAAACCACGCCAGTTGCCGATCTCGACCGGAATGCCGGATTCCTTCAGCGTCGGCGCATTGAGCCCGTCGACCCGCGTCGGGCCCGAGACCGCGATGATGCGGATACGACCGGTCTCCGCAAACTGACGGAATTCCGAGGCGCCGGAAATCGCTGCCTTGATCTTGCCGCCACCGAGAGCCGCCAGGATCTCTCCGCCCGAGAAGGATACGAAATTGATCTTCGCAACGGGAGCCCCGGCATGCTTGGCGAGCAGCGCCAGCATGACATGGTCCGCGCCACCGGCCGAACCGCCGCCGACCGAGAGCGCGCCGGGATCAGCCTTCATCGCGGCGATGAAATCCTGAGGCGTCTTGATCGGCGAATTCGCGGGGACGGCGATCGCGTTGTACTCATTGGTCAGGCGCAGCAGTGGAGTGGTGTCCTTCAGGGACACAGGCGTCTGATTGGTGATGACGCCGCCGACCATGATGACGCCCGTCACCAGGAGCGCGTTGTCGTCGCCCTTTGAGGTGCGGACGAATTCGGCAAGCCCGATCGTGCCGGCAGCGCCGCCCTTGTTGGTGAAGGACGCGCCATCGGTGAAGATCTTCGACTGCGCGAAAGCTGCCATCGTGTGGCGGCCGGCACCATCCCAGCCTCCACCCGGATTGGCCGGGATCATCACCTTGGCCGGCTCGGCAGTGGCCATGCCCGTGCTCAGGACCAGCGCCAGCGCGCCAGTCGTCATCAGACGCCTCAACATCTCGTTTCCTCCCGTGGGTTGCCGCCGCCTTGTCTGGCTGGTCGTGTCTTGCCGCGCGACGCGCGGAACTTGGTCGCCGGCCCCGCGCCGGCTCGCATGCTGGTCGTCAGGCGCTCCGCTCGTGCTGCGGCATGGCTTCCGGCGTGATGGTCGCCACGATCGAGGCATCCAGCGCCTCGTAGTCATGGAGCCCGATGGTCGCGTAGAGTTCGGCGCGGGTCTGCATCTGCTCGACCATGCCATGAGTGCCGCCATCGCGAGCCAGCGCGGCGTAGAGCCGCTCCTGCGCCTTGTTGGCGACCCGCAGCGAGGAGACGGGCCAGATCACCATGCGGTAGCCCATCGCCTCGAACTCGGAGGCGGTGAAGAACGGCGTGCGTCCGAACTCGGTCATGTTGGCGAGCAGCGGCACGCCCGGCACACGGCGCGCGAACTCCCTGAACATCTCGGCGGTGGTCAGCGCCTCCGGGAAAATCGCGTCGGCACCGGCCTCGAGATAGAGCTTTGCGCGTGCGACCGCGCCCTCCATGCCCTCGCTCGCCGCGGCATCGGTGCGGGCGATGACGTAAAGATGCCGGCGGGCCTTCACCGCAGCCGCGACCTTTGCCGCCATGTCATGGGCGTCGGCGAGCTTCTTGTCGTTGAGATGGCCGCATTTCTTCGGCAGTAACTGGTCTTCGATATGGACCGCGCCCGCGCCCGCGTCCTCGAAGGCGCGAACCATGTTCATGACGTTGAGGGCCTCGCCATAGCCGGTGTCGCCGTCGACCAGCACCGGCAAACCGCTGGCTCGCGCCACCTGCCGGATGAAGAAGGCAACCTCGTCGACGGTGATGATGCCGAGATCGGGCAGCCCCATCGAAGCCGTCATTGCCGCGCCCGAGAGATAGAGCGCCTCGAAACCGGCGGCCTTCGCCTGCAGGGCCGCCATGCCGTTATGGCTGCCCGGCAACCGGAGGATGCCACCCTGCCCGACCAGCGCGCGAAAGCGCTCGCCGGCCGGCTGCGAAGGACAATCGGAGGCAACGAGATAGGGCATGGGGCCTCAGTTCGCGTAGAGGTCGACGTAGTCGTGAACCGGCATGGCTTCGAGCCGCGCCTGATCGAGCGAGACATCGAGAATCTGGCGCTGGCGTTTCTCGACAAAGCGGCGTGCGAGATTGGTGCGGAACTTGGCCTCGAGCAGCGGGATGCCGTCGGAGCGGCGGCGCTTGTGGCCGATCGGGTATTCCACCACCAGTTCGGGCAACACCGTGCCGTCCTTCAGCGTGATGGTCATCGCGTTGGCGATCGAGCGCTTTTCCGGATCATGATAATCGCGGGTGAAAGCAGGATCCTCGACGCATTCGATCTTGTCCCGGAGCGCGTCGATGCGCGGATCGGCGGCAATATCGTCTTCGTAATCGCCTGCGGTGAGACGCCCGAAGATCAGCGGCACGGCGACCATGTATTGGAGAGTGTGGTCGCGGTCGGCCGGGTTATGCAGCGGCCCGCGTTTGTCGATGATCCGGATGCAGGCCTCGTGCGTGCGGACGCGGATCGAAGCGATGTCGTCGCTGCTGCGCCCGATCTTTTGGAGATGAGCCTGCAGCGTCATCGCCGCTTCGACTGCCGTCTGCGCATGAAACTCGGCCGGATAGGAAATCTTGAACAGCACATGCTCCATGACATAGGAGCCGTAAGGCCGCTGGAACTTGAATTCCTGGCCGCGGAACGAGGCGTCGTAGAAGCCCCAGGTCTTCGCCGTCAGGACCGAGGGATAGCCCATCTCGCCGGTCCGGGCGATCAGGGCGAGCCTCACTGCCCGGCTCGTCGCATCACCGGCCGCCCAGCTCTTGCGCGAGCCGGCATTCGGTGCGTGGCGATAAGTTCGCAGGGCCTGTCCATCGACGAAGGCAAGCGACAGCGCATTGACGATCTCGTCGCGGTTCAGGCGGAGCAGCCCTGCGACCACTGCCGTCGAAGCGACCTTGACCAGAATGACATGGTCGATCCCCACCTTGTTGAACGCATTTTCCAGCGCGAGACAGCCCTGGATCTCATGGGCCTTGATCATCGCGGTCAGCACGTCGCGCATGGTCAGCGGCGGCCGTCCGGAGGCAACCGCGGTCCGTGACAGCCAGTCGGCCACAGCCAGGATGCCGCCGAGATTATCCGACGGATGGCCCCATTCCGCCGCGAGCCAGCAATCATTGAAATCGAGCCAGCGGATCATCGTGCCGATATTGAACGCGGCCTGGACCGGATCGAGCTGATAGGGCGTGCCGGGCACGCGCGCGCCGTTCGGGACCACGGTCCCCGGCACGACCGGGCCGAGCAGCTTGGTGCAGGCAGGGTATTCCAAGGCCTCGAGCCCGCAGCCGAGCGTGTCGAGCAGGCAGTTGCGGGCGGTCTCGTATGCCAGCGAACTGTCGACACGATAGTTCAGGACGTAATCGGCGATATCGACGAGCACGCCATCCGGAGCGGGGCGTTCATTGTTGTTGAATCGAGCCATGGACGGGCATTTCCTCACGCCGATCCGGCTGGTCGCCTAGCGCCGCCGGAGAATTATTGTCGACATATGTTTCATGCAGTCGACTGGAAGGCAAGCTTCAGCCGCCAAATAATGAAATACTGTCGACAATAATCGAGCGAGCTCCCGTGGCTTCTCCGCTGGCGCTCTCCGTCTTGGCTGAGCGTTTCCTGGTCCGCGCCCATCTCCACATCACCAGGCGAGTGCTCCAAGTCGACATGAGGGAGCCGGCGTAAGATTCAGGGAAATCTGACGAATCAGAGCAGGATGAAGCCGCAGCGATTGCGGCTGCATCGAAGCCCTCAGGGCCGTTTCGGGATCTCGAGTCCGCGCTGAACGGCAGGGCGTGCGAGCCCACGCTCCAGCCAGGCCGGCACATGCTTCAGGCTGGAATAGTCGACGAGTTCGCCCGCACCATAGAATCCAACGAGGTTGCGSACCCASCCSAGCAGSGAGATGTCGGCGATGGTGTAGKCATCRCCCATGATCCAGTCGCGACCGGCGAGACGCGTCTCGATCACGCCGAGCAAACGCTTGCTCTCGGCCGCGTAGCGGTCACGCGGACGCTTGTCCTCGTATTCGCGCCCGGCGAACTTATGGAAGAATCCGAGTTGACCGAACATCGGCCCGACCGCAGCCATCTGGAAGAACACCCACTGGATGGTCTCGTAGCGCTCCGCCAGATCGGACGGCAGGAACTTGCCTGCTTTCTCCGCGAGATAGATCAGGATCGCCCCTGACTCGAACAGGCCGATCGGCTTGCCGCCCGGGCCATTGGGATCGATGATCGCGGGGATCTTGCCATTCGGATTGAGGGACAGGAATTCCGCAGTCCAGGTCTCGTTCTGCCCGATATTGATCGTATGCGGCTCATAGGGCAGCCCGGTCTCCTCCAGCATGATCGACACCTTCACGCCATTCGGCGTCGGCAACGAATAGAGCTGGATGCGGTCGGGATGCTGGGCCGGCCAGCGCTGGGTTATCGGGAAGGCAGAAAGATCGGACATCCGGGGCTCCATAGGCTCGAATCAGGCGCCCGGTGAACGGATTCCCGCGGCACTGCGCGACCCTACCCAGATTCCCCTGGTGTCACTGCGACGATTTCGTGAGCTGTTACCAGGTCCGTCCCCGCATCCTGACCCGTTCGAGTGCAAAGCCCCGCTGCTCCATGGCCACCTGGTCCTGCGCCCAGACGGCAGAGGGCTCGAGTTCGAGCGCGATGGCCGGAAGATTGAGCTCTCCGGCGAGAGTATTGGCGAAACGCATCAGGGCATCGATCAGGACGGTCCCGGGCAGGCGCACCGAGGCCAGTTCGGAGACATTGAGCGTCGCCTCCCGGGAAAGCGGCTGGGCGATCTCATAAGCGAAGATCCCGTGGATGCAGCGACGCCGGTCATACAGAGCAATCAGGCCGCGCTCCTGGCCTGTCTCCTTGTCGTAGCGGCGTAAGTAAGCCGCCCAGTCACTGATACTGAGGCCCGGATTCGCCATCGCCATCAATGCATAGGCTGCCTGTGCCTGCTGCGATGTGACGCGTACCGCCTCGAAAATATCTTCCATTACGATTGCCGAACTGCTGAGCGGAGATATGTCAGCAGAGTTGAACACCCAATCGTCTGCATTGATGCAGATCAAGGAGCGCCCTCGCCGTCCCGGCTAGGGTTTGAATGACTGGGAACAAGGTGTGATGCTCCCTTGTTCACGGAGGTACGAACGCGTGGACTGCCAGCAGGCCGCTTGCGGCAACGATTCAAGACGGGACAGCGGATGCCTTGCCTGCAAGGTCCGCCTCGCGAGCGTGTGCGCGTCGCTATCCGTCGAGGAGCTCGAAGAGCTCAACGCTCTCTCCCATCACACCTCGTTCGATGCCAAGGAAACGGTCTTCGTTCAGGACCATCCCGCGCATTCGGTCTACAACATCGTCGAAGGCATGGTGCGGCTCTACAAGCTGCTGCCGGACGGACGCCGACAGATCATCRGCTTTGCGCTGCCGGGCGATTTCCTTGGATTGGCGATGCGCGATGCCTTCGGCTTTTCCGCCGATGCGGTCGACTCGGTCTCGGCCTGCGCCTTCTCGCGTTCGGCCTATGCCTCGCTGGTCAATGCCAAGCCGCATCTGCTGCGTCGCCTGCATGAGTTCGCCACCCATGAACTCACGCTGGCCCAGGAGCAGATGATGCTGCTCGGCCGCCGCAGCGCAGAAGAGCGGGTGATCTGCTTCCTGCTCACCATGCGCGACCGCTGGGCCAAGCTCGGCAAGCCGTCCGTGACCGTGCCGCTGCCGATGAGCCGCCAGGACATCGCTGATTTCCTCGGCCTGACGATCGAAACGGTGAGCCGCACCTTCACCAAGCTCGCCAAGGACAAGACGATCCTGATCGTGCCGGATGGCGTGCGCCTGCTCAACACCGACCATATGGAACTGGTCGCAGCGGCCTGATCGCAGTTCCCGCAGCTTGAAGGGCGCCGGTTGGACGGCGCCCTTGCTGATTCCGCAGCGCAACAAAGGAACCCTCCTCAGGTTGCGTTGATCTGCATCAAGGCCCGTCCCGCTCCGCTTCGCTAACGCTCTCGATTGGCAGCATTGATGCGCTGCAGCAAACGAGGGCTGGCCATGGCGGCGACAGGGTATCCGATCAGGCGCGCGACGACGGGAGAAATGGGAGGCCTCGTATTGGCGGCGGGCTGCGTGTTGCCGCTGCTCATCATCGCCGCCCTGACGCCCGATCCGGCCTATGCCTTCCATATCAGCCTTGCGGCGGTCGCCTCGCTCGTCGCGGTGTTCCTGATCGGCAATCGCTGCTTCAGTCCGGCGCCGAGCCCCGCGCCACAGGAGATCGACGGCAAGCCGAACTACAATATGGACCCGGTCAAGTTCGCGACCGTGGCCGCGATGGTCTGGGGCATCGCCGGGTTCACAGTCGGCCTGATCATCGCGCTTCAGCTCGCCTTCCCCGACCTGAATTTCGACCTGCCATGGACGAATTTCGGCCGGATGCGCCCGCTTCACACCTCGGCGGTGATCTTCGCCTTCGGCGGCAATGTGCTGATCGGCACGTCCTTCTATGTCGTGCAGCGCACCTCGCGTGCGCGTCTGGCCGGTGACATCGCGCCGTGGTTCGTCGTCCTCGGCTACAACTTCTTCATTGTGCTCGCCGGCACCGGCTATCTGCTCGGCATCACTCAGGGCAAGGAATACGCCGAGCCCGAATGGTATGCCGATCTCTGGCTGACCATCGTCTGGGTGGTCTATCTGCTGGTATTCCTCGCGACCTTGGCCAAACGCAAAGAGCCGCACATCTACGTGGCGAACTGGTTCTATCTTGGCTTCATCCTGACCATCGCCGTCCTGCATATCGGCAATAATCTGGCGCTGCCGGTCTCGATCCTCTCACCGAAATCCTATGTCGTCTGGTCCGGCGTCCAGGATGCGATGTTCCAGTGGTGGTACGGCCATAACGCGGTCGGCTTCTTCCTCACCGCCGGCTTCCTCGCGATCATGTACTATTTCGTGCCGAAGCGTGCCGGTCGCCCGGTCTACAGCTACCGTCTCTCGATCATCCATTTCTGGGCGCTGATCTTCCTCTACATCTGGGCCGGGCCGCACCACCTGCACTACACCGCCCTGCCCGACTGGGCGCAGACCCTCGGCATGACCTTCTCGATCATGCTCTGGATGCCCTCCTGGGGCGGCATGATCAACGGGCTGATGACGCTGTCAGGCGCCTGGGACAAGCTGCGCACCGACCCCGTGCTGCGCATGATGGTGGTCTCGCTCGCCTTCTACGGCATGTCGACCTTCGAAGGTCCGCTGATGTCGATCAAGGCAGTGAACTCGCTCTCGCACTACACCGACTGGACGATCGGGCATGTCCACTCCGGCGCGCTTGGCTGGGTCGCCTATATTTCCTTCGGCGCGATCTACTGCCTCGTGCCGTGGCTCTGGAACCGGCGTGAGCTGTATTCGCTGAAGCTCGTCAACTGGCACTTCTGGATCTCGACGCTAGGGATCGTCTTCTACATCTCGGCGATGTGGGTCTCCGGGATCATGCAGGGCCTGATGTGGCGCGCCTACACCTCGCTCGGCTTCCTCGAATACTCCTTCATCGAAACCGTGGCTGCGATGAAGCCCTACTACGTCATCAGGGCGCTCGGTGGCGGGCTCTTCCTGACCGGGGCGCTGATCATGGCCTTCAATCTCTGGATGACGGTCAGGCACGGCACGGTCGACGCCCCGAGCGATGACCATGCACTGCAGCCGCAGCTCGTCCCCGCGCAGTAAGGAACGCTCAGATGTCGAGCATTGAAAACCCGGCTCCGCGCAAGTCGCTCTGGCTCAAGCATAAGATCTTCGAGACCAACTCGATCATCCTGGTGATCGGCGTGCTGCTGGTCATCTCGGTCGGCGGTCTCGTCGAGATCGCGCCGCTCTTCTACCTCCGCAACACGATCGAGAAGGTCGAAGGCATGCGGCCCTATACGCCGCTGGAGCTCGCCGGCCGCGACATCTATGTCCGCGAGGGCTGCTACAACTGCCATAGCCAGATGATCCGGCCGCTGCGCGACGAGATCGAGCGCTATGGACCCTACTCGCTGGCAGCCGAGAGCATGTACGACAAGCCCTTCCAGTGGGGCTCGAAGCGGACCGGTCCGGATCTCGCCCGCGTCGGCGGCAAGTATTCCGACGAATGGCATCTCGGCCACCTCAACCAGCCGCGCGCGCTGGTGCCGCAGTCGATCATGCCGGGCTACCCCTTCCTGGCGAAAACCGAGCTTCGTTTCGGTGACATCGCCGATCACCTGCGCGCCAATCGCGGCGGCGGCGTGCCCTATACCGACGAGATGATCGCGCAAGCCGCGAGCGACCTCGAGGCCCAGGCCACGCCCGACCACCCCAAGGCGGCCGAACTCGAAGCGCGCTACCCCAAGGTCCAGATTCGCGATTTCGACGGCGATCCCAAGCGGGTCACCGAAGCCGATGCGCTGATTGCCTACCTGCAGGTCCTCGGCACGCTCGTCGACTTCAAGCTCTACGACACCAAGGCCAACATCCGTTGAGCGAGGGCACCATGGATTCGACCTACCATTGGCTCGCGGGCTTCGCCCAATCCGCCGGCCTACTCTACTTCGTCGGCACCTTTCTGGCCATTTGCCTCTACGCGCTCTGGCCGAGCAACCGCGCGCGCTTCGACGAGGCCGCCCGCACTCCCCTGCGGGAGGACTGAGCCATGAACAAGCATCACGACCCTGCCTCGGAATTCGATGCCGCCACCGGCCAGTCGACCACCGGTCACGAGTGGGACGGCATCCGCGAGCTCAACACCCCGCTGCCACGCTGGTGGCTCGGCATCTTCTACGCCACGATCATCTGGTCGGTCGGCTACTGGGTCATCTACCCGGCCTGGCCGCTGCTGACCGACGCGACCAGGGGCGTCATCGGCTACGCCTCGCGACAGGAGATCGAGGACGATCTCGCGGTCATGCGCAAGGATCGCGCCGCGCTGGCCAGCGGCCTCGCCGACGCCTCGCTCGAGCAGATCAAGGCCGACCCCGCCCTGTTTCGCGTCGCCATGGCACAGGGCAAGGCCGCCTTCGGCGACAATTGCGCCGCCTGCCACGGCGTCGGCGGCAGCGGCGCCAAGGGCTATCCCAACCTGAATGACGACGAGTGGCTCTGGGGCGGCTCGCTTGCCGCGATTCAGACCACGCTGCAGCACGGCATCCGCGTCGCCGGCAACAACGACACCCGCGTCAGCCAGATGCCGGCCTTCGGGCGCGACGGCATGCTGAAGAGGGACGAGATCAGCGCGGTCGCCAACCATGTGCGCGAACTGGCCGGACTGTCGACTGCCCCCAAGGCTGACCTCGCACTCGGCCGCAAGCTCTTCGCCGATAATTGCGCGGCCTGCCATGGGCCTGCCGGCAAGGGCAATCAAGAGCTCGGCGCGCCGAACCTGACCGACGCCATCTCGCTCTACGGCATGGATCTCGCGTCCCTGACCGAGACCATCACCAACAGCCGCAACGGCGTCATGCCCGCCTGGGGCCAGCGTCTCGACCCGACCACGATCAAGGCGCTGACCGTCTATGTCCACTCGCTCGGCGGAGGCCAATGACATGGCACTCGCGGAAAGCGAAGACGCTCCGCTCTTCGCGCCGTCGAAGAAAGTTTACCCACAGAGCGTGTCGGGCCCGTTCCGGCGCGCCAAGTGGCTCATCCTCGTCCTCTGCCTCGGCATCTACTATCTCCTGCCCTTCCTGCGTTGGGACCGCGGCCCCAACCTGCCGAACCAGGCAGTGCTCGCCGACATCGCCAATAACCGCTTCTATTTCTTCTTCATCGAGATCTGGCCGCAGGAGGTCTACTACTTCACCGGCCTGCTGATCCTGGCCGCCTTCATGCTGTTCCTGATGAATGCCGTCGCTGGCCGGGTCTGGTGCGGCTATCTCTGCCCGCAGACCGTCTGGACCGACCTCTTCCTCGCCGTCGAGCGCGCCTTCGAGGGCGACCGGCGCGAGCGGATGAAGCGCGACGAGGGGCCCTGGACCGCCGACAAACTCGCCCGGAAGACCGGCAAGCACCTGGTCTGGCTCGTGATCGCCTGGTGGACCGGCGGCGCCTGGGTGCTCTATTTCGCGGATGCGCCAACCCTGGTGCGGGAACTCGCGACCTTCACGGCTCCGCTCTCGGCCTATGTCTGGATCGGCATCCTGACCTTCACCACCTATGCGCTCGCCGGGATCATGCGCGAGCAGGTCTGCACCTTCATGTGTCCCTGGCCGCGCATCCAGGCAGCGCTGACCGACGACGACGCCCTCAACGTCACCTATCGCTACGATCGCGGCGATCCGCGCGTCTCGGTCAAGCAGGCCACGCGCCTGCGTGCCGCCAACGAGCCGGCTGGCGATTGCATCGACTGCTACCAGTGCGTCGCGGTCTGCCCGACGGGTATCGACATCCGCGATGGCTCGCAGATGGACTGCATCCAGTGCGGCCTGTGCATCGATGCCTGCGATACGGTCATGCTCAAGATCAACCGCCCGGCCGGGTTGATCGCCTATGACACCGACGACAACGTCAAGCGGCGTATCGCTGGCCAGAAGCCGGTCTATCGCCTGATCCGCGCCCGCACCCTGATCTACACCGCGCTGATCGGGCTCGTCGGCGGAGCCATGATCTACCAGCTCGCAACCCGCAGCACGGCGGGAATCTCCGTGCTGCACGAGCGCACCCCGCTCTTCGTGACGCTCAGCGACGGCTCGATCCGCAACGCCTACACCATCCGCCTGCTGAACAAACGCCCGGATTCCCGTCCCTTCGCGCTCACCGTCTCCGGCCTGCCCGGTATCCGGGTCGAGACCGTCGGAACCCAGGCGACGGCCGATCTTCGCCCGATCATCACGGTCGACCCCGATTCCTCGCGCGAGATCCGCGCGCTGGTGACAGTGCCGGCCGGCATTCCTCTCGACAAATCCCAGACGATCACCTTCACCGCATCCGACCTGTTCGCCGGAGAGGTCGTGACCGCCGGGGATCATTTCATCGCTCCCTAGAGAACGCATCATGAACTGTTGCGGAGGCTTCATCATGCCGATCGATTTTCCAGCCCCACCGGCGCCAACTCGGCGCCGGCCCTTCGAGCTCAGCGGGCGTGCCGTGCTCTTCGGCATGATCGGCTTCTTCATCGTGGTCGCGGGCGTCAATGGCGTGATGATGGTCTCGGCCATCCGGACGATGCCCGGCGCCGATGTGAAGAGCGCCTACGAGACCAGCCAGCGCTTCAACGGCGAGATCGCGCGCATGCAGGCCCAGGCCGCACGCGGCTGGCTGGCCCAGAGCGAGGTCGTGCGTGCCGGCGCCGACGCGGTCGTTTCGCTCTTGCTGAAGGACAAGGCGGGCGCAGCTGTCACAGGGCTCGCAGTCGAGGCGAAGCTCCAGCACCCGGCGACGCGGCAGCAGGACCGCGAGGTGACGCTGACCGAAACTGCCCCGGGCCACTATTCCGCGACGGTGCCGGGGCTGCATGCCGGCGCCTGGACCCTGGTGGTCGAGGCAAAGCGCGATCGGGACCCGGCCTTCTCCTCCCGCAGCCGCATGATGCTGAAGGAGTGAGGCTCATGGCCGCGCAGCAGGATCTCTCCGTCTTCATCCGCCATCGCGAAAGCGGCGTCGCGGGCATGGAACTCGCGGTGGAGAACATCCGCTGCGCCGGCTGCATGCACGCGATCGAGAACGGCCTTGCCCATGAGACCGGTATCCTCAGCGCCCGGGTCAATCTCGCGCTGAAGCGCGTCACGGTGGAATGGACGGAAGGCGTACTGCGCCCAGAGGCCGTGATCGAGCGCCTCTCCCGGCTCGGCTTCAAGGCCTACCCTTTCCTGCCCGCCTCCGGCCGTGAGGACGACACAAGCGAGGAAAGGCGGCTGCTGCGCTATCTCGGCGTCGCCGGCTTCGCCTCGATGAACATCATGCTGCTCTCCGTCTCGGTCTGGTCGGGCAATAGCAGCGACATCAATCCGGTCACGCGCGACTTCTTTCACTGGCTCTCGGCGCTGATTGCCCTGCCAACCGCCGCCTATGCCGGCCGCCCCTTCTTCGAGAGTGCGCTCCGGGCTCTGCGCGCCCGCGCCGTCAACATGGACGTGCCGATCACGCTCGGCATCGTGCTCGCGCTCGGCATGTCGGTGGTGGTGACCTGGAACCACGCCGAGCATGCCTATTTCGACGGCGCGGTGATGCTGATCTTCTTCCTGCTGATCGGGCGCTATCTCGACCAGCTGATGCGCCGCCGCACGCGCGACCTCGCTGGCAATCTTGCCGCGTTGAAGGCCGAAACCGCGACCCGGCTGATGCCGAATGGCGAGGCGATGGTGACGCCGATCGCGGCCATCGTGCCCGGCGACCGCGTCCTGATCCAGCCGGGCGAGCGCGTCAGTGTCGATGGCATCATCGAGACCGGCTCCTCCGAAATCGACCAGAGCCTCGTCACCGGTGAAACCCTGCCGCATGCCGTCATGGCCGGCGCGCAGGTCTATGCCGGCACCGTGAACCTCTCCGGGGCCCTGACCGTCAAGGTCGAAGCCGCAGCCAGCGGCACCCTGCTCGACGAGATCGATGCCCTGATGGCGCGCGCGGTCGAAAGCCGCTCCCGCTATGTCAAGCTTTCCGATCGGGCGGCAAGGGTCTACGCCCCTCTCGTCCACGCCACGGCGCTCGCGACCCTGCTGGGCTGGATGGCCTTCGGCCTGCCCTGGCCCGAAGCACTGATCATCGCCATCACCGTCCTGATCATCACCTGCCCCTGCGCGCTGGGGCTGGCGATTCCGGCCGTGCAGGTCGTTGCTGCGTCTGCCCTGTTCAAGCGCAAGGTCATGCTGAAACAGGGCGATGCGCTGGAGCGCCTGGCCGAAGCCGATGTCGCTGTCTTCGACAAGACCGGCACCCTCACCCTGCCGGACCCCGATCTGGTCAATGGCGCTGAGATCGATACCGCAACCTTGCAGGCGGCGGGCAGGCTGGCAGCCGCGAGCCGCCACCCTCTCGCCCGCGCCATCGCCCGTGCCGCCGGCCATCCTGCTCCTGCGAGCGATGTCAGCGAAAATCACGGCGCAGGCCTGAGCGCGATTGTGGATGGGATCGAGACCCGTCTCGGCAGCGTCGCTTATTGCGAGGCCGGGGCGGAAGCCGCCATCGTCGCCGCGCGCCATCCCTCAGCCTCCCTGATCGCCTGGCGCCATGGCACTGAATGCGCCATCTTCGCGGTCGATCAGAAGATCCGGCCGGAGGCGCGCGACTGTATCGCCGCGCTACGCGGTCTCGGCCTCGAGATCCGCATTCTCTCCGGCGACCGAAGCGAAGCTGTCGCGCCGGTCGCCTCGGCCCTCGGTATCACGGAGGCCGAAGCCGGCCTGCGTCCCGACGAGAAGCTCAAGGCGCTCGACCGGCTCAGCGCCAAGGGGCGCAAGGTGCTGATGATCGGCGACGGGCTCAACGACGCTCCGGCCCTTGCCAAGGCCCATGTTTCGATCTCGCCGATCAGCGCGACCGACCTGGCGCAGGCCTCGGCCGACATTGTCTTCATCGGCGACAGCTTGATGCCGGTCGCCGACAGCCTGCGCATCGCCCGCAGGGCGCGCAACCTCATGCTGGAAAACCTCTGGTTTGCGGTGCTGTACAATGCCGTCGCGGTGCCGATTGCCGTCGCGGGCTTCGCGACGCCGCTCGTCGCAGCCGTCGCGATGTCGGGCTCGTCACTGGTGGTCACGCTCAACGCGCTGCGCGCGGGACGCGGCCTGCCGCGGCAGAATACGGGAGTGGCGTCATGAATATCCTGGTGATCCTGTTCCCCCTGGCACTCGGTCTCGGACTGCTGGGGTTGGCGGCCTTCTTCTGGTGCATGCGCACCGGCCAGTTCAGCGATCTCGAGGGACCGAGCTGGCGCATTTTGAGGGATGACGACCTGCGTTCGCCTGGGGACACCCGCACCAACGATCATTGACGCAGCGGCCGTTCCGGCCTTACCTCGCCAGCGACGGTTCCCTTAGGGGATCAAAAGGGAATGCGGTGCGGATGGTTCGCCATTCAATGCCGTGGCTGCCCCCGCAACTGTAAGCGGCGAGCCTTTCGCCACACGCCACTGGGGCCCTCGGACCTGGGAAGGCGGCGACAAGGCACCGACCCGCGAGCCAGGAGACCTGCCGTCAGCCGTGGTCACACGCGAACACGTTCGGACGGGGTGTTTCGATCGCTTGTTGAACTGCACGCTGGCTAAGGGCAGCGGACGGGGCCTCGCGTTCGCGGTGACGTGCCACAGACGTCAACGCCCGAGGTTCCATCGTGATCCGTCCTCCCAAGGTTGCCCGGCGCAGCCGGCTGCTCATCACCCTGTCGCTCCTTGTCTCCGCCGGCTCCCTCCCCGCCAACCAGGCATCCGCCCAGTCAGCCACCGAATCGATTGCCCTCGACGAAATCGTCGTCAGCGCGACGACGCGACCCACGCCAGCGCGCGAGATCGCCAATTCCGTGACCGTCATCACTGCCGGTGATATCGAGCGCGAGCAGCGCCGGACCCTGCCGCAGGCGCTCGCCGCCGTTCCCGGCCTCAATATCGTGCAGACCGGCGGGCCGGGCGGGCTGACCTCGGTCTTCATCCGCGGCACCAACTCCAACCACGTCAAGGTATTGATCGACGGCATCGAGGCCAACGACCCGTCGACCCCGAACCGCTCCTTCGATTTCGGCTCGATGCTGACCGACGACATCGAGCGCATCGAAGTGCTACGCGGACCGCAAAGCGGCCTCTACGGCGCCAACGCGCTGGGCGGCGTCATCTCGATCACCACCAAGCGTGGCGAGGGTCCGCCGAAGCTCACGGCCCGAGCCGAGGCCGGCTCATACGGCACCTTCAACCAGTCGGTCGGCCTCAGCGGCGGCGATGACCGCTTCAACTACGCCCTCAGCATCGCCCATTTCAAATCGGATTCGACCCCGGTGACGCCTCCCGGGCTCGTGCCGTCGGGGCGCCGCGTCAACCCGAATTCCTACGACAATTGGACCTATTCGGCCCGGTTCGGCGTCGCGCTGTCCGATACGCTGTCGCTGAACTGGGTCGGCCGCCACACTGACGGCTACCTGCTCTTCACCGGCGATTCCGGCTTTCCGAGCACGCCCAGCAGCTTCCGCAGCAGCCAGGACTACAAGCAGGCCTTCACCCGCGGAGAGGTCGTCTGGGATCCGCTTGGTGGGCGCTTCGTCAATCGCTTCGGCCTGTCCTACAGCAATCAGGACCGCACCGGCCGCACGCCGAATGCGATTGGTATCCTCGGCCTGCCGACGGAGAATCTCGGCGAGCGCACCAAGGTCGACTGGCGCGGCGACCTTGAGCTGATGAAGGGGCAGACCCTGGTGATGGGTCTGCAATACGAGCGCGAACGGCTGGAAACCCGCGCGCTCACGGCATCCAACGGCAATACGGGCGCCTTTGCCGAACTCCAGTCGAATTTCGGCGACCGGCTCTTCATGGTCTCGAACATCCGCTACGACGATGACGAGACCTTTGGCGGCCACACGACCTACCGCTTCGCGCCAGCCTATATCGTGCCGGAAATCGAAACCAAGCTGAAGGGGAGCTATGGCACGGGGTTCAAGGCCCCGACCCTGAGCGAGCGTTTCAGCGATTCTCGCCCGGCCTTCAACTTCTTCGGCAATCCCAACCTGAAGCCGGAAGAAAGCCGCGGCTGGGATCTTGGCTTCGAGCAGCCTCTCCTCGATGACAAGGTCCGGTTCGGCGCCACCTATTTCCACAACGACATCGAGAACCTGATCGTCACCAACGTGGCGCGGAACTCCTATGCCAATATCGGCAAGGCCACGACCAAGGGGGTGGAGGCCTTTACCGCGCTCGAAATCTCGCCGCAGTTCAAGGTGCGGGCCGACTACACCTTCACCATCGCCAAGGACGACATCGCCCGGCAGGAACTGCTGCGCCGTCCCCGTCACAAGGCCAGCGTGACGGCGAGCTGGACCCCGGTTGACAAGCTCACCCTTTCGGCGACGCTGATCTATGTGGGTGAGCGCGTCGACGGAAACCGTGACTTCTCGATCTCGCGCATGCGGGCGCCGGGTGCGGCCATCGTCAATCTCGCCGCCGAGTACAAGGCGACGGACAGGCTCAGTGTCTTCGGCCGCATCGATAACCTGCTGGACAAGCGCTACGAGAACCCCGTCGGCTTCCTGGTGCCGGGTCTGAGCGCCTATGGCGGCCTGAAGGTAACGCTGTGAAGCCTTGGGCGGCCCGCGCGATGACTCGCGGCGCCGTTCTGGCGCTTGGCCTCTTGCTCGGTTTCGGCGGCCTGACGGCCGCCGAAACGCCGGCCAAGCCATCCCGCATCGTCTCGCTCAACATGTGCTCGGACGAACTGGTGCTGCGGCTCGCCGAGCGCGAGCGCATCGCCTCGGTCACCTGGCTCTCGCAGGACCCGCGCAACGCCAACATGGCCGAGATTGCCAAGACCATCCCGGCCAATCACGGTCTGGTGGAGGAGGTGCTGAGTTACAAGCCCGATCTGATCATCGCTGGCGCCTACACGACGCGCAGCACGGTCGCGCTGCTGAAGAAGGCCGGTGTTCCCGTCCGCGAATTCGGGGTGCCGCGCAATCTCGCTGAAATGCGTGCCCAGATCGCCGAGATGGCGGCCCTGCTCGGCGAGCCAGAACGCGGCGCGGCCCTGATCGCAGCGATCGACCGGCGCCTCGACACGCTCGCCGCCAACCAAAGCGCGGGCCATCCCAGGGCGCTGGTCCTGCGGCCGAACGGGTTCACGGTCGGGCGCGGCTCGCTGGTGGACGAGATCCTGACCCGCGCCGGCCTGACCAATCTCGCCGCCGAACTCGGCATCGACAATTACGGCCAGATCGCGCTGGAGACCGTCGCGCTCGGACAGGCCGACATGCTGATCCTCAACACCACGCCGGGCGGGCCGCCCTCGCTCGCCCATGAGATCCTTCATCATCCGCTCCTGACGAAGCTCGGCGAGCGGGTCAGGCTCGTCGCCCTCCCCTCGAAACTCTGGACCTGCGCCGGACCGGCCGTGCTCGATGCGATCGAGCTGCTTGCCGCCTCCCGTACGCAAGGATCGCGCTCATGACATTGGCGGTTCAGGAAACGGTACGAGCGACGACGCCGAAGCTGGCGCGGCTCATTGTCATGCTGGCCCTATTGATGCTGGCCATGATGCTCGTTTCCATGGCGGTGGGGTATGCCCCACTCGACATCAAGGCGGCCCTCGCCGACGCCCTCGCCGGACGGAAGACCCTGCCGGCGCTCGTCCTTGTCGAGCTGCGCTTGCCGCGCGCGCTGCTGGGCGCGCTCGTCGGTTTCAGTCTCGGGCTTGCCGGCGCCGCCATGCAGGGCCTGCTGCGCAATCCGCTTGCCGAACCCGGAATCCTCGGAATTTCAAGCGCCGCCGCCTTCGGCGCGGTCGTGGTCTTCTACAGCGGCTTGTCGGCGACGATGGCGCTCGCCCTCCCCTTGGGCGGCATGGCCGGCGCCGCACTGGCAACGCTTCTGCTCTACGCCTTCATGGGGCGCGGCGCCGGAACGATGACGTTGATCCTCGCGGGCGTTGCGATCAACAGCTTCGCCGGTGCGATGACCGCGCTTGCGCTCAGCCTCGCGCCAAATCCCTACGCCGCGCTGGAAATCGTATTCTGGCTGATGGGTTCGCTCGCGGATCGCAGCCTGCTCCATGTCTGGCTCGTGCTGCCGCCGATGCTCCTCGGCTGGCTGCTGCTGCTTTCGACCGCACCTGCCCTCGACGCTCTCACCCTGGGCGAGGACACGGCCAAGAGTCTCGGCTTCGACCTGACCTGGCTGCGCGCCCGACTAATCGGCGGAGCTGCACTCGCCGTCGGCAGCGCGGTCGCGGTCACCGGCGCGATCGGCTTCGTCGGCCTCGTCGTGCCGCATCTGTTGCGCCCGCTGGTCGGCAACCGACCGGGCCGGCTGCTGCTCGTCAGCGGTTTTGGCGGAGCGATCCTGACGCTCGCAGCCGATACCGCTCTGCGCCTCGCCCCGATCCGGCCCGAGCTGAAGCTCGGTGTGGTCACGGCGCTGATCGGAGCCCCCTTCCTGTTCCACCTGATCCATCGCCTGCGGCGGGAGGTCTGATGAAGATCGAAGCCTCGGGAGTTTCGCTCACGCTCGGCGGGAAGCCGATCCTGCGCGACATCGATATCGCGCTTTCGGCAGGCGAAATGGTCGGGCTGATCGGCCCCAACGGTGCTGGCAAGACGACCTTGCTGCGCGTGCTCTCCGACCTGGTCACGCCCGATTCCGGCCAGGTGCGCTACGACGGGCTGACCGCCAAGTCGCTCGGGCGCAAGGAATTGGCGCGGCGCATCGCCTTCCTTGCGCAGGGCGGCGCGGTACACTGGTCGATGCGCGCGGAGGCCCTCGTTGGGCTTGGGCGGCTGCCGCATCGCCAGCCCTTTGCCGGCGAGAACGAGGCCGATCGCGCCGCAATCACGCGCGCCATCGCAGCGGCCGACGCCACGGCGTTCGCCGACAGGACAGTCGAGACGCTCTCGGGCGGCGAGCGCATGCGCGTGCTGCTGGCGCGTGCGCTCGCCGTCGAGGCGCCGATCCTGCTCGCCGACGAACCTCTCGCGGCGCTCGACCCGCTACACCAGCTCGAGGTCATGGAGCTTCTGCACCGGACGGCTGCCGGCGGCACCGGGGTAGCGGTCATCCTGCATGATCTGACGCTGGYCGCGCGTTTCTGCGATCGCCTGATCCTGCTCGATCGCGGCAGGCTCATTGCCGATGGCTCGCCCGGAATCGTCCTCAACGACGCCAACCTTGCTGCCGTCTTCGGCATTACCGCGGCCCGCGGTTCGGAAGCCGGCGCACCCTACCTGCTGCCTTGGCGGCGCCTTACATCGGAACAGTCGTGACATGACAGCCCCTGACGACATTCGTGCGCTCCTGCGCGCTCATCTCGCCGATCCAGCCTCGCAATGGAATCTCGGCACCTTTGGCGCCATCGCCGAGTTCATGCGCGATTCGAACGAACCCGTTCAGCTGACTGATAAGACTCATCTCCTTGCGGCCACGACTGCGCGCGGCGGCATTGGCTTTCGCAATCTGACCGGCGTGACGCCCTTCGCATCGGAATCCGCGACCGGCCAGGGCTGGAGCCACCGCCTCGCGCTCTGCCTGCCCGAGACCGCCTGCGCGATGAGCCGGCGCACGGTTCTGACCGAGCTCGGCCCCGACGGCGACGCGCTGCGCGAGCAGGATCGCGAGGGCCTTCTCTTCGACATGGGCCTCGATACCCTGCAGGTCGACATCTGCATCCGAACCAGCACCCCGGGGCTGATCGCAGCCTTGCGCGCCGCATGCGGCCGCCCGCTTTTCGAGGCCGGCAACACCACCATGGCCGCCATCGTCGCAGCCGGGCCGCATCGCGTCTTCATCACCCGTTTCGGCCGTTGTGAAGTCTACCAGCCAATCCCCCCGGCAGACGGCAAGAGCCCCGAGGGGCCGCATACCCATGTCCTGCCCAAGCTGATGCGCTCCGGCCGGACGCATGCCGCCACCGAGCTCGTACCGGCAGGCCTCGTGCCCTGTGCTCATCTCGTGCCGGCGCATCCGGTCAAGGATGCGATGGGCCGGCCGACACCGTTCTATGCGACGGCCCAGAAGCAGTTCCAGGACCTGCTGATGCGCTATGGCGATGTCGAACTGGTCCGGTTGAAGGAGAGCGTGCTCGCGGCCATTGCCGCAGGAGCCGCCCCCTCCACCGTTCCCGCCCCACAGGATCGGTTTGCGCGTCACGCCGTGCGGGCGACATTGCGCCAACTCGCGGCGTCCGGCGAGCGCCTGCCCGGGCTCTCCGCCTGGATCTCCGCTCATGATGAGCGGCGTGTGGATGATGCTGGGGCGGATGATCCTGGCGCGGACGACGCCGCCGATGCCTAAGGCCATGCGAACTGAGGGGCCGAAGCATCCCTCAGCCGGGCGCCCCCTCGGCCCCAATCTCCTGGTCGCTCCGGTGCGGGAGGAGAGTGAGACGGAGCGCGAACTCTAGCTGCCCGCTCATCCCGGTGGCTGGGATGACCGGCACGACGGCAAGCATGTCGAAGGGGCCGGGCGCCTCGCTTCGATGCGCTTCGGACAGGAGCGGAACGTGCTCCCGCCCCCGAGGTCAGCCTCGCGCGCCGGAGAGGATGATGCGCGATCCCTCGCGGTCGACGCGTTCGAGGCGCTGACGGAACCCGCCGGTGCCGGTCTCGAACGAACGGGTCCGCTGCTCCGTCGCCGGCTGCGCCAGATTCCGGCCCAGCATCGTCTGAGCCGGTGAAAGGCCGAGCAGGCCGAGCACGGTGGGGCCGATATCGATGATGCCGCAGGCGCGGTCATCCTTCGTCCCGGACTCAAAGCCGCCACCGCGGACGGCCAGGACGGTGTTGAGTTCGTGCCGGTTGAGCCCGCCATGCATGCCGCCGCCAACCGGCACATCGAACTTGGTCAGGAGCCCGAGCCCGGGATTGCCATAGCTGTCGGGCTCGTCGCCGGAGCGCAGGACATAGATGAGATCGGGCTGGCGCGCGTGATCGAGATCGACCAGCGAGAGCGCAAAACTTCCCTCGACCTCGCCCTCGACCTCGTTGCGGGCCTTCGCGAAGAGCATGCCCAGGAAGTCCTGCTCCCGGAGCCAGGCGGCAATCGCGTCGCGCCGGGCCGCTCCTCCCTCGAGGATGCGGATTTCCCCCATATTGCCGCCCGTCATCGAGAAGCAGGCGCCGGCCAGCGTGCGCTCGGCGGCACGGCGACCGGCATGGCCTTGCCCACGCAGCAACTCGGAGAGAGCGAGCTCGCCCTTGGTCGAGATCTGGCCGTGATCCGAGGCCGCGACGACGGCATAGCGCTCGGCATCGGGCTGCCCCTCGATCCATTCAAGCAGCCTGCCGAAGGCGGCATCGACATGTCTGAGTACCGCAAGCGTCTCGGGCGAGCCGAGAAAGCGGTAATGGAAGGAGGTGTCGGGCTCATTGAACCAGATCAGCGCGACGTCGGGTTTCATCTCGGCCAGCACATGCTCGCGCAGCACCCGTTCCGCGTAATCGATTTCCTCGAAGCGGGGCAGGCTGCGCGGCGGCAGCGCCCCGAAGCGCGCGACGACTTCGTCCACCGCGTCCGGCGTCTGGCTGTGCTCGCGCCCGAGGATCGAGAAGGTCCAGTGGCCGTTGGCCCTGGCACGCGGATTGATCAGATAGGCAGAGCCGGCCGAACCGGTATGGACCACGGCGAGCCGTTTGCCGGCCTTCGCCAGCACATCGCCGAAGCTCTCGGCCTCGACCAGGCCTCCACCGGTCGCAGCCTCCGCCAGTGCGATATCGTCGGCGCGGCTCATGTCGAGCGCGTGCTCGCGGGTCACCTCAGGGAACAGGAAGGCGTTGCCGACGACGCCGTGCACCTTTGGCGGCGCACCCGTTGCGATCGACGTGGTGGCCACGCGCGTCATCGACGGAAAGACGCTGCGCGCCTCGCGGAACCAGGTGCCCTGCCCTGTGAAACGCGCCAGGTTCGGCATCAGCTCGGGCGTGATGAAGTCCGGGCGCAGGCCATCGAAGACGCCGATGACGACGCGGGCGGCTGCAGCCTTGGCGGGTTTGCTCATGCGCTCTTCCTCAGGCCGCTGGTCAGCGCCTGCATCGCAAGCGCCCGTGTTGCAGCCACGCACTCATCGGCGGCGTACCAGAAACGCGGATTGAGCTCGATGTTGAAGAGGACACCGTCCGGGAAGACACAGGCCTCCATGAGCTCCTGCCAGGGAATGTCGCCCCAGCCGACCRGCAGATGCAGGTCGCCGTGTCCGAAGGCAAGCTTCTCGCTCAGGCTGTAGGTCTCGATCGCATCAGCCCGGCCGAAGGAATCGTGCACATGCAGATGCTTGGCGAGAGGGGCAAGCGCCTTGATCTCGCTGAGATAGTCGCCGCCGAAATAGCCTGTGCGCAGGTAGGAATGGCTGAAATCGAGCGTCGCCCAGACATGGGAGTGGCCGATCTCGACGAGTTCCTCGGCGAGCCGCGACGGCATCGAGGCGTGCATCCTGCCGTGGTGGCCACCGAACATGGTCTCGACGCAAAGCAGGAGCTCGAGCTCGCGCGCCACATCCCCGGCCCTCGACAGCCATTCGCGCTGGCGGTCATAGGCAGCCTCGACCACCTCGCCGGGCTGGGCCGGCATGACCCCGGAATGCATGACGTAATGCACGGCGCCGACCTCGGCCGCGATCTCCAGCGAGGCTTTCAGCACCTCGAAATGGCGCGGCAGGCGGGCCGGATCATCGAAGAAATTGATCGCCAGCGGACCATGCGCGGAATAGGCGAGCTTGCGCCCGGCACAGGCTCGCTTGAGCAGATCGAGATGCGGACGGCGGATGCGCCCCCCGATGATCAGGTCCATGTCGAAGATCGGCAATTCCGTGGACTCGACCCCGAGCGTCTCGACCTTGTCGAGGATCGCCGCGAAATCGGAGAGGTCGCTCTTGGGGCGCGGAGCCGTGATGCCGAAACCGCGGACGCCATTGGGATGCATGTTGTCTCTCCAGGATCAGCGCAGGGTCGGATCGAGCCGGTCGCGCAGCCAGTCGCCGACGAGACTCACCGCCAGCGTCGTCAGCACGATGGTGCAGGCTGGCGCGAGCATGATCCAGGGGGCACGGGTCAGATATTCGCGACCATAGCCGACCATATTGCCGAGGCTGGTCATCGGAGGCTGCACGCCGAGCCCTAGGAAGGAGAGCCCGCTCTCGAGCAGGATGACTTCAGGAAAGGTCAGCGTCATCGAGACGATCAGCGTCGAGGCGATATTCGGCAGGATATGGCGCAGGTAGACGCGTGCCGGGCTTGCCCCGATCTGGCGCACAGCCCCGGCATAGCCCTGCGCCCCTGCCGAGATCGCCAGGCCGCGCGAGATGCGGGCATAGCGCTCCCAGCCGTAGAGCCCCATCAGCCCGATGAAGAGCGGCAGCGCATTGCCGAAAAAGGCAAGCACCGACAACGCAAGGATCAGGAAGGGCATCGCCGCCTGGAAATCGGCCAGCATCAGCACGAACTGCTCGACCCAGCCGCGGAAATGCGCGGCGAGAAAGCCCATCACCGTGCCGAACACCGCCGAGATCACGGTCGCCCCGAAGGCGACCAGCAGCGAGATGCGGATCGAAATGATCAGGCGCGAGAGCACGTCGCGGCCGAGTTCGTCCGTGCCGAGCCAGTGCAGCACATGGCCGGGCGGCGAAAGCCGATTGCGCAGATCGTAGGCCGTGAAACGATAGGGCGTGATCCAGTCCGCCGTCAGCGCCACGATCAGGATGAAGCCGATCCAGATCAGCCCGAACCAGACCAGCAGCGGGATGCGGTTCTTCGGTTGCGGGGCAGTCTTGTCGACGGAGGTAGGGGTGGCGCCGGTGGCTGTGATATCGGCCATCTCAATGCCCTCCCGCCTTGGCGCCGCTGCGCAGGCGTGGATCGAGCACACCGTAGAGCAGATCGACGATCAGATTGGCGCTGACCATGGTGATCGCGACCAGCAGGAGGATGCACTGCACGATGGCAAGATCGCGGTTGGCGACCGACACCACCAGCAGCCGCCCGACGCCCGGCCATGAGAACACGCTCTCGACCACCACTGCGCCGGCGATCAGGCTGCCGACCATGAAGCCGACGATGGTGACGGTCGGGACTGCGGCGTTGGGCAGCGCGTGGCCGCGCACTACGGCAGGCCACGGCACGCCCTTGGCGCTGGCCGTGCGGATATAGGACTGGCCGAGCACCTCGAGCATGGCGCTGCGGGTGAAGCGGGCAAGCACTGCGGCGCCGCCAATGCCGAGCGTCAACACCGGCAGGATGGCGTGGCGCCAGCTCTCCTGGCCGCCGGAGGGCAGCCATCCGAGCTGGACCGAGAAGATCAGCACCAGAACCAGGCCGAGCACGAAGCTCGGCACCGTGAAGCCCGCGACCGCCGTGACCATGACGATGCGGTCGATCAGGCTGTCGCGATGCAGGGAGGCATAGATGCCGGCGGGGATGCCGATGCCGAGCTTGAGCGCAAGCGCCGGCAGGGTCAGCGCCAGCGTGGCCGGAATGCGCTCGGCGACGAGTTCGAGAGCCGGCCGGCCGTCGCGCATCGACTGGCCAAGCTCACCCTGCCCAATCGCCGAGAAATAGCGCAGATATTGCAGCCAGATCGGATCATCGAGGCCCCAGGCCTTGCGGAAGGCGGCAATGGCCTCGGGCGGCGCATCCACGCTCATGATGATCAGCGCCGGATCGCCCGAAAGCCTGAGCACGACAAAGGCGAAAGTAACGACGAGGGCAACGGTCAGCGCCGCGCGCCCGAGACGCAGAAAGAAGAAACGCAGCATCAGCTCGCCGCCTTCAGGAAGTTGGCCTGGTCATGCGCGACATGGCAGGCAGCAAGCCGGCCGTCCGGCATCGGCTTCAGCAACGGGCTCTCGACCTTGCAGCGCTCGCGCGCCGCATGGCAGCGTGGGTGGAAGGCGCATCCCGAGGGGCGCGCCGCAGGATTCGGCGGGTCGCCCTGCAGCACGATTCGGGGGCGCGTGCGGCGGCCGGGCACCGGCGCGGCCGAGACCAGGGCCTCGGTATAGGGATGTGCCGGATTGGAGAGCAGCAGATCGGCCTCGCCCTCTTCGACGATCCGGCCGAGATACATCACCGCGACGCGATGGCTGACCTGCCTGACCACTTTGAGATCGTGACTGATGAAGAGCAGACCGAGGCCGAGTTCCTGCTGGATATCGACCAGGAGATTGATCACCTGGGCCTGGATGGAGACGTCGAGCGCCGAGACCGGCTCGTCGCAGACCAGGAGGTCCGGCTTGGTGGCAAGCGCGCGGGCGATGACAGCGCGCTGGCGCTGCCCTCCGGAGAGTTCATGCGGGTAGCGCCGGCCCTGGTCGGCGCGCAGGCCGACCGATTGCAGCAACGCGAAGGCCAGCGCCTCACGCTCCTTCGGCTCGCCGAGCCCATGCACGTCGAAGGGCTCGCGCACCTGTTCGACGATCTGGAGACGCCGGTCGAGCGCGCCCAGCGGGTCCTGGTAGATCATCTGCATGCGCGCGCGCATCTGGCGCCAGGCCAAGGTGTCCGTGGCCGGCATCGGAGCGCCGTTGAACAGAACATCCCCCGCGTCGGGCTTCTCGAGCCCGAGCGCGAGCCGGCCCGTGGTCGATTTGCCGGAGCCGGATTCACCGACGAGGCCAAGCGTCCGGCCACGCTCGACCGTCAGCGAGACGCCGTCGACGGCGCGCACCTCGATAGATCGGCCCAGCAGGCCTTTGCGCATGCCGTAGCAGCGCGCGACATTTCTCGTCTGAAGCAAGGGAGCGCTCATGCGTAGACCGGCTTCCGCGGACGGACAGGTTCCGCTTGAAGCGCCTTGATGCAGGCCGCAAAGCGTCCCGGCGCCTTCCAGGCCAGCGGTGGCACGCCTGCGTCGCAGGCCTCGCCCCGCCGTGGGCAACGTGGCGCGAAGGCGCAGCCGGGTGGCAGGTTCCAAGGCTCGGGCACATTGCCCTCGATCGGGTCGAGCCTGCGGCGCACGCCTTCCAGCGGCGGCAGCGCCGCGATCAAGCCCTGCGTGTAGGGATGCAGCGGCTCGTCGAACAGCGACTGAGCCTCGGCGGTCTCGATGATCCGCCCGGCATACATCACGCAGACCCGGTCGCAGGTCTGCGATATCACGCCGAGATCATGGCTGATCAGCACGAGCGCCATGTCGGTCTCGCGCCGGATCTTGGTCAACAGCTCGAGGATCTGCGCCTGGATGGTGGCATCGAGCGCCGTGGTCGGTTCGTCGGCCACGAGCAGGTCGGGTTTGCCGGCGAGCGCCATGGCGATCATTACGCGCTGGTTCTGGCCACCCGAGAGCTCATGCGGGAACGCGTCGAGGCGGCGCGCCGCGTCTGGAATCCCGACGAGATCGAACAGGCGTTTCGCCTCCGCCCTGATCGCCGCACCCGAGAGGCCGCCATGCAGCGCCAGGGCCTCGCCCACCTGCTTGCCGAGGCGAAGGACCGGGTTGAGCGCGCTCGCCGGATCCTGGAAGATCATGGCAATGCGCCCACCACGCACCGTGTCCAGCACGTCCGGTTCGGCGTCGATCAGTTCCGTGCTGCCCAGCCTGACATTGCCGGAGACGCTCGCCTTCTTCGGCAGCAGGCCGAGGGCTGCCAGCCAGGTCACCGATTTGCCGCAGCCGGACTCGCCGACCAGGCCGACCGCCTCGCCGCGTGCGACCGAGAGATCGATGCCGTGCAACACCTTCACGCCGTCGAAGGCGACCGTCAGTCCATTGATCTCGACCAGCGGGTCAGCGACGCTGCCGAACCTGTCCAACATCGTGCTCACGAGCGGATCCCGCCCCAATTGCGCGCCCTGAAATCCATGACGAAGGCCTGTGCCGCCTTCCACTGGATATCCCGGCGCTTCGCCGTGAAATTCGCTGTCTGGTGCAGCACGGTATAGGCGGGGTCCTCACGCTCGCAGATTTCCAGGATGCGGCGGAACATCGCCTTGCGCCTGGCACGGTCGGTCGAAGTTTCAAGCTCGTCGGACAGCTTGCCCATCTCGTCGTTGCGCCATTCGCCAATCTGCCATTGCTGGCCGGTCGGGCCGTGCTGGGCGGTGATCGAGGCGACAGGATCGTTGAAGGCGGCGCTGTTCGACCAGTCGCGTACCGCCCGCGTCGGCCCCTTTGCCAGAACCTGCGGGAAGTTCTCCTTGCTTTCGATTTCGACGTTCAGGCCGATCTCGCGCCAGCTCTCGATCAGCACCTGCGCCGTTGAAACCTGGCCGGTATAGTAATTGTTGAGCAGCCGGTAAGGAATCGTGTCGCCCTTGTAGCCCGACTGCTTCACCAGTTCGCGGGCGAGTTTGGGATCGAAGGCCGGGACCGCCCAATCGGCGATGAACATGTCGCCGTAGAACTCCCATTGCAGGCCCTTGGGCACGCGGGTGCGCCCGCCCCAGAGCGCATCGACGATGGTCTGGCGGTCGATGGCATGGGTCATGGCCCGACGCACCAGCGGGTTCTCGAGCTGCGGGTGCGTCTTGTCGAAGGTCGTCAGGCGGTGATTGGCGATCAGGCCGCCGAGCACCTCATGACGCGGGTTCTTCTCGATCTCGCTGATCTGGTCAGGCGGGATATCGCAGGCAAAGTCATACTCGCCCGAACGCAGACCGTTGATGCGGGACGCCGTTTCCGGCACCTCGACAAACCGGATCTGCCTAAGCGGCGGCCGGCCGCCCCAGTAGGCGTCATGCGCGACGAGCGTCAGCGACTGGTCCGGCTTGAACTCGGCGATCCCATAGGGCCCTGTGCCGACGGGCTTGCGCGCCCAGTCGAGCCAGCTTCCAGCCTCGGCAAAGGCCTTGCGCGAGACGATGATGCCGACATTGCGCGAGATACGGCCTTCGAGCGTCACGTCGGGTGTCTTGTTGACGAAGCGAACGGTCTGCGGATCGACGATCTCGATTTTCTCGAAGCCCGGGAAGGCTCGCCTCGCCACCGCCACCACCTCGGCGGGCGGCTGCTTGCCGGCGGCGCCGGCAGTCACCGAACCGAATAGCCCGGCCGAGCCCGCCTGCCCCGCTCCGCCCCACATCCGTTCGGAGCCGAAGGAGAAGGCGACGTCCTCGGCAGTCATGGTCTCGCCATTATGAAACGTCACGCCCTGGCGTAGCGTCAGCTCGACGGTGCGGTCGTCGATGCGGCGCCAGGCCGTGGCGAGGCCCGGCCGGAGCGACAGGTCGCCGGCCCAGTCGGTATCGATCAGGCTCTCGGCATAGCTGTAGAAGGTGCGAGTGCCGACATTGGACTGCTCGCGCAGCGTTTCCAACGTGTTGGAATTGGCGATCTTCTGGACCGCGATGGTGATCGAGGGCCGGTTATCGGCCTGCGCGATCGCGAAGCGCGGCAGGATCAGGGCACCAGTCGAGGCCGCGCCGAGGCCAAGCGCATGGCGGCGTGTCAGATGGGTCAAGGAACCCTCCAGAAGTCATCGGAAACAGAAAACGGCGCGCCCTTTCGGGGCGCGCCGCGATAAGACTGCGTTCAGCTCCGGCCGCCCCAGTTCTCGGCGCGGAAATCCATGGCGAAGGCCGGCGAGGCCTTCCAGGCCAGTGCCTTGGGCTTGGCCGTGAAGGTCGCGTTCTGGTGCAGCACCGTATAGGCCGGGTCCTCGCGCTCCGCGATTTCCAGCATGCGGCGGAACGCAGCCTTGCGGCGGGCGCGGTCGGTCGAGGTTTCGAGTTCGACCGAGAGCGTGTTCATCTCGTCATTGCGCCATTCGCCGGCCTGCTGCTGCTGGCCGTTTGGACCGTGCTGGGCGACGATCGAGGAGACGGGATCGTTGAAGGGCGCCGAATTCGACCAGTCGCGTACCGCCCGGGTCGGCGTGCGCTCGAGAATCTGCTGCCAGTTCTCCTTGACCTGGATTTCGACGTTGAGCCCCGCCTCTTTCCACATCTCGACCAGGACCTGCGCCGTGGCAGTCTGGTTGGTGTAGTAGTTGTTGAGCAGCCGATAGGGGATCGGATCGCCCTTGTAGCCGGACTGCTTGACCAGCTCGCGCGCCAGCTTCAGATCGAAGGCCGGCACCGCCCAATCGGCGTGGTACATCTCGCCATAATAGGGCCATTGCAGCCCCTTCGGCACGACGGTACGGCCGGCCCAAAGCGATTCGACGATCGCCTGCCGGTCGATCGAATGTGTCATGGCGCGGCGAACCAGCGGATTTTGCAGCTGCGCATGGTTCTTGTCGAACACCGTCAGGCGGTGATTGAGGATGGTCCCGCCCTGTACCTCGAAGGCGGGATTCTTCTCGATCTGCGAGATCTGGTCCGGCGGGATGTCGCAGGCGAACTGGTACTGGCCGGAGAGCAGCCCGTTGATGCGGGACGCCGTCTCCGGCACCTCGACAAAACGGATCGACTTCAGCGGCGGGCGGCCACCCCAGTACTCGTCATGGGCCTCGAGCAACAGCGAGACGTCCGGGCGATACTCGGCGATCCGGTAGGGGCCTGTCGTGACCGGCCTGGTCGCCCAGTCGCTATAGGTCTTCGCCTCTTCGAAGGCGCGACGATTCATGATCTCGCTGCCATAGCGCGAGATGCGGCCCTCCATCGTCACGTCGGGCGTGCCGTTGACGAAGCGCACCGTGTATTTGTCGACGATCTCGATGCCGAGCAGAGCCGGCCAGGAGCGGCGCGCCACCGCCGGCACTTCCGCCGGCAGTTCCTTGTTGGCGCGGCCACCACCCACGACGAAGTCGACCGAGATCGTCTTGCCTTGCGACGGCTGCGTGTCGCCGAACATGCGCTGTTTGCTGAAGGAGAACGCGACGTCCTCCGCCGTCAGCTCATCGCCGTTATGGAACTTCACGCCGCGGCGCAGCTTGAGCTCGACGGTCTTGTCGTCGATGCGCTTCCACTCGGTGGCAAGACCGGGAACCGTCTCGAGATTGCCGAGCCAGTTGCGGCCGATCAGCCCCTCCCAGATCGACGAGAAGAAGACACGCTCACCGACATTGGACTGCTCGCGCAGCACGTCGAGCGTGTTGGAATTGGCGATCTTCTGCACTGCGATGGTGATCGAGGGCCGGTTATCGGCCTGCGCGATCGCAAAGCGCGGCAGAATGAGGGCCGAGCCGCCGAGCGCTATTGCGCCGCGACGCGTGAAGGAACCGACCATTGTTCATCTCCTGAGGGGGTGGCGTTGGGAGCGCGCTCCTCGAGCCCGCGCGGGCCGGAGCGGAAATGGGTCAGGGTCCGGTCGGCATGGATCAGCCGCCAGGACAGCGCCTTCTGGGCATAGTCGCGCACCAGGGCGTCATAGGCCGGGTCCTCGGCCAGATTGACGAACTGGTGCGGATCCTTGGCGAGGTCGAAGAAGAGCGGCGGCAGCGCGGCGAAATGGACGTATTTGTAGTGCTCGTCCTGGATCACGCAGAGGCTGGACTGATCCATGTGGAGGCCCAGCACCTGCTCCGGCTGGGAGTAGTGCACGTCGCGGAAATCGTATTCGTAGTGCAGCTCGCTGCGCCAATCCGCCGGCCGTCCCTCGCTGAGGAACGGCATCACCGAGCGCCCGTCGCAGGCGCGCGGCGCCTCGCCGCCGAGCCAGTCGAGAATGGTCGGCATCACGTCGACACTCTCGGTGAAGGAGGCCTCGATCGCACCGCGACGCTCATCCGCTCCGCGCGGGTCCTTCACCACCAACGGAATGCGGAAGCTCTCGTCGTTGAAGCCGATCTTGCCGAGCAGGTGGTGGTCGCCGAGCTGCTCGCCATGATCGCTGGTGAAGACGATGAACGTGTCGTCCCACTGCCCGGTCTCGTCGAGATAGGCGAAAACCCGGCCGAGGCAGTCGTCGATCTCGGTGATCAGGCCGCAATAGGTCGCCCGCATCTGGCGGATTTCAGCCTCGTCCAAGGTCGCGCCCGAGCCTTCTGCGCCGTGGAAGAAGGAGCCGCGCTTGATCGAGTCGATGTAGAACTTGGTCAGCGGATGCTGAGCCGCCTCGGCTTCCGGTGATTCCGCCCGCACCAACCCGGGCATATCCTCCGGGCGGTACATCGCGTGATAGGGCGCCGGCGCAACGAAGGGCGGATGCGGACGATAATAGCCGAGATGCAGGAAGAACGGCCGGCCGGCGCGCCCCTTCAGATAGGTCAGCGCGCGTTCGGTGAAGAAGGTCGAGTCGGAGAATTCCTTGGGGATGCGCGACGGCTTGTCGGTCGCGCCCGGCACCGAGTCCTCGCCCTCCGGCAGCCAGATATCCTCGCGCTTTTCCGGCAGTTCGAAGCCGTTCTGCGCCACCCAGCCGAAATAGCCGTCCATATTGGGCTCGAAGGCGCCGACCGAACGGAAACCGTCCATCAGGTCGCCGAGCACGAGGAAGCGCGGGTCGTTCTTCGAGGTCGCACGCGGGTCGGGCGTCGTCGTGGTGTAGCCGATCAGCGCAGGATCATAGCCGATGGCGCGCAGCGCCTTGCCGAGATTGAAATGGCGCTGGTCGAGCGGCACCGTGTTCTGCACGGCGCGGTGGTTCATCAGGTAGAGGCCGGTGAGCAGGCTGGCCCGGGCCGGACCGCAAGGCACGCAGGCCGTGACATGGTTGCGGAAGGTCACGCCCTCCGCGCAAAGGCGATCGAGATTCGGCGTCTTCAGGAAGGGATCGCGCCCCTCGGCCCGCATCAGATGCGGTATGAAATCGGCGCGCCATTGGTCGACGACGATCAGGAGAACATTCTGGCGTTTCATTCTCGGCAATCCAGCTGTGAGGCCGCCTGCCTAGGTCGCCTGGATGACGCCGGGATGACTGTTGGATGAAAGCCAGGGCAGCCATCTTGCGAGTGTTCGCCAAGCTGGAATGGTGACCTTGCGTCTCTGCCCAGCGCGCTGCCGGTGCGCCAGCAATGTCGGAGTTGCGCGCTGACGAAGGCGGGATGCCCCGCAGGTCACGTACGTCCAGCGCATGAGGCAAAGCCTTTCGAGCACCTCGCCGTCCAGAGGCGTTTATCCCGGTTCGAGAGCGATCTTTGAAAAGACGTTTCATTGACCGAAGCAACCTGATGCAGAATGATCATAGTATCGACGGTGTCGATCGCGGGATTTGCTGGAGCAGCTTGCACCGCGTCACCAAAGCTAAAAGCACCACGAATGCATTCGTGGGCTCCCGATTGCTGGAGACACGTTCATGACTGAATCAACATCGAAGAGAATTCCACTTTATATTCATAAAACTGCGTCTGATCGGGCGCATCGATGTTGAACGCTCCTGCGTGCCGGGCCTGAACGGCACCGCGCCCCGCTCCTCCTGATCCCGCGTGGGTAACGCCGCTCAGCTCGGCCGGGGCGGAGCCATGCCGAACACCGTCGACGCCTCGGATTTGGGTCAGACAGTGTTCTGGCCCGCTCGGAACGTCCCACCACCCCTCTTTTCGGCTCGGCCGCTGGCCGGCTCGGTCGGCGAACGCACGGCTTGATCGACAGCCGTTGCGAGATCGCTGCGTCCAAACCCGCCCGCATGGCTTGAAGGATTCCCCATGAGCATCGTCACGCGCTTGCCAACAGCTTCGCCCACGATTCGCGACGAAGCAGCAGCATTCCGTGCCGCTTTCCGCCACCTCGCTGGCGGGGTCAGTGTCATCACGACCGGCGCAGGCGAGGATCGGACCGGCCTCACGGCGACCTCGGTCGCCTCGCTCTCGGCCGAGCCTCCGACCGTCATGTTCGGACTCAACCGCACATCGTCGAGCTATCCGACCCTGCAGCGGTATCGCACCTTCGGCATCAACTTCCTGAATGCGGCGCAGAAGCAGATCGCGGATCGCTTCGCCGGACGGAACGGCGAGAAGGGCGTCGAGCGCTTCCGGCACGCCGAATGGACCACCGCCGCAACCGGCGCCCCACTCCTGGTGGGCACGCTCGCCTCCCTCGACTGCGAAGTCGAGGAACTGATCGAGCGCCATTCCCACAGCATCGTCATCGGCCGCGTGCGGGCCGTCAGATTCGGCGCCGACGAAGCGGCCCTCGTCTACTGGCGGGGCGACTACGAGCGCCTCGGCTGGATGGCGGACGAGGCCGCGGCGGCGCTCGGCCTGCGGGCGCTCTGATTCCACCCGCCCCAAACCCGCACGCAGACCTGCATTCACGAAGGCCGCTCCAATGACCTATCGCCTCAGCCTGCTCGAAAAGAGCCCCGTCTTCGACGACGAGACCGGCAGCATCGCCCTCGCCCGCTCGGTCGCACTTGCTCAGAATGCGGAGCGCTGGGGCTATCACCGTTTCTGGCTCGCCGAGCATCATGGCATGGCGGGCGTCGCCAGTTCCTCTCCGGAAGTGCTGGCGGCCTATATCCTGGCCAGCACCTCGCGCATTCGGGTCGGGTCGGGCGGCGTCCTTCTCCAGCATTACAGCCCCTACAAGGTGGCGGAGAACTTCCACGTCCTCGCCTCACTCGCACCGGGCCGGGTCGATCTCGGCATCGGCAAGGCGCCGGGCGGACTGCCACTGGCCACGCGCGCGCTGCAATGGGGACATGATCCCGCCGTCCGGCGCGAGTTCGGCACGCAGTTGCGCCAACTCGGCGCCTATCTCGATCACGGAACGGACGCTGGCCAGGCCCTCGACCGGCCCCTTGTAGCGCCAATCCCGCCCGAGGTGCCGCAGCGCTTCCTGCTCGGCGGCAGCCCGGAAAGCGCGCGACTTGCCGCCGAACAGGGCTGGCAGTTCGTCTTTGCCGGTCAGCTCAATGGCGATCACGCAGCGATCGAGGCAAGCATCGAGGCCTTCGCCAATGCAGGAGGCCCTGGCACGCCGCTCCTCGCGGTGACCGCGCTGGCCGCCGAGAGCAACGTGGAAGCCGAACGGATCGCGGACGGGCTGCAGATCGTGCGTCTCTACCTCAACGATGGTCAGGCTCTCAATGTCGGCAGCGAAGCGCAGGCCGCGGAATACGCCCGGCAAGCGGGCGTGACCTCCTACCGCACGGAGTTGCGCCGCCCGAGCATCGTCGCCGGCACGCCGGGCCGGGTCCGGCGCGAGCTCGATGCGCTGCACCGGCGCTTCGGCATCGCTGAATTCATCCTCGATACGCCGGCAGCCGCCCGGCAGCAGCGGCTCGCGTCGATCGCGCTGCTCGCCGACGAAGTCCTGACGGCCGCGGCCTGACCACTTTCTCCACCGGAGCACGTTCCATGAGCAAGAAACCCATCACTTTCGGCATCATGCTGCAGGGCCCGGGCAGCCATATGAACTCCTGGCGCCATCCCAGCAGCCCTGCCGATGCCAGCGTCAATTTCGACTTCTTCGTCCGCACCGCGCGCAAGGCGGAGAGTGCCGGCATCGCCTTCGCCTTTGTCGCCGACGGGCTCTACATCAACGACAAGTCGATCCCGCATTTCCTGAACCGCTTCGAGCCGCTGACGATCCTGTCGGCGCTGGCTGCTTCGACCAGCAAGCTCGGCCTCGTCGGCACCGTCTCGACCTCCTACAGCGATCCCTTCACCATCGCGCGCCAGTTCGCCTCGCTTGATCTGATCTCGGGCGGGCGCGCCGGCTGGAATGCGGTGACCTCGCCGCTCGAAGGCTCGGGCCGCAACTATAGCCGGCCGCATCCGGAGCATGCCCTCCGCTATGAGATCGCCACCGAATATCTCGATGTCATCAAGGGCCTTTGGGATTCCTGRGACGACGATGCCTTCCCGCGGGACCGCGAGAACGGCGTCTTCTTCGACAAGGCCAAGCTCCACACGCTGGGGCACAAGGGCCGCTTCTTCCAGGTCGAGGGGCCGCTGAACATTTCCCGCTCCGCGCAAGGGCAGCCGGTCGTCTTCCAGGCAGGCGCCTCCGACGCTGGGATCGGGCTTGCCGGCAAGCACGCGGATGCCGTCTTCAGCAACAATGTCGCACTCGAGGAGGCCCAGGGCTTCTATCGCAGCATCAAGAACAGCGCCATCGCCCATGGCCGCAGCGCGAGCGACATCAAGGTCTTCCCGGGCATCGGCCCGATCGTGGGAGCGACCGAGCGGGAAGCCGAGGAGAAATACCGCGCCATCCGCGACCTCGTCTCGATCGACGAGGCCCTGCTCTATCTTGGCCGCTTCTTCGACCAACACGATTTCAGCACCTACCCGCTCGATCAGCCATTCCCCGAGCTGGGCGAGATCGGCAAGAACAGCTTCCGCTCGACCACGGACCGCATCAAGCGCAATGCGGCCCTGAAGGGCCTGAGCCTGCGCGAGGTCGCTCTCGAAGCCACCACACCGCGGACCGATTTCATCGGCACCGCCGGGGCCGTCGCCGAACGGATCATCGACCGCGTCGAACAGCAGGCGGCAGATGGCTTCATCCTGGGCTTTCCCGTGATTGCCGAGGGTTTCGACGACTTCGCCCGACTCGTCATCCCGGTGCTCGAAGAGCGCGGCGTCTATGACCGCAGCCTGCCCGGCACCACGCTACGCGACCATCTCGGTCTGCCGCGCCGGGAAAGCCGCCAAGTTGGCGAACCTGCGCCACAGCAGGCCGCGCTGGCGCGCTCGGCCGGCTGAGCCGGGGCAAGGACATGACCTTTCACACACCCGGCATCGGCCAGCAAGAGCGCGAAGACGCGGCCCGAGGCGTCGCAGCCTTCGCCGACGCGTTCATCGCATTGCGCCGCGATCTTCATCGCCACCCCGAGCTCGCCTTCGCGGAAAAGCGGACCAGCGCACTCGTCGCGGAGCACCTCGCCGGATGGGGCTACGAGGTCACGACAGGGCTCGCCGGCACCGGCATCGTGGCGACGCTCCGGCGCGGCAACGGCGAGCGTCGACTGGGCATCCGTGCCGATATGGATGCTCTGCCGATCCAGGAAGCAACGGGCCTGGCCCATGCCAGCATCCATGCCGGCGCGATGCATGCCTGCGGCCATGACGGGCATACGGCGATCCTGCTTGCGGCAGCGCGCTATCTCGCAGAAAGCGGGCGCTTCTCAGGCACACTGACCCTGATCTTCCAGCCCGCCGAGGAGATCGGCGCCGGCGCCCGCAAGCTCATCGAGGAGGGGCTGTTCGAGCGTTTCCCCTGCGACGCCGTCTTCGGCCTGCACAATTGGCCGGGCGTTCCGGCCGGACAATTCGGCTTCATTGCCGGTCCGGCGATGGCCTCGGTCGATCAGGCCCATATCACTGTGCTCGGCAAGGGGGGACACGGAGCCGCTCCCCATGAGACGGTCGACCCGGTCGTTGCCGCCGCCGCGGTGATCACGACGCTGCAGAGCGTGGTCTCCCGCAACATCGACCCGCTGGAGGCCGCCGTCGTCACAGTCGGCTCGATCCATGGCGGCACCGCCTCGAATGTCATCCCCGACAGCGTCGAGCTCAGGCTGACGATCCGCTCCTTCAGCAGCACGGTCCGCGAGCAGTTGCAGCAGCGCATTCCGGCGCTGGTGCGTGCCCAGGCCGAGAGTTTTGGTGCAAGGGCCGAGGTCCGCTACCGGCTCGGCTTCCCCGCGCTGGTCAACCACGATGCGGAAACCGCCTTCGCACGCGAGGTTGCGGTGGCGGCCTTCGGCGAAGAACGGATCGAACGGAATTTCAGGCCACGCACTGCCAGCGAGGATTTCGCCTTCATCTCGGAGGCTCGCCCCGGCAGCTACCTCTTCGTCGGCAACGGCGACAGCGCACCCCTGCACAGCCCTCACTACGACTTCAACGACGCCACCCTGGCGCCCGCGGCGACCTACTGGGTCGCGCTGGCGCAGGCCTACCTCTCCTGAACCCGCCGGAAAGGCAGCCCATCATGGCCGACAGCTTCATTTACACCACGCCGCTCGACGCGCGCTCGCAGCCCCTGATCGAAGCGCTGACCTGGGAATACGCGACCCGTTATGGCAGCATTTTCGGAGAGCCGCCTGGTGCCGAGATGAGCCGCTATCCGGCCGAGCTGTTTGCGCCGCCGGATGGCAATTTCGTCCTGCTCGTTCGCGATGGGCGCACGATCGGCGGCGGGGCCTTCATGCGCCACGACCGGCACACGGCCGAGCTGAAGCGGATCTGGACCCACGCCGATTTCCGTCGCCAGGGCTTGGCCCGCAAGGTGGTCGAGGAACTTGAAGCGCAGGCCCAGCGCCAGGGCTACAGCAGGATCTACCTGACGACCGGCTTCCGGCAGCCCGAAGCCAAGGAACTCTACCTGCAGACCGGCTATCGCCCACTCTTCGACATCACGGTCGATCCCGAGGTCCATCTTAAGCTCCCCTTTGAAAAGGAGCTCGGCCCGCTCGCCGGGCATCTGCCGCATGCGTCGGCCAGCGAACGGCCGGGTGCCGCCAGCGCGGCCTGAGCGCCTCCAATCCGACAGAGCGCGGGTCAGACCGCCCCCAGACTCCCGACGAGACCTGACATGACCCTGACCACTGATTTTCGCGCGCTTGATGCGCCGCCGCCGCAACCCGCGCGAAAGAGCGACAACGCGCATTATCGTATCGTGCCGGCGAAATACCCGGCGCGGACCGTCGGAACCGTCTTCTCGGTGATCGTGATCTTCGCGATCCTGAACTCGGTCCTCTCGAACCCACGTTGGGGCTGGGACGTTTTCGCCGAATGGTTCTTTGCCGAGCCGGTCCTGGCCGGCCTCGGACGCACCCTGCTGCTGACCTTGCTCGGCGCCACTTTTGGCTTCCTGCTCGGCACGGCGCTGGCGCTGGCGCGGGTCTCCGGTTCGCCCCTGCTGGGCTCGCTCTCCTGGGGTTATGTCTGGCTCTTCCGCTCGATCCCGCTCATCGTGCTGCTGCTGGTGCTGAACAATCTGGGCTATCTCTACGAGACGATCACGCTCGGCGTACCGTTCACCGAGATTTCCTTCTTCAGCTACCAGACCACCCAGTTGCTTACGCCATTCGCGGCAGCGGTGCTCGGGCTGGCGCTCAACCAGGCGGCCTTCTGCTCCGAGATCATTCGCGGCGGAATTCTCTCCGTCGATCAGGGTCAGTTGGAAGCCGCAGCCGCACTCGGCCTGCCGCGCTCACGCCAGGCCTCGCGCATCATCCTGCCGCAGGCGATGCGCACCATCCTGCCGACCGGCTTCAACGAGATCATCGGTTTGGCCAAGGGCACCTCGATGGTCTACATCCTGGCGCTGCCGGAGCTGTTCTACACGATCCAGATCATCTATCGCCGCAATCTGGAGGTGATCCCGCTGCTGATGGTCGCGACCGTCTGGTATCTGGTTATCCTCAGCGTCCTGTCCTTCATCCAGCATCATATCGAGCGCTATTACTCGAAGGGCGCGCTGCGCAATCCGCCGCCCTCCCTGATCGGCAATGCCCTTGCAAAACTGCGTCGCTCGGCAAGCCCGGCCGTGGCGCAGGTGCCGGTCGCGACATCGGCCCCGCTCCTTCTGCGAGAAGCGGGCACGCCGGTGAGTTGGGCCTCATTCGCCCGCAGCGGCGGCGAGGTTCGCATCCAGGCCGTCAGCAAGAGTTTTGGCCCGCTCAAGGTGCTGGACGATGTCAGCCTGACCATCCCGCGCGGCAGCGTCACCGTCATCCTCGGCCAGTCCGGCTCGGGCAAGTCGACCCTCCTGCGTGCGATCAACCATCTCGAGCGCGTCGATGATGGCTTCATCTCGATCGACGGCGAGCTGATCGGTTACCGCCAGGATGGCGACACGCTCTATGAGCTCAAGGAAAAGGATATCCTGAAGCGCCGCGTCGATGTCGGCATGGTGTTCCAGAATTTCAACCTCTTCCCGCATCTGACCGCGCTCGAGAACGTCATCGAGGCACCGATCACGGTGCGGAACATCGGCCGTGACGAGGCTGTCGCCCAGGCGCGCGAACTGCTGGCCCGCGTCGGCCTCTCCGAGAAGGCCGAAGCCTATCCGCGCCAGCTTTCCGGCGGTCAGCAGCAGCGCGTGGCTATTGCCCGCGCCCTCGCACTTCGGCCGAAGGTCCTGCTCTTCGACGAGCCGACCTCGGCGCTCGATCCAGAACTGGTCGGCGAGGTGCTCGACGTCATCAAGGAACTCGCCAGCTCCGGCACCACGCTGATCGTGGTCACGCATGAGATCGGCTTCGCCCGGGAGGTCGCCGACCGGGTCGTCTTCATGGAGCAGGGCCGCATTCTCGAAACCGGCTCGCCCGAGAAGGTTTTTGGGGCTCCCGACCACCCGCGGACCCGCGAGTTCCTCGCCAAGGTTCTCTAGCGCCTGGCCAGAACCGGCGAGCGCAGCGGGACCTGCGCTTCCCCCGATGATCCGAGCCTGTCCCGATCCCTCGCATGGAGTTTTCAGCATGGCCGCAAGGACCAGATCCCTTTCGCTCGGCTTCGGCGCGCTCGCCGCAGCAGCCGCCTTCCTCACCGTCCCTGCCATAGCCCAGCAGGTCTTCGATCTCAGCCCGGAACAACCCGGCCGCCCCCGTGCGGAGAGGAACGAGGAGGCACTCAAGCTGGTCGCCAAGGACGCCAAATTCGCCAGGGATGGCGTCTTCACCGTCGCCATCGCCTCGCAGCGCCTTCCCTTCGGCGCCTATGGCACCGACACAAGGACGCTGGTCGGCTCCGAGCCCGACATCGCCCAGCTCGTCGCCGACAGTCTTGGCCGGAAGCTCGAGATCGTCAGCGTCGCCTGGGCCGACTGGCCGCTTGGTGTCGCCTCCGGCAAATACGACGCCGCAATCAGCAATGTGACCGTCACCGAACAGCGCAAGGAGAAGTTCGACTTCTCCACCTATCGCAAGGACCTGCTCGGCTTCTACGTCAAAGCCAGCAACCCGATCACCATCACGGAGCCCAAGGATGTTGCCGGACTCAAGGTCATCGTCGGTTCCGGCACCAACCAGGAGCAAATCCTGCTGCGCTGGAACGAGCAGAACCTCAAACAAGGCCTGAAACCGGTCGAGGTGCAGTATTACGACGACGACGTCGTGCTCTATCTCGCACTCGAGACAGGCCGGGCCGACGTCTATCTCGGCCCCAACGCCCTGCTCAGCTTCAAGGCCGCCCGCGAAGGCAAGACCAGACTCGCGGGCAATTTCAGCGGCGGCTGGCCGCTGCTGGCCGAGATCGCGGTGACGACCCGCAAGGGGAACGGGCTGGCGGAAGCGATCACCCATGCCCTCAACACCCAGATCGCAAACGGCAATTACGGCAAGGCGCTGACCCGCTGGAATCTCGGCCCAGAGGCGGTCGAGAAATCCACCACCAACCCGCCCGGCCTGCCCAAGAGCTGAGGCCCTTGCGCCGCCGCGCGACAGCGGCGGCGCTGACGTCCTTTAGCGAAGCGGCCAATTCTGGAACTGGAAGGACGATCATGATCGGGCGACGAGCCATTCTCTCGCTGCTGCTTGGGGCGGCGACCACCTACTGGAATTCTGCCCCCGCCCTCGCGCAGCCCTTCGATCTCGGCCCGGAGCAGCCGGGCAGGCTTCGCGCCGAACGGAACCCCGAGGCAATCAAGGCCATCCCCAAGGGCTTTGTCTTCGTCGAGCCGGGCTCGCTCACCGTCGCGATAAGCCCGAGCGGCCCGCCGCTCGCCACCTATGCGACCGACGCCAGGACCGTCGTCGGTGCCGATCCAGACTTTGCCCAGCTCATCGCCGACAGCCTCGGCCTGAAGCTCAATCTTCTGCCGATCGCCTGGGCCGACTGGCCGCTCGGCCTGGCCTCGGGCAAATACGATGCGGTGATCTCGAATGTCGGCGTCACCGAGCAGCGCAAGGAGAAATTCGACTTCTCCACCTATCGGCAAGGCCTGCACGGCTTCTATGTGAAGGCCGAGAGCCCGGTGACGTCCATTAGGGAACCCAAGGACGCGGCAGGCCTGCGCATCATCGTCGGCGCCGGCACTAACCAGGAGCGCATCCTGCTCGCATGGAGCAAGTTGAATGTCGCAGCCGGGCTCAAGCCACTCGACCTGCACTATTACGACGACGAGCCGACCAAACTGATCGCACTGCTCGCCGGCCGCGCCGACGTCATCGTCCAGCCGCATGCTCAACTGGTCTTCATCGCCGCACGCGACCGCAACATCCGGCGAGCCGGCACTCTCAGCGCCGGCTGGCCTCTCAAATCGGATGTCGCGATTACGACGCGCAAAGGCAGCGGTCTCGTCGACGCGCTGACTGCCGCCACCAATGGCCTGATCGCCACCGACAAGTACCGCCAGGCGCTCGCGCGCTGGGGACTTGAGGAAGAGGCTCTGGAGCGCTCCGAGACCAATCCGCCAGGCTTGCCCAAGTCCTGAAGCCGACGCCCCCAATGCCTTGTGAGTTCATCATGCCCGCCACTCCGCTCACGATTAGCCGGATCGGCTTCCTGACGCCCGGCAATTACCGCGACGACGCTCCACTGGTTGGATTGGAGGACACCCTCCAGCTCTTCGAATTCGGCGAACGGCTCGGCTTCGACAGCGCCTGGGTGCGCCAACGCCATCTCGAACCCGGCGTCTCCTCGGCCAGTGTCTTTCTGGCCGCTGCAAGCCAGCGGACTCGACGCATCGAGATCGGCTCCGCCGTGATCCAGATCGGTTACGAGAACCCGTTCCGGCTGGCCGAGGACCTGTCGCTTGTCGACGTACTCGCACATGGGCGCCTCAATGTCGGCCTCAGCGCCGGGCCACCGTCGTATGCCGAGCTGTTGGGTCAGCGCTTCCTCGACGGAGACCGGACAGATTCAGACTATTCGCATCAGCGTGTCGCCCGCCTCGCAGCCAATCTCGACGGCGCCTATCTCGGCGACGACGAGACTTTCATCACATCGGCGGCAGGGCGGTTGCGGCCGCGTATCCAACCGCACGCACCGGGGCTGCGTGAACGGCTTTGGTATGGCGGAGGATCGCTGCGTTCAGCCCGTTGGGCCGGGGAGAACGGCTTCAACCTTCTCGTCGGCAACATCAATATCGGCGAGGAGACCGACAATTTCTTCGAGGCCCAACTGCGTCAGCTCGCTCTCTATCGCAGCAGCTGGCAGGCCCAGCATCAGCCACGCATTGCCGTTGGCCGTGTTATCGTCCCGCTCGACGGGGCCGATGCAAAGACCCGCAGTCGCTATCGCGATTACGCCGCCAGCCGGCATGAGCGCACCCTGAAACCGCAGGGCGAACGCCGAACCCAGTTCGCTCCGGATCTCATCGGCACATCGGAGCAGATCCTGATCGCATTGTTGCAAGACCCAGTGCTGCGCGCGGTCGACGAGTTGCGTCTTGAGTTGCCCTATAATTTCGAAGCGGAGGATTATGAGCAGATCATCGACGACTTCATTCGCCTGATCGCGCCGAACCTTGGTTGGCTCAGAGGGCGGGCAGGCAAGCCGGACCTCGCCAGGCTGCCGGCCTGATGACAGCCGCTGACTGCCTCAGGCTCCACTACCAGCGCACGAATCGCGGAAAAGCGAGGGCTCCGACGACAGCCATCAGGCCCATCGCCAGCGGATACCAGCTTGCGATGAAGGGGATCGTATCCTCAGGGCAATGCACGCTGTAGGCGATGGTCGCCAAGGCCGCGGATGCAACTCCGGCGGCAGCGCCAGTGAGGCGCAAATCGACCGGCGCGCCGCGCCGGGCGACCGCGATCATGGCAGCGAACGGGATCAGCCCGTAGAGCACAACGGAGATCAGGCAGGCCTGCCAGCTCCTGCCAAAGGTCAAATTGGCCCATTCTCCGGCAGGCGCCCGAGCCAGAACGACGAGAGCCCACAGCATCACGGCGGTGATCGGGAGCAGGATGAAGGACAGATGTCCTCGCGGACTGAGACCGGGCCGCAGGCTGCGCTGGAAAACCGCCACGGCGATCCCGGCCACACTCGCTCCGAGCAGGACCTTGCCCAGCACCGGCGCGCTGGCCCAGGCCCCCGCCAGGTCCCGGCGCGCGCCGAGCGTCAGGAGCACGGCAAGCGTCGCCCCGATCATGGCGAGGAACGCAGCAAGCCAGGTGATACGGCGCAGCCACCCGGTATCAACCGGCTGGCTGCTCGTGGCCATGAGGGAAATCAGCTCGTCTGTCTGCATGTCGGATCGGTCATTGTACTGTGATGGACGGGATTTCGCAGCAAACAGGCGAAAGGTTACAGCGTCGGGTGCGCTCACGCTGCCGCAGCACGCGCATCGCGGTCACGGTGCCCTGCGCATGGTCAGGAGGCGCGCCATGGCCCGCAGGCCGCGATGGATTGCGACCTTCGCTGCCGTCTCGGTCATGCCGGCAGCGCTTGCGGCTTCAGCGACCGAACAGCCCTGGACCTTGACCTGGTCGATCAGCGTTCGCGTCCGTTCAGGCAAGGATTGCAGGGCTCGCGTCAAGTCCAACCGGGCATCGGAGGCAGGCGTGTCTGGCGCCGCCAATTGATAGGCCTCGTCATCGATCGGCAGGTTGGACGCGTGCCGCCCGGAGCGGCGCAAATGATCAACGAGTTTATAGCGCGCGATCGCATGGGCCCAGGCGGTTACGGGGCTCGCCGGATCATAGCTGTGCCGGGAGAGATGCAGGGCGAGCAAGGTCTCCTGCAAGACATCCTCCGTCTCGCTCGGCTCGCTGCGCCCCGCTCGCGCCAGATGGTGACGCAAATAGCCGCGCAGGCGCACGCTGATCGCCTCGAGGAACGTGCGATAGGCCGACGCATCGCCGGCAAGTGCGGAGAGAAAGACGGGACGCAGCTGCGTTTCAAGATCGGCGAGAGACACGGGAAGCGGCGATTCTCCGGGGCCGTGCAGGCGGGTGTCCAATCCGTCGCATGATGATGCAGGGCTCACAAGCCCGTGACTGGCAGATGCTGACCTCGCCCCGCCCCGATACGCTCGCATACGCGCAGAGCGCGGCCTTCCGGGCCTTTCGCGGGAAAGCGACGAACATGGCGACAGAAGCGCGCTTCGGCCTGGCGATCATAGCGCTCGCAATGGCGCTGACCACGACGCTGACATCCGCCGCCATCGCACAGGAACATGCCAGGACGGAAGCGCGCCTCACGCCTTGCCCGGCCGAGGGAGGCTGCCCGGTCGAGGGCGGATTCTATCGCATCCTGCTGCCTGCGCAGGCCGCGATCGGGCATCTGCGCGGCGCGATCATGTACTTTCACGGCTGGCAAGGCTCGGCCGAGGAGATCATGGCCGATCAGGGTCTCGTCGCGGTTGCGCAACGCCTCGGCGTTGCGCTGATCGCCCCTGACGGGATGGGGCGGACCTGGTCCTATCCCGGTTCTCCCGGACACCATCGCGACGAATTCGCCTTCATCGGCCATGTTCTCGACGACGTCGCGCAACGCTTCCCCGTCGATCCCCGCAGGATTCTGGCCAGCGGTTTCTCGCAAGGCGCGTCCATGGTCTGGAATCTGGCCTGCCGAATGCCATCGCGCTTTGCCGCCTTTGCGCCAATCGCCGGTGCGTTCTGGGAGCCATTTCCGCAGGACTGCGTCGCCCCCCGGCCCAATCTGATCCATGTCCATGGCACGAGCGACACAACCGTGCCGATGGCGGGGCGCCCACTCCGGTCCGGGTACAGGCAGGGTGATCTCTTCAGGAGCCTCGCCGTCCTGGCACCCGGCTGCACCTCATCCTGGGCGGATGAGGTCCGGAAGGCGCCGCAGCCGGAGGCCCTGACCTGTCGGCTGGGAACAGACTGTCCCGGGCCTGCGCGGCTGGAACTGTGCCTCCATGGCGGCGGTCATATGGCCGACCCGGCCTGGGTCGAGCGGGCCTGGCAACTTGCGATGCCTCCCAAGATGCCGACAGCCGCGGCGGGCGCCAGGCTCACTTTTCCGTGAGGCCGTAACCAGCAGCTCGCCTCGCGCGATCTCTCCTGCCGATACCGAGGGAGACACCATGCGCCAGGATACAAGCCTAACCGAGATGACGCCGAAAGCGGCAGAAGCAGCATGCGTCCGAGGCGCCGATCTGATGGCGCAGCAGCTGGCTGCCGCCGGCGCGACACATGCCTTTGGCATTCCCGGCGGCGAGGTCCTGGCGCTGGTCGATGCGCTTGAACGTGCCGGCATCCGCTTCCTCCTCGCCAAGCACGAGAATGCGGCGGGTTTCATGGCCGAAGGGCTGTGGCATGCGACAGGCGGCTTGCCGGTTCTGGTCGCGACACTCGGGCCCGGCGTCGCCAATGCGGTCAATGTCGTTGCCAATGCCCGGCAGGATCGCGTCCCTCTGATCTTCATCACCGGCTGCGTCGATCAGGCCCTGGCTGAAAGCTACACGCATCAGATCTTCGACCATCAGGCCGTGCTGCGGCCGCTGGTGAAGGCAAGTTTTCGCGCCGCGCAGGGCACCGAGGATCTGGTGGTGCAGAAGGCTCTCGCCATTGCCGGGAGTGGCCGGCCCGGCCCGGTCCATATCGATCTGCCGATCGCGGTCGCCGAGGCGAAGACTGTCCAGCGCGCGGTCCAGATCGTGAAGCCTCCCGACAACAGCGCCCCCACCGATCTCAGTTTCGCACGCGAGATGATCGCGACTGCGAAGCGGCCGCTGGTCATTGCCGGGCTCGACCTGGTGAATGAGGGCTCCGCCGCCGCACTCGACCTATTCCTCACCCGGACCGGTGCCCCGCTGCTCACCACCTACAAGGCCAAGGGCCTGGTGCCGGAAAGCGATCCGCGCGTGATCGGCGGAGTCGGATTGTCGCCGAGGGCCGATGCGCTGGTACGGCCGCTGCTGGACGAGGCCGACCTCGTCGTGCTCGCCGGCTACGACCCGATCGAGATGCGCCAGGGCTGGCGCAATCCCTGGCCGACGGGCAAACGCGTAATCGACATCGTCGCCGAGGATGTCCACCACGGCATGCATAGCGCGACGCTGCTTCTCGAAGGTCATGTCGGCACCATCCTGTCGCGGCTCGGCGAAGAAGCAATGCTGGACGGCACCTGGCCGGACGGGCGCCCCGCCGCCATTCGCGCGGCGCTCAGCGAGGCCTTCGCTCCGCCATCGGACTGGGGTCCCCATGCCGTCATCGACATCCTGCGCGAGGTCGCGCCGGTGAAAACCATCGTCACGGCCGATTCCGGAGCGCACCGGATTCTGCTCAGCCAGATGTGGAGGAGCGACGGGCCGCGCCGCCTGCTGCAGTCGACCGGGCTCTGCACGATGGGTTGCGCACTCCCACTGGCGACTGGCGCGGCGCTCGGCACGGGGCAGCCCACACTCTGCTTCGTCGGCGATGCCGGCCTCGAAATGGTCCTGGGCGAGCTCGCGACCCTGCGCGATCTGGCGCTGCCGGTTGTCCTCGTCGTATTTGTCGATGAGAGCCTTGGCCTGATCGCACTGAAGCAGCGCCAGCTTGGCCTAGCCCGCGCAGCAGTCGATTTTGGCGGCACCGATTTCGCGGCGATTGCCGGCGCGATGGGCGGCCACGGCAGCACGATCTCAAACCCGGACAGCCTCAGGCGCGAGGCACGCGCCGCATTCCAACGCAGTGGTTTCACGGTGCTCGCCTGCAGGATCGATGCAGGCAGCTACGAAGGAGCCTTCTGATGCGCACGCTTCAACAGAAGGCAGGCAAGCGCCCGCGCGATGAACGGCTCGACTTCTTCCGCGGCCTGACGATGCTGATCATCTTCGTCGCGCATTGGCCGCAGAACAGCTGGAACGCCTTCATCCCTGCTCGCTTCGGCTTCTCGTCAGGCGCCGAACTCTTCGTCTTTTGTTCCGGCATTGCCAGCGCACTCGCCTTCGGCAGCGTCTTTGTTCGCCGCGGCCTGTGGCTTGGAACCGCGCGCATCATGCTGCGCATCTGGCAGGTCTATTGGGCGCAACTCGGACTCGTTCTGGCGCTGATCGCGCTCGCCGCGCTGCTCGATCACAGTTTCGGCCTTGGCATGCTCGCGTCCCAGTTCGCGCCGCTCCTGAGCTCCCCGGACACCGCACTGCTCGGCCTCGCGACGCTGACCTGGCAGCCGGATTATCTCGATATCCTGCCGATGTATCTGGTGATCCTGGCCCTGGTTCCGGTGGCCATGGCGCTGCACCGGATCAATGCTGGGTTGCCCTTCCTGATGGTGGCGCTGCTCTATGGGCTTGCCTGGGCTGTCGACCTCAATCTCCCCGGAAATCCCTGGAACGGCGCCGGCTGGTTCCTGAACCCCTTCGCCTGGCAGCTCATCTTCTTCATCGGGTTCTTCATCGGTATGAAATGGTTGCCGGTACCGCGGCTTGGCGAGCACAGGCTGATGCTTGCTGCCGGCGTCTTCCTGCTCCTTTCCGTACCGTTCTCCTTCTGGGGTTTCCTGGAGCACTGGCCGGCGGCGCAGGCGCTACGCGACCTGATCCTGCCCGCCAGCGAGAAGAGCAATCTGCACATCCTGCGCGTGCTGCATTTCCTGGCATTGGCCTATCTCGTTCTCAGCCTGGTCGAGCCCTGGCGCCGGAATCTGGATCAGGGCGTTGGCCACTTGCTCATCTTGATCGGACGGCAATCGCTCGCCGCATTTCTTGCCAGCGTCGTGCTGGCACGGCTCGCCACCACCGCAGCCGATATGCTGGGCCGGACCGAGTTGAGCATGGCGCTGCTCAATCTCGTCGGCTTTGCAGCGATCCTCGGCGTCGCGGTCGTGGTCGGCTGGTTCAAGAGCGCACCCTGGGCTGGTCATGCCGCGCCAGCGAAGGCTGAACCGCAACGCATGGATGAGACGGAAGCGCCCAAGCACGGCCTGTCAACACGGGTCCGTGAAGCGAGTTGATCGCCGCTTGATCGGCCGCCAGCGAACTCCCCGAGAGACGCCCCTTCAAGGGCTCGAACGGAGTAGCCTCATGTATCACGATCTCTCAGGCGAGCGCGTCACTGTCGCGAACGACGCTGCACGCCTCGCCTGGAACGACACGCTCGAAGCCGTGCTGGCCCATGCTGCCGCGACACCTGAGCATCTCGCCCGCGTGCTGGCAGCGGATCCGGATTTCGCACTGGTTCATGCGGCCAAAGGCCTGATGCTTCTTTCGCTTGCCAGGTCAGAATTGCTCGGAGCGGCGCGCGACTGCCTCGTCAAGGCCAAGGCGGCCATCGCGTTGCGTCCCGTCACACAGCGTGAGCGCATGCTGGTCGAGGCATTGGCGTTCTGGCTGGCCGATGCACCGCGACTGGCCGCCGGGCGCCTGGAAGCGATTCTGGAGGCCCACCCCCTCGACGTGCTGGCGCTAAAACTCTCTCACGGCCTGCGCTTCATGCTCGGTGATCAGGACGAGATGCTGGCCTGCCTGCGCCGCACCGCGCCGGCTTTCGGCGAAAGCCATCCGCTTGCCGGATATGTCCATGGCTGCCACGCTTTCGCGCTCGAAGAACAGGGTTTCTATGCCGAGGCCGAGCGAGCGGGCCGCCGCGCCGTCGTCCTTGCGCCACGCGATGCCTGGGGCCGCCACGCCGTCGCGCATGTGCTGGAAATGACCGGCCGCGCCGACGAGGGGATCACCTGGCTCGGGAATGCCCGGAACTGGTCCCATGCCAATAACCTGCGCTTCCACATCGTCTGGCACCTCGCCCTGTTCCGGCTCGAGCACGGAGAGACCGCGGAGGTGCTGCGCCTCTATGACAACGATATCCGGGGCGAGCCCACCGACGATTATCGCGACATAGCCAATGGCGCCTCGCTGCTTGCCCGGCTCGAATATGCCGGCGTCGATGTCGGGACGCGCTGGGAGGAACTGGCCGCACTCGCCGAGGGCCGGATCGATGATGGCCGCCTGGTCTTTGCCGACCTGCACTATGCTCTCTCATTGCTCGGCGCCGGGCATTCAAGCGGCGCGGAGGCGATCGCCCGCACGCTCGTTGGGGATAGCCGGGCGCATCGCAGCAGCGAGCGCAGGCAGGCGGCCCATCATGGTGCGCTCGCGGCCTTCGGCCTGCTCGCCTTCCATGAAGGCGACTACAGCGAGGCGGCGAGGCTGCTGGGCGCCGCGCGCGACGGACTGGTCGCGATCGGTGGCAGCCACGCTCAACGCGACCTCTTCGAGCAGGCCTATATCGAAAGCCTGATCCGCTCGGGCAACCATGAGCGCGCGGCCCCGCTTCTTAGCGAACGCATCACGAAACGCGGCGGCTCCAACCTCTTCGCCGCGCGCCGGCTGGCGTTGCTGCGCAACCGGCCGGCCGCACACACCGCCGCGTTGGCCGTCGCGGCGACCCCGCTCGCGCTCGCCCACTAAACGCCACCACAGGAATAACAGCCATGATCACCACCACCCTGCCCTGGACCACCCCCCTTCTATCAGCACGCACCATCGCGAACCTGGCCCTTGGCGGCTTTGCCGGGCTTGGCTTCTGGGAACTGTTCTCGGCCGTCCCGACCGCGTGGTTCGCGGAATTCCCCCTGGAGCCGCCCGAGTTGGTGAAGTCGCTGTTTTCCCACCAGCTCGGCCTGACGCTTTCGACGCCGGTCGCGAAGCTGCTGCATTTCCTCACAGGCTTCCTGTTCTACCCGCTCGGCTATTACGCGCTGACGCGTTTCGTGAAGAGTTTCGGCATGCCCGCCGATGGTTGGATCTGGGGGGTGATCACCTACTTCATCGCGCTCGGCTTCTTCGCGCCCCTGGCCGGTCAGGCCTTCCTTCTCACCGACGTGCCGCGCCTCTCCCTCATGAGCCTGATTGGCCACGCGATCTATGGCTACCTTGCGGCCTTCGTCTTCGAGCAACTCGAAGCGTCTTCTGCGCCGGTTCGTCCCCGCTGAGGATCCGACCGGGCTCTTGTCGATGACCGGGCACATAGCGCGGTTTCAACGCCCTGTGCCCGGCTCTCCCTCACCTGGATTCGCAGCAAGCTCGACGGCCAGTCGCGCCGCGACTGCCGGCACATCGGGGCTGGCATCGGCCAAAAGCACGGGTGGCGCGACGGAGGCTGCGAAGCTTTCGGCAATGGCTGGCGAGAGCGTGATCGCACGGCCGGCCAGGGCCACCGGCTTGAGGCCGACACGCCCACGCAGTGCCAGAGCGAGGCGGGCGAGTTCCCGTCCTGCCCCCACAAAAATCCGTCTCGCTTCGGGATCCCCGGCCTCATCGGCAGCGCTTACGGCACGGGCCAAAAGCCCCAGGCTGCCGCGGTCGCCGCCATAGATATAGACGCGGGCCGCATCCCAGGAGCTGCCGCCAACAGCTGCGGAGAGCGCCCGGCCAATCACTGTGCTCCAGCCGGAACCCGGCGCTTCATCTTCTCGCCGCAGGACGAACCGCAACGCCTCGGTCGCGATCCAGGTCGCCGCCCCGCCATCGTCGACCAGCACGCCATAGCCGCCGGCTCGGATGATCTCGCCGCCTGCCGCGAGGTGGTAGCCGATGGAGCCGGTACCGGCATAGACGACGATGCCCTCGCCGGGCGCAAAGCGGGCGCGATAACCGAGCCACATGTCGTCCACGACGAGCACGGATGTCTCGGCGCATTGGAAGGCACCCGCGAGCATCCGTGCAAAGAGGGCCGTCGTCGGCGAAGCCGATCCAATGCCCGTGACGCCGGCCACGATGGCGCTGGGCCGGCTATGGCCTGCGAGTTCCGACGCGAGCCCCGCAAAGATGCCTCGCACGCGCTCATGGTCCGCCTCGCTGAAGACATGGCCCGTCATCGGTGCCACGTCGCCTCGTGCCATGACCTCGCCAGCTGCGGAGACGAGACACCAGCGCGACGCCGTCCCGCCCGTCTCGATGCCCAGGCCCAGCGGGTGCTCAAGCCCGGGCATGCGCGACGAAACGGCGGGTGATCTCGCGGGGATTGGTGATGGCCGTGCCAACGACCACGGCGTGCGCACCGGCTGCGAAGGCCGCATCAAGCTGCTCCGGCCGCTCGAAACGCCCCTCCGCCACGATCGGCGTCGATATGGCGCCAGCGAGGGCAGCGATCAGCGCGATATCCGGCCCCGCCGCCTTCAACGCAGCGGTCTCATCGGTGTAGCCGGACAAGGTCGTGGCAATGTAGTCGGCGCCAAGCCTGGCCGCACGGACACCGTCCTCGAACGTCGCGCAATCCGCGAAGACGGGCTTGCCCAGTTCACCGCGGATGCGCGCGATCAGAACCCCGAGTGGTTCGCCATCGCGGGGCCTGGCGGTTGCATCGAGCGCAATGATGTCGGCGCCCGCGGCAGCAATCAGCGCAGCCGCGGCGAAATCGGGCGTGATATAGACCGGAAAGTGATCGTCCCAGCGTTTGAGGATGCCGATGATCGGCAGCGTGCTGACCGCGCGGATCGCAGCGATATCGGCAGGCCCATTGGCACGCAGGGCGAGCGCCCCGCCATGCTCCGCCGCCTGGGCCATCGCCGCCATGAACACCGGCCCATGCAACGGGTTGTCCGCCCGCGCCTGGCAGGACACGGCGAGGCTGCCCGGCGGTATCAGGTTCTGATTGTCTAGAAGTGTCACTTTACCGCCCCTGCGGTCATGCCCCGGATGAACTGGCGCGACATCACGATGTAGATGATGGTCAGTGGCAGGGCTGCGATGGTGAGGCCGGCAAAGAGCATGCCCCAGTCGGTGGTATATTCGCCCATGAACACCGAAAGGCCCTGAGGCAGGGTCTTGCGCACATCGGTCTGGATGAAGACGAGCGGGAAGAAGAAATCATTCCAGGTCGGCACGGCATTCTGAATCGCGGAAATGACCATCGGTGGCACGGATAGCGGCAGCATGATGGACAGCATGATCCGGGGCTCGGACGCCCCGTCGATGCGCGCGGCCTCCTCGAGTTCCGTCGGCAACGTCCGCAAGAACCCGGTCATGATGAAGATCGTCGAGGGCAGGCCCATCGCCGTATAGATCAGGATGAGGCCGAAACGGGTGTCGAGCAGGCCGAAATCGCGCATCTGGAGAAAGAGTGGGATCACCGCGAGTTTCAAGGGCAGCATCAGGCCGGCCAGGAAGAACATGAAGATGGCCGAATTGCCCGGGAACTCGTAACGCGCGAGCGCATAGGCCCCCATCGTGCCGAGCAGCAGGATAAGCGCGATGGACGAGCCGGTGATGATCACCGAGTTGATGAAGTAGCCCGGCAGGCTTGTCTCGCCCCAGATCCGGGTGAAGTTCGCGACATAGGTGAAATCAGGAACGGAAAACGGTGCGTCGAAGATCTCCCCGGTCGTCTTGAAGGCCGAGAAGACCATGATGACGATCGGGTAGAGCATCAGAACGGAGTTGCCGACGAGCAGCGCGGCGGCGATCAGGCTGCCGGGGCTGCTGCGCGGAAACAATGGGTCCGGGCTTTGGGCCTTTGCCGTCACAGCGCGATCTCCCGGCGGCGCAGATACTGCGTAATGAGCGTCGCGACGACCGCGATGAACATGAACATCAAGACGGCAAGCGCATTGCCGTGCCCGAAATCCTGAAGGCCTGCGCTCTGGTTGCCGAAGGCAGTGCGGTAGAAATAGAGCCCCAGCACGTCCGTCGACCCGTAGGGCGAGCCGTCCAGCCCCGCCATGATGTAGGGCAGCTCGAACCAGTTGAAGGCGCCGATGAAGAGCAGCGTCAATGTGATGGTCGTGGAGGGCGCCACCAGTGGCCAGACGACACGGGTCAGCATCTGCCAGCTGCTGCAGCCGTCGAGCTTGGCCGCTTCCAGGATTTCGCGGGGGATGCGCTGCATTCCGGCCAGATAGACCAGGGCGGGAAACCCGACCCAGTGCCAGGCATTGGCCATGACCAGCGCGGGCAGCGCCGTCGTCTCCTGACCGAGCCAGGGCTGGCGCAGCGCGCCGAGGCCGATCATGTCGAGAAGCTGATTGATGAGGCCGAAATTGGGGTCGAGGAAGAGCTTCCACAGGAACCCGACCAGGACGGTGGACAGGATCACCGGCATGAAAATCGCGATCCGGTGAAAGCGAAAGCCGAACGGCTCCCGATAGATGAACCAGGCAAGCAGAAATCCGGCGGTGTTCTGCACCACGAAAAGCGCGAAGAAGACGAAGAGATTGTGCCGGAAGGCGCGCCAGGTCAGCGCCGCGAAATGATCACCGAACAGGACATCGCTGAAATTCTGCAGGCCGACGAATTCTCCCTGGGCCATCCCCTCCCAGCGATAGAAGGCAGAGCTGAGCGCCACCAGCAGCGGCCAGACGACGAAGGTCAGCATCATCGCCATCGGCGGCACGATGAGAAATGCGATCCAGGCCGCGCGCTTGCGCCTTTCGCGGCGTCGGTAATCCGTCTTCATGAGACCTGGCCTGTTGAAGCAGCACTCAGGGGGAGAGCCCGGCGCGCGCCTGTCCAAGCGCATGGTCGGGTTCTGCCGGCCATGCGCATCATGGGAGCTTCAGCCCCGGAGCTTACTTCTTGAAGGGTGCGTAATAGGTCCCGATGCCCTTCGTGACCTCGGCACCGACCTCGGCCGGAGTCGCCTTGCCCGCCAGCATCTTCTGCACGCCGGACTGCAGCAGCACCGAGCCCGTCGGCTCCTGATAGCGGAAATTGACCAGCATGATGTAGGACATGGCCCGCTCGTTGAGCGCCGCGACCTCCTTCAACAACGGATTCTCGAACTTCACGCCCTTGATTGGCGAGATGTTCTGCAGATCGTTCGAGAAGGCCGTGCCGAACTCAGGCGTACCGAGGAAGCGCAGGAACTTGAGCGCTGCGTCCTTCTTCTTCGACGCGGCGTTGATCGCGTAGCCGCCATCGTAATAGAGCGCGACAAGCCGCTCATCCCCGGCCTTGGCAACCGGCGAGGCGAACATCCCCAGTTTCAGCTTCGGGTTCTGGCGCAGGAAGTTGGCGAGCTCGAAGGAGCCACCGGCAAACATGGCTGCGCGCCCGGCCGCGAAGAACTGCTGCGACGCGGCATAATCCACGCCCGAGAAATTCGGGGCGAAGTACTCCTTCAGCTCGTTCAGCTTGGCGAGAGCGCCAACGAAGCGCGGATCGGTGAAGTCGGCCTTGCCGGCGAGCACGTCCTGCTCGAACTGCTTGCCGATCTGGGAGGAGAGCAAGGCGCCGACGATGGTCTCGTTCTGCCAGGAGGTGGCGGTGCCGTTACCGAAGGGGGTGATGCCCTTCTCCTTCAGCGTCTTCGAAACGGCGACGAGCTCGTCCCATGTCGCAGGCGGCGTGACGCCGGCCTTCTCGAACAGATCCTTGTTGTAGATGATCAGCATCGTCTGCGAGGCGAAGGGCACCGCATAGAGCTTGCCATCGGACCGCATGGTCTCTGCCGCCACCGCCGACGCGGGGAAATTGTCGAATTCCGGCACCATCGTCTTGTCGAGCGGCACGAGATAGTCCGGCTTGCCGACGCCAAGCGTGCCGTAGGCGCGCACCTGCACGATGTCCGGCCCGGTGCCGCCAGCAAGTGCGGTCGACAGGACTGTGGGATAGTTCGCGGCCTCGAAAGCCTCGAACTTCACATTGATGTCCGGATGTTTCTTGCGGAACGCCTCGATGAATTTGGCGTAGGCTGCCTTATCTTCCTGGCGCCAGCTCCAGAGGGTGAGATCTTCCGCCTGCACCGGAGCCGCAAGGACTGTCGCGGCGGCGAAAGCCGTCAGGGCGAGCTTGCCAAGCGCGCGTCTCAAGATGGATCTGGTCAGAATCCCGGCCAACATGTTTGCTCTCCCTCGTTGAACGTAACGTTTGTTATTGTTGGATGAATTCGACGGCCGGCAAGTTCGGCGTCACGACGAGCGCGGTCGCGTCATCGTGGATCTTGACGCGGTTGAACCGTTCCGTGCGAGGATCTCCGTTCTCGAGCCGGCGCAGTTCGGCAACGAGTGCAGTCGCACCGTCGCGCACCACAGCCTGCATGAGACCAGCCTCGTCGTAGCGTTTCAAGACATCGACAAGGCGCATGAACCCGTCGGAAGCGAGCAGGACCGTCGCCGTCGGGGACACGGTCGCGGAGAAGGAACGCAAGCCCGCTTGCCACGGAAGCCCGGGATGAACAGCCCAATAGCCATCCGGCTGGTTCAGGAAACGGCGATTCTCGTGAATCTGCGCCAGAGCAGGCGCCGAAATCGGCTCGCCGTCACGCCGCAGGCCGGTTCCGGCCGCTGCGATTGTCCGGGCCTCGAACGGGCCCGCCGAAGCGTCCGTCCAGCGCTCCATATGTTCGCCATCGAGAATAATGATCGACACGTCGCCGATCACCACCCCCTCGATACGACAGGATTCCCCCATGGCTGAAAGGCGCACGAGGCCGAGGACGGCCGAAGGCCCCTCTCCTCCGATACGCTCAGGCTGACCGTCACCCAGCACGGCGTAATCCCGAGCGGCAGCCACCTCGAGAGTTGCCGCGATCTCGGAAAGCGGGGCTTCATCGCGCGCCGTGGAACGCAGGATCTCATCGACCCGCTGCGCGAGCCACGCCCCTTCCGATTGCTGCTCCGTTCTGGAAGCGCCTGAGAAGAAGGCGGACCCGTCGATGATCCATGCATGCGAGCCGGAAGATCCCGCCATGTCCTCGTTGAAGGGCGCACTGCCCTTGACGCTGACCTGCGACAGGATGCGCCAGCCGGCCGATTCCTTCGGAACAGCAGAGACAGCGGGACGTTCTGCGGACCCTGAAAGAGACCCTTCGCCTTCCACTGTTCCGCGTGCTCCCGCTTCGCGCGCTCAGCGCGATCAACACCCTCTGGTACGATACCAATATAGAACCAGTTAACGCTGTTCAAGCCGGAAAATGCTCGCCCCTGCGCCGCCGGGCGAAGGGTTACGACGCGTGTCTGAGGGGTCAGCCCTCCTGCCGCTCGGCCACCCGCTCCAGCCCGAACTCGCGTCCGGGAATCGAGGCGAGCAGCGCTTGGGTATAGGGGTGTTGCGGATTGCCGAAGACAGAGCCGATCGGCCCGGCCTCCACCACCTCCCCGCTCTTCATGACAGCGACAAGATCGCAGACCTGAGCCGCCACGCGCAGATCATGGGTGATGAAGACGATCGACAGGCCAAGACGCTGGCGCAGTTCCGCCAACAGCTTCAGCACCTGCGCCTGGACCGATACGTCGAGCGCGGAGACAGGCTCGTCCGCCACCAGCACATCCGGCTCCAGAGCCAATGCGCGGGCAAGTCCGATCCGCTGGCGCTGGCCGCCCGAGAACTCATGCGGGTAGCGTTCGGTCGCGGCGGGATCGAGACCGACCAGCCCAAAGAGTTCCTTGGCGCGCGCCAATGCCTGCGCACGCGGCATGCCGTGAACGACGAGGCCTTGCGCAACCGCCTCGCCCGCCTTGCGGCGCGGGTTGAGCGAGGCGAATGGATCCTGGAACACCATCTGGATATGGCGCGTCTCCGCCCGCATCTGCTCGCGGGTCAGACAGGCGAGGTCGCGGCCGTTCAGGCGGATCTCGCCGCTCTCGGGATCGATCAGGCGCACGAGGCAGCGCGCCAATGTCGACTTGCCGGAACCGGACTCGCCGACGATGCCGAGCGTGCCGCCCTTCGGCAGCACCAGCGAAACATCCTTGACCGCGTGGGTGATGCGCTGGCCGCGACCGAAGAAGCCACCGGTGCGATACGTCTTCGAGACGTGCTCTATGGTCAGGATCGGATCGCTCGACAGCGGACGCGGAGGCGGAGCCTTCAGTGGCGGCACTGCGGCGATCAGCTGCTTCGTGTACGCGTGCCGGGGATTGTCCAGCACCGCACTGGCCGTGCCCTCTTCGACGACGCGGCCCTGGCTCATCACCGCGACACGGTCGGCGATTTCGGCAACGACACCGAAATCATGGGTGATGAACAGAACGGCCGTGCCCTTGCGCCGCTGCAGGTCGCGAATGAGTTCGAGGATCTGCGCCTGGGTGGTGACGTCGAGCGCAGTCGTCGGCTCGTCGGCGATCAGCACCCTGGGATCGAGTGCGAGCGCCATGGCGATCATGGCGCGCTGGCGCTGACCGCCCGAGAGTTCATGCGGATAAGCCTTGAGCGTCGAAGCCGGATCGGGAATCCGCACTTCATCGAGCAGGGCGAGGACCCGCGTCCTGATCTCGCCAGCCGGCAGATCGGTATGGATCTCGAACATCTCGCCGATCTGGTCGCCAATGCTGCGCAAGGGATTCAGCGCGGTCATCGGCTCCTGGAAGATCATCGCGATACCGGCGCCGCGCACCTTGCGCATCTCGGCCTCGCTCACATCGGCAAGGTTGCGGCCCTCGAAGAGGATGCGCCCGCCGTCGATCGCGACCCCGCCCGGCAGCAGCCGCATGATGGCATTGGCCGTCATCGACTTGCCGGAGCCGGATTCGCCGACCACGCAGAGGATCTCATTGGCCGCCAGGGAGAGCGACACATTCGCCATGGCGTGCGACCGGTCGGCGCCGGCCGGCAGCTTCACGCTGACATCGTCGAGAACAAGAATCGGGGTCATCGGCTCTTCAGCCTCGGATTGAGAGCGTCATTGAGCCCCTGCCCGACCAGCGAGACGGCGAGCACGGTGACGAGAATGGCAATGCCGGGAATGGCCGAGACATACCACTGCACGCGCAGCACATCGCGCCCTGCGCCGATCAGGTTGCCCCAGGAGGCAACATTCGGATCGGAGAGCTTCAGGAAGGCGAGCGCGCTCTCGAGCAGGATCGCGACCGCCATCACGACGCTGGCATAGACGATCACCGGCGGTAATGCGTTCGGCAGGATCTCGCCAAAGATCAGCTTGATGTCCTTCAGTCCCAGTGTGCGTCCCGCCTGCACGAACTCGCGGTTGCGCAGCGAAAGGAACTCGGCGCGCGTCAGTCGCGCCGAAGCCGGCCATGAGACGATGCCGATGGCGACCGTCACCGTGGTGATGGTCGAGCCGAACACCGCGACGAGCACGAGCAGCAACAGGAAGTTCGGCAATGTCTGGAAGGCCTCGGTCACGCGCATCAGTACGGTGTCGACCCAGCTGCCGTAATAGCCGGCGAAGGCGCCGATCGTGATGCCGATCATGACCGAGATGAAGGTCGCGACCAGACCGATCAGCAGCGAAATGCGTGCGCCATGGAAGATCTGCGCGGCGATGTCGCGGCCGGAATTGTCGGTCCCGAGCAGGAAGCGCGGGTTGCTGAAAGGCCAGATCAGCGGCCGCCCGGCAAGCGCCAGCGGATCGCGCGGATAGAGCCAGTCGGCCGTCCCCGCCATGGCCAGAACGAGGATGAGCAGCAGCAGGCCGATGACGGCCGAGGGACTGCGGAAATAGAGCTTTGCGAACTCCATGGCTCAGGCTCCCGCCGTGATGCGCGGATCGAGCCGGGCATAGAGCAGGTCGACGATGAAATTGACCGCGATCACCAGCAGCGCCGAGACGAAGATGATGCCGAGCAAGGTGTTGAGATCGCGCTGCACGACCGATTCATAGGCCAGCCGCCCCAGCCCCGGCAGCGAGAACACGCTCTCGACCACCACAGAACCGCCCAGCATCGTGCCAGCCTGCAGGCCGATCAGCGTCACCATCGGCAGCAGCGCATTACGTAGGACGTGCCGCACCACCACCCGCGTCTCATCCATGCCCTTGGCCCGCGCCGTGCGGACGAAGTCGAGATTGAGCACCTCGAGCATCGAGCCGCGCATGATGCGCAGATAGATCGCCATGTAGAACAGGCCAAGCGTCAGGGTCGGCAGGATGAGGTGCTTGGCGATGTCGAGCGTCCGGGCCAACCCCGTAAGGCTGACTGTGATATCCTCGAAACCACCGGCTGGCAGCCATTGCAGGTAGATCGAGAACACGACGATCGCCATCAGCCCGAACCAGAAGGTCGGCATGGCGTAGAAGATCAGCCCCAGTGTCGAGATCAGGGTATCGGGCCATCTGTTGACGCCGCGCGCCGCGATCACACCGAAGATCAGCCCGAAGAAAAAGGCAAAGGACAGCGAGGCGCTCATCAGCAGGATCGTCGCCGGCAGCCGCTCCGCAATCACGGTCACGACCGGCTTGCCGTAGATCGCCGAGAAGCCAAGATCGAGCCTGACCAGTCGCCAGAGATAATTGCCGAGCTGGGCCCAGACCGAGAGATCGAGCCCGTAGAACTCGCGCAGATGGCGGGCGGTGGCGGCATCGCCACCGCCCATTTGCGCCATCATCGCATCGACCGTATCGCCCGGCGCGAATTGCAGCAGCAGAAACACCCCGATCAGGATCAGGATCAGGGTCGGGATCGAGGCGGCAAGACGCCGCCCCGCAAGAGCTAATACGCGCATGGGAACTGGCCGGTTTCGACTGCGGAGGCTGGTGGACGTGTCACTCCGCCAACCAAAGATCGTGCCAGGAACTCGAGCCCCAGCGCGGCGTGTTGGAGTGGTTGCGGGCCTTGGCGTTGATCACCGTCAGGAAGATCTGCTCGATCGGCGTCCAGATCGGCAGCTCTGTGTTGGCGCGCCGTACGAAGTCGCCATAGAGCGCCTTGCGCTTCGTCGGATCCACCTCGGTCGCCGCGTCGTCGATGATCTTGTCGATCGTCGGATCGGTCCAGTCCCATTGATTGGTCCATGGCGCACCCTTGGGCTGCCCAGAGCGATACCACACCGTCGTCGAGACCGCAGGATCATTGCGGTACTGATGCCAGCCCGTAGCCAAGTCGAAGGCGTGATCGTCATAGACCTGCTTCAGGTAGCCGCCACCATCGTTGCGCACGATCTCGACCTTGATGCCGACATTGGCGAGCGACTGCTGGATGAAGGTGGCAAAGAGCGTGATGTCCTCGCCCCATGGAGCCGGCAGCAGGCGCACCGAGAAGCGCGTTCCGCCAGCGCCGGCCTTGAACCCGGCTTCGTCGAGCAGCTTCGCGGCGAGTGCCTTGTCGAAGGGATATTGCGGGCCGTTATCGGCCGGATAGAAATCGGTCGAGACGGAGGGGACCGGACCTGTGCCGAGCTTGGCGAAATCGCCGAGGAAATTCTCGATGAAGAACGGGATGTCGAGCGCATGCGCGATCGCGCGCCTGACCCGGATATCCGCGAGTTCCTTGCGGCGGAAATTGAACTCGATCGTGTTCGTGCGGGCGTTGCCCTCGTTGCCCTTGGTCGAAACGATGAAGCGCGGATCCTTGCCGAGACGGGCGGAATCCGAGATCGTCAGGCCCGAGAACGGGCTGTAGTGGATCTGTCCGGCTTCCATCTGGGCGGCGGCGGCAGCGCGATCGGTGACCACGCGCCAGACGATCCGGTCGAGATAGGGGGCGTTGGCGCGCCAGTAGTTCGGGTTGCGGTCGGCAATGATGTGCTGGCCCCGCTCGTACTGCGCGAACTTGAACGGCCCCGTGCCCACCGGTGCCAGATTGACCGGGTTCTGGCGGATGTCGCCTTTGCCTTCGTAGAGATGGCGCGGCGAGATGTAGCCGAGATCGGGCAGTGCGCGCAGCAACAGGTTGAGCGGCATCGGGCGCTCGTAGCGGAACACTGCCGTCAGCGGGTCGGGCGTATCGACGGCGGTGAGGAAGAGCTGCAGCGTGGTGCCGTAGTTGAGGATCTTCTTCCACATCTCCATCGCGGTGAACTGCACGTCGGCGGAGGTGAAGGGCTTGCCGTCATGCCAGGTCACGCCCGGCCGCAGCTTGAACGTGATCGTCTTGCCGTCGGGTGCAGCCTCCCAGCTCTCGGCGAGCACGCCGACCGGCTGGCCGCTGGCATCGAGATCCACCAACTGCTCCTGGATCTTGCCGCCGATGATGTAGACGCCGGTCGAGGCCTGCAGGCTCGGGTTCAGCTGGCGCTGCTCGGCACCGTAATGGACGGTGAAGACTCCGCCCTTGCGCGGTGTTTCCTGGGCGAAGGAGCGCATCGGGAACAGCACATTCGAAGCGATGGCGGCGCTTGTCAGCAGCGCGGCGCGGCGGGTCATGTCCATGGAGACCTCCTGGGTCCGGTGTTCGATAAGGGCAGAGCCGGAATTCACGATGATCCGGCCATCAGGCTGTTCTCAAAGGGGAGCCAAGGCTCGCGTCACGGTACGAAGCTGACGATCACGCCATTGGCGGAGTCGGCCGGTACGCTGACGGCACCACCATGGCGCACCGCGAGCGGGCCGAGCGCCTTGGCAGCGCCTTCGAGATCGGCACTCGCCAGAACGATCGCGGTTGCGCCGGCGGGAGCCGCACCGATCCGCACCGCATCAGGATAGCGCCCCGCAAAACCGGCCGCATCATAGAACAGGAAATCGGCGCGCTTGCCGCCCGACGGCACCAGCCAGCCGTCATCCTGCGGACGCGCAGGCTCGTCGATCAAACGGCTGAGATGCCCGGCGGCCGCCTTCGGATCTGCAGCGAGGACCTCGACCCGAACGATGCGGCTCGCGCCGTTCGCATGTTTCTGGAGCTCAGGAATCCAGACCGTCTCGCGCGTCAGATGCTGGCAGGCAAAGATGCGCAGTCCGCCGGGACTCTCGTTCAGAGGCCAGCGGAAGACATTGAACTTCGCTTCGCCCGTCCCGCCATTCGGCAGATCCACCGGGCGGCCGAAATGCACGGGACCCAGGGCTTCGAGGCCACGGGTCTTGAGTTCAGCTGCGCCTGCAGCGGCATCATCCGTGGTGAAGGCAGCGCGCTCCAGCCCTTCCCGGTTCTTCAGATAGTCGCGGGTCGGCTTGTTCTGATCCGTCTCGGTCAGCACGCCGAGCAGCTCGAGATAGTCGTCTCCGAACATGATCGTGTAGTTGCCGGTTCCCAGGATCGGCGAATGGGTGCCGCGCGGGGAGACCGTGAAACCGAGGCGCTCCCATTGCCGGGCAGAAGCATCGAGATCGCGGACGGTCACGACGACATGATCGAGACCGAGAATGTGCTTGAGCGACATGACGCCCCCTTTGACCAAGAACCCAACGGAAGCAGAGTTCATCCGAACCAACAGAGGGGCGCAACCACTTCGAGGTGACGTTTCCAGCAGCCCCCGCTGCGCGGCACACATAGCGTCCGGAGAATAGTATTTTCAACAACCCGAGCGAGAAAGCCTAAATTTGGTAGATTTCATTCGTCTTTGGCGAGAAAAATAGAAAACTGTTCTCCGCCGGGCAAATCGCCGGAACCAACCTACTTGCGAGCGGGCGGTCATGGCGGCAAGTATGCGCAAGCTCCTGCCAAACGGGTTTTGACCAGCCCGCCTTGCGAAAGATCGCCGCCGATGACTGCTCCGCCCTCCGTCGCCTGGCCTCCCTCTCTCTGGGCCGCCACCGCCCAGCCTGGGCCTGTGCTCAGCGCGCTCCAAGGGGATGTCCAGACCGATGTCGTGGTGATTGGTGCCGGCTTTACCGGCCTCTCGACCGCGATCCATCTCCGCGAGAGCGGCGTCGACGTCACGATCGTGGAGGCAGCCGAGCCCGGCTGGGGCGCCTCGGGGCGCAACAATGGCCAGGTCATCCCGACGCTTGCCGGCCACGATCCCTCCGCGATGGTGAAACGCCATGGCGAAGCCGGCGAACGCTTCAACGCGGTGCTGCGCGACAGCGCTCAGTATCTGTTCGACCTCGTGCGGAAATACGATATCCCGGCAGAGGCTGAACAAGCTGGCTGGATCCAGCCCGTCCATTCGCCTGGTCGCTTCAAGCTCGCCGAAAAGCGCGTGCGCGAATGGTCGGCAATCGGGGCACCGGTCGAACTGCTCGATCGCGCCGCTGCGGCGGAGATGCTCGGGTCGGATGCCTGGTTCGGCGGCTTCTGGAATCGCACGGGCGGTCATATCAATCCGCTCGCGCTGACACGCGGACTGGCCGAGGTCGCGCTGAAGCTTGGCACAACCATCTATGCACGGTCTCCCGCCACCTCGATGAGCCATGCCAATGGCCGCTGGACGGTGAAGACCGCGCGCGGCTCGGTCACCGCTCGCGCGCTCGTGCTGGCGACCAATGCGTATACCGGCGAGTTCGAGCGCGATCTCGCCCCCGAGATCGCCAGCGAGGTCATCCCTGTTCTGTCCTGGCAGATGGCGACAAAGCCGGTCAGCGACAATATCGCCAAGACCGTCATCCCGGGCCGCCAGGCGATGTCGGACACGCATCGCGAACTCTATTTCGCCCGCTGGGACGCCCGCAACCGCCTTGTCACCGGAGGAGCGGCCGTGCTGCCGGGCGATGGCGGGGTCAATCTGCGGCCGCAGATCGCGGCACGGCTGAAAACACTCTGGCCGCAGCTCGGCGATGTCGAGTTCGACTATGTCTGGTCGGGCTATGTCGGGATGACCCCCGACAATCTGCTCCAGCCGCAGGTGCCGGGCTATCCGCGCATCCACCGTCTCGGGCCGGACGGCTTTGCCTGGGTCGGCTGCAATGGCCGGGCCGTTGCGCTGTCCATCTCGCTTGGTCGCGAGCTTGCCAGGGCGACGCAAGGCACGGCGATCGAGACGCTCGGCCTGCCCTTGTCCGAGCCAAAACCCCAGCCGTTCCGCGCGGTCGTGCGCCGGATCGCGCCGCTGGCGCTACCGCTCTATCGGCGGCTGGACGCGGCAGAGATCTAAGCACTCCTCGCACGAGGCTGGTGCGTGCGGCAGCACCCGCACCGATCGATCCGGAGCGCCGGCGCCATTTCGAACATCATCGCCCGGACGATGGCTCCGGGCGATCCTTGCTGAGCCAAAACGGCTCGTGGCCGATGCCCGCTCAATGAGCCGCCATGTCGAGCGGCGGTTCGATATCGTCGGTAATCGGGTTCTGGAACGGGTTCTCGGCGCGGAACGCAGCGAAATCAGCCTTGGCCGCCTTGAGCAGCGCCGGCTGGGACAGGACATCGACCGCGACGCCGGCCATGGCCTTGGCCGCAAGCGAGAGCCCCTTATGCGCCGCCGGCGCGAGGCCCTGGGCGACCAGCTGCCAGGAATGTCCGGGCGTGCCAACGGCATAGCAGGCGACGCGGCATTGCACGGTTGGAACGACCCAGCTCACAGTTCCAACATCGGTGGACCCCACGGAGAGGGCGGCGACATAGTCCAGCGGATAGATGTCGTCGCTGAGCGATTCCCCCTCCCGCACCGACAGACCGAAGCGGCCATAGGAGGCGCGGATATCCTCCTTCGAGAAGGACTTCTGGAACTCTGCGGCGAAGGCGCGGTCAGCGGCATCGAAACCCGGCCCGCCGAGCCGGATGAGATTGGCGTGCATCGCCTCCTCGAGCGGACGGTTGCCCACGAGGTTGGCATCGCCCGACAATTGCTGCGCAACGACGGAAGTCTCCGTCATCAGAGCGGCGCCATCGGCGATCGCCTTGACCCGCCGCACCAGGTCCCACATCTCGCTGAGCGTCCGGGCGCGGATCAAATGACGCACGGTCGCCTGCGCCTGCACGACATTCGGCGCGATGCCGCCGGCATCGATGATCGCGTAATGGACACGCGCATCGCTCGGCATGTGCTCGCGCATGTAGTTGACGCCGATATTCATCAATTCGACCGCATCGAGCGCACTGCGACCGAGATGCGGCGAGGCAGCTGCATGGGATGCACGGCCCCGGAAGGTAAACTCGACCTCGACACAGGCAAGTGAGATCGCCTTGCTGACGCCGGTGAATGAGGAGGGGTGCCAGCAGATGGCGACATCGACATCGTCAAACAGCCCGGAGCGCACCATGAAGCCCTTGGACGAGCCGCCCTCCTCGGCTGGGCAACCATAATAGCGCACGCGCCCCTTGATGCCCTTCGCAGCCAGCCAGTCCTTGACGGCAGTCGCGGCAAGCAAAGAGGCCGAACCGAGCATGTTGTGGCCGCAGCCATGGCCATTTCCCCCCAACATGATCGGGCGTTGCTCGGCGACGCCGGCCTCCTGGCTCAGTCCGGGCAGCGCGTCATATTCGCCTAGGATCGCAATGACCGGACCGTCCTCGCCCGACTCGCCGATCAGTGCCGTCGGAATACCGGCGACGCCCTTCTCGACACGGAAGCCCTCCTTCCCGAGCATCGCGGCGTGTTCGGCGGCCGAACGCTCCTCCTGATAATTCAGTTCGGGCACGGCCCAGACGCGGTCGCTAAGCTCGAAGAAAGCCGGACTCTTGGCATCCGCCAACCGCCAGATCTCGGCGGTGTTCTGCTGATCGGTCATATCCTGCTCCTGGCTCTTTCCTGCCCATGCCGTCGCGCGGCCGATCGTCCGGATCGGTGTCGGCGCGAACCTGCGTCTCGCTGTTGCGACCAAACGCCCAGCGCGACAAGCCGGCAAGAAGCATGAGCACGATCGGGTCATGCAGCCAGCGCAGGATCCCGCACGGGCAGGAACGCGCCCGGGCCGCCGGGCGTCAGAAGAGGACGACGTTGCCCGTCTGGACGGCCGATCCTTATGCGGCGTGGCGCGTGGAGCCCTCGACGACAACATAGGGCTCGCCGCTAGACAGGCCTTCGACGCGCGCCCTGACGCCATAGACCTCGTCCAGCAGCGACGGCGTCACGATCTCGCGCGGCGCGCCGATCGCGACCAGGCGCGTCTTGGCCAGGACAAGGACCCTGTCGGCGACGCGCAACGCCTGATTAAGATCGTGGATCGAGATCAGGACGCACATGCCGCGGTCCCGCGCCAGTCGACGCACGAGCGACAGCACTTCGAACTGGCGATGCAGGTCGAGCGCGCTCGTCGGCTCGTCGAGCAGGAGGATGTCCGGTTCGCGCGCCAGCGTCTGGGCGATCGAAACCAACTGGCGCTGACCGCCGCTGAGTTCCCCAAGCCCCCTGAAGGCGAGATCCTCGATCTCGAGATCGCGCAGCACGCAATCGATCCGCTTGAGCTCGTCATCGCTGACCGACCATGTCCCGCCCTGCTTGAAGGCGAGCAGGATCGATTCGTAAACCGTGAGCACTGCGTTCACCGCCGTATCCTGCGGCAGGTAGCAGGACAACGGCGCGCGGCGCCCGGGCACGGAGCTCTCGCCGGAAATGCTGACCTCGCCCGCCCCTGGCACAAGGCCGGCAATCCGTCGGAAGAGGCTCGACTTGCCGGCCGCGTTCGGGCCGATCACGGCAACGACCTCCCCGCCGCTGAGCAGCGGTGTGGTCACTTCGCTCAGAACGACCTTGCGGCCGTAACGGACGCCGACCTCGCGAAGCTGCAGGCCAACTACCATGACCGCTTCCGATTGGTCAGGATCAAGCTGAAGAAGAACGGCACGCCGATGAGCGCCGTTACGATGCTGATCGGGAAGATGAGGCCCGGTATCAGCGACTTGCTGACGACCGAGGAGGCCGAGAGGATGGCGGCACCGGCGAGCGCAGATGCCGGCAGGAAGAAGCGCTGATCCTCGCCGATCACCATGCGCGCGATATGCGGGCCGACGAGGCCGATGAAGCCGATCGTGCCGACGAAGGACACGGGCACAGCCGCCAGCAGGCTGACCAGCAGCATGATCTCCAGCCGCAGCCGCCTGACATCGATGCCGAAGCTTGCCGCCTTCTCGTCACCGAGACGCAGCGTGGTAAGGGCCCAGGCGCGGCGCATGAAGAAGGGCACGCACAGGACAACCACGGCACTGGTGATCGCAAGCTTGTTCCAGCTTGCCTTCGTCAGGCTCCCCATCATCCAGAAGACCACAGCGCCGAGCGCCTGCTCCGAGGCGAAGAACTGCAGCAATGCGAGGAGGGCATTGAAGGTGAAGACCAGGGCGATGCCGAGCAAGATCACCGTCTCGGTCGTCACGCCGCGGGACTGGCTGAGCACATGGATCAGCATGGCCGCCCCCATCGCCGCGATGAAGGCGTTCAACGGCACGATATAATCGACGGCGAACGGCAGGATGGCGACGCCGAACACGAGCGCGAGCGCCGCGCCAAAACTGGCTGCAGCCGATATCCCAAGGGTAAACGGGCTGGCGAGCGGGTTATTCAGGATCGTCTGCATCTGGGCGCCCGCCATGGCCAGCGAGGCGCCCGTCACAACCGCCATCAACGCCACCGGCAGGCGGATGTCCCAGATCACGACGCGCACGGCAACCGGGACGCTGTCCGGCATCACGAGCGCACGCACGACATCGGACGCCGCATAGCGGGCCGGGCCGATCATCAGGTCGGCAATGAAGCTCAGCAGCAGCAGCAGAAAGAGCCCGGCGAGGATCATGCGCCGGCGCGCGTTCAGGGCGCGATAGCTCGCCCGCCCCCCGCCCTCGCGCACCGCCTCGGCAGCGGCGCCAGATATTCCGATCTCGCTCATCCCTTGGCCTCGACGGTCACCCAGTAGCCGGGCTGGTAAGGCAAGGGCAGAAAGCGCTCATGCAGGGCCTTCAGTGTGGCGTCAGCATCGACATCCCTGAACAGGTCGGGATGCAGCCATTTCGCGATCTCCTGGATCGCGACGAACTGGTAGGGGCTGTTGTAGAACTGGTGCCAGATGCCATGGACGCGGCCATTCCTGACGGCGGCCGTCTGCGCGAAGGCGGGGCGGCGCGACAGCGCAGCGAGCTTGCGGCGCGCCTCGATCAGGTCGACGCCGGGGCCAAGGCCGACCCAGGCCCCACCCGGGACATAGGCCTCCCAATTGCCGCCGGTGACGATGACGACATCAGGATTGGCGGCGACGACGGCCTCGGCATTGACCGTACCGAAGGTCCCGGGGATCAGGTCGCCCGCAAAATTCTTCCCCCCGGCGATCTCGACCATCTTGCCGAAATTCTCGTTGCCGAACGACATGCAGCAATCGTCGGAATAGCCCCCGGCGCGCTCGATCATCACGACCGGCCGCTTCAATGCCGTAGCCTTGGCAAGACGGTCCGTCACCAGCGAGATCTGCTCGGCCCGGAACGTGATGAAGTCCTCCGCAAGCGCCTCCTTGCCGAAGAGCTTGCCGATCAGCCGCATGGACGGTTCGGTGTTCTGGAAGGGCTTCTCGCGGAAATCGACATAGACGACGGGAATGCCGACGGAGGCGAGTTTCTCGACCAGCTTGGCCTCGTCGCTGGCGATCTTCGCCTCGACATTCAGGAAGAGAACGTCCGGCTTCAGCGCTATCGCCTGCTCGACGTCGAATGCGCCCTCCTTCATGCCACCGAAATTCGGCAGTTTGGCAATCGCGGGATAGCGGGCGAGATAGGCCTTGTAGCTGTCGGGGTCGGCTTTCGGCAGATCGTCCCGCCAGCCGACGACACGCTTGAACGGATCGTCCCTGTCGAGCGCGGCGACGAAGTACATCTGCCGCCCTTCGCCCAGGATCACGCGTTCGACTGGCGCGTTGACCTCGACCGCCCGGCCGAGAACATCCGTGACCCTGACCTTCTCCGCGAAAGCAGGCAACGTCGACGCGATGAGGCCAATGGTCAGAGTGGCTACTTGAATAACCCTGTGAAGCAATGCCATCACGCCACCACCTAAACCTCGTCTGAGCTGGGCGGCTCGTATGAAATGACACAAGGTCGGTCAAGGCATATCTTTTAGAATACATCCAATCTACTTGATTAAACGAATTCTAAAGTGAAGAACAGACCGCTCATTCACAAAACTTCTCGGCGCGAACCGAAGGAAAGACTTGTGAGACGCAGCGCAGCGTGGTGAAAGGTGCCGGAAACGGACCAAGACAAGGCGAATGATCGATGTCGACCACGATCGCAAATCGCAGCCTGAAGGATGAAATCCGGGACTATTGGTCCATCAGGTCAGAGACATTCGATACGACGCCAGGCCACGAGATCTTTTCCCTGGAAGAACGGCGCGCATGGCTCGCGCTTCTGTCGCGGCACCTTGGCACCGATCAGGGGCGCCGGGCGCTCGACCTGGCCTGCGGCACGGGGGTGATCTCGCTGCTGCTGTCGGAACTCGGCTTTTCGGTGACCGGCCTCGATCTCTCCGAGGCCATGCTGGCGCGTGCCCGCGCCAAGGTCTCGGGCAAGGGACCGATCAAGCTCTTCCTCGGCGATGCCGAGAATACGCTGGAGCCCTCGGATAGTTACGACGCAGTAGTCACCCGGCATCTTGTCTGGACCCTGCCCGACCCGCCGGCCGCCTTCGCCGAATGGCACAGGGTACTCAAGCCGGGCGGACGCGTCGCGATCATCGACGCGGACACCATCAACACCCCACCGGACAGGCGGTTGATCAAGTGGCTCGCACGACTTGTCAAACGCCTGAGCAGGAATGTGCCGCCTCCCCCACCTTATGCGGACACCCATGCAAGCATCCTGTCGCGCGTCTATTTTTCTGATGGGTGCCGCCCCGATGCCGTCGCCGAGTTGCTGAGGCAGGCAGGGTTCGAGGACGTCGTCGTCGACCGCGACCTTGGCCCGATCCACCGCGCCCAGGGTCGCTTCATGCCGCTCTTCCAGCGTCTCGAGCGCGCAGCGCAAAACCGCTTCCTGATCTCCGCACGCAAGCCGTCCTAAGGTGATTACCGCCTCCCCCGCACAGACGGACCTGGCAGGCGAAGGCGGCGGCATGCCCTGCGCCGCGTCCTGAGACGCGCCGCATTCGCCCCGACCCGGGCGAGCCAGCATCGTCCGAGCCCGCAACCTCAACATGAATGGCGGCTCGCCGCTCCGCGCCGCAGTCCGGCGAAAGGCTGGAACAGCGCCGCCTTGCGCAGTCGCTTGCCTCTCCGATCTGGCCGACGCCCGGTTGTGCGCAGCCTCGTCGTCGAACTCCCTTCCCTGGCATTCCTGGTCCTGTCGGCCTGACCGGGCTCGGCAAGGAAGCTTGACCTGCACCGGATCGAGCGCTGGGCGGGTCGGACTGCCTGCAGCTTCAACGGACGCACACAAGCCAATCAGGCAGGACCGCCGTTGATCCGGCACTCCAGGGCCATAGCGCCTCGTCCGAGCGCATTCCACCCTCAATCCTTAACGCTTGTTGACTCTTCGGTCAGGCGCGATATTGTTCCTGTTATTGCAACTCAAGTTCCATTTTATGGAACTTTTCTGGACTCACCCGGATGTCCATTCTGTCGGCGGCCGTCGATGTGCTCCGTTGCTTCTCCAGCACGCGTCACGATGTGACGGTGACGGATCTCGTTTCCTTGCTTGGAATGCCGAAGAGCAATGCGTCGCGACTGCTGCGGGCGATGCGCGACGAGGGGCTGCTGGAAACGGTCGGCGACAGCAAGCGCTACCGCCCCTCCCTGCTGCTCAATCAGGTCGGCCATATCTACCGCTTCGCCGCCTCGCTGATCGACCGGGCCGATTCCGTGATCGGGCGCATCTCGGACGAGGTCGGACATACCGGCTATATCAGCGTGCGGCGCGGCACCGACATCGTCGGCGTCACGGCCCATCCCGGACGGCACGCCCTGCGCGTCGTCACGTCGATTGGCGATCGAATTGCCGCCTTCGCGTCCAGCACCGGCCGCGCCCTGCTCGCCCGCCTTCCCGACGACGAGGTCCGCCGCCTCTATGCCGGCGGTTTCGAACCGCCGTCCGATACAGCCCCGCAGGGCCTCGACGAACTCCTGGCGCGGCTCGCCGTCACACGACGCGAGGGCTACGCCGAATCCCATGACGAGGCGGTCAGGGGCGTGCGCGCCATCTCGGTTTCGGTCGGCGATCCGAGCACCGGCGACGAAGTCGCGCTCTGCATTTCCTTCCCGGCAGCGACCGTCACGCCGGAGGAGCGCCTCGCCATTATCCGTTCTCTGGGAGAAGGCGCCGCCGAGATCGCGGCGCTGACCCGGGACCCGCTTTTCTTTCCCCTACATCCCTCAATCGCGGAGACAGCTCCATGAGCAATCGTTGGCGCATCGGCTTCGATATCGGCGGCACCTTCACCGATTTCATCCTTTATGACGGCCAGGAGCGCTCGGTCCTGCTGCACAAGCGCCTGACCACGCCGCATGATCCGTCCGAGGCTGCCCTGATCGGCCTTGGCGAACTGACCGAGATGGCCGGCATCACGCTGGCCGATATCGGCGACATCGTGCATGGCACAACGCTGGTGACCAACGCGGTGATCGAGCGCAAGGGCTCCAAGCTCGGCCTGATCACCACGCGCGGCTTCCGCGACATCCTCGAAATGGGCACCGAGCAGCGCTATGACATCTACGATCTGTTCCTGACCTTCCCGGAGCCGCTGGTCTCGCGCGAGCTTCGTCTCGAAGTCGCGGAGCGTATCGACCGCGACGGCAAGATCGTGACGGCGCTCGATGCAACCGCGGTGCGTGCAGCCGCCAGCGAGCTGGCCGCTGCCGGCTGCGAAGCGATCGCGATCTGCTTCCTGAACAGCTACCGCAACTCCGCCCATGAGCAGGAAGCCGGCCGGATCGTCCGGGACGCCTGCCCCGAACTCACGGTCTCCCTGTCGAGCGAGGTCGTCGCCGAAATCTGGGAGTATCAGCGCTTCGTCACCACCGCGGCGAACGCCTATGTCCAGCCACTGATGCGGCGCTATCTGGAACGGCTGGAGCGCGAACTCGCAGCCCGCTCGTTCACCGGCTCGCTGCGGTTGATGCATTCGGCTGGCGGCCTGGTCTCCCCCGAGACCGCTCGCACCTTCCCGATCCGCCTGCTCGAAAGCGGCCCTGCCGGCGGCGGCCTTGCGACAGCCTTGTTCGGCGAGCTCGCCGGCCACAAGGACGTCATCTCCTTCGACATGGGTGGCACCACCGCCAAGGCCTGCATGATCGAGGACGGCCGCGCTGAGATCGCACCGATGCTCGAAGCCGGTCGCGTCAACCGCTTCGCCAAGGGCTCCGGCCTGCCGATCAAGGCTCCCGTCATCGACATGATCGAGATCGGCGCCGGAGGCGGCTCGATCGCCGCCATCGACGAGGTCGGCCTGCTCAAGGTAGGCCCGCACTCGGCAGGCTCCGACCCCGGCCCGGCCTGCTACGGCATGGGCGGCACCAAGCCGACCGTCACCGACGCCAATCTGGTGCTCGGCTATTATGATCCGGGCTTCTTCCTCGGAGGACGCATGGCGCTCGATCTCGCGGCCGCGCGCAAGGCTGTTGCCTCGGTGGCGGAGCCGCTCGGCCTCTCCGTGGAAGAAGCAGCCTGGGGCATCCACAAGGTCGTCGTCGAAAGCATGGGCGCCGCGGCGCGTGTCCATCTCGTCGAGAAGGGCAAGGATCCGCGTCACTACGCCATGGTCGGCTTCGGTGGGGCGGGCCCGGCGCACGCCGTCGATGTCGCCCGCGTGCTCGGCGTCCGGCAGGTCATCATTCCGCCGGCCTCCGGCGCGGCTTCGGCGCTCGGCTTTCTCGCCGCGCCGCTCTCCTTCGACATGGTGCAGTCGCTGCCGGTCGAGTTCTCGGAGGGCTTTGACGCCCAGGCCGTCAACACCGTGCTCAGCGAGCTGGAGGCGCAGGGCCGCAAGCACCTGCTCGAGGCCGGCGTGAAGCCAGCCGACATCACGGTCGAGCGCTCGGCCGATATGCGCCTCGTCGGCCAGATGCACGATATCGCGGTGACGTTGCCGGCCGGCACGATCGATACATCGAGCCTGGACGCCATCCGCGCTGCCTTCGCCACCACCTATTCGGCGCGCTACACCTCGGTCTACGAGGGCGCCCGTCTCGAGGCGATCAACTTCCGCGTCCGCTGCGCCGGTCCGGTGCCGAGCCTCTCGCTCTCCGGCGCGGCCGGCGGCGGCGATGCCGGCACCAAGGTGAAGGGCAATCGCCAGGCCTGGTTCGAGAGCGGCTGGAGCGAGGCGACCGTCTATGATCGCTACGCGCTGCGGCCGGGCGACTCCATCAAGGGTCCCGCGATCATCGAGGAGCGCGAAGCGACGACCATCGTTCCTCCCGGGGATACGGTTGCGATCGACCAGGTACTTAACCTGCTGGTCAGCGTCGGGCGGGCCAGCGCCGCCGAGACCACGATCAGCGCCGACATGCCGCTGGCTGAGGCCGCGCGCCGGATCGAGGCCGACCCGATCTCGCTGGAGATCATGTGGAGCCGCCTCGTCAACGTCGTCGAGGAGATGTGGCTGACCGTCTGCCGCACGGCCTTCTCGCTGGTGATCTCCGAAGCGCAGGATTTTGCCTGCGAGCTGCTCGACCCCGAGGGCGAGACGCTGGCTCATTCGCCACGCGCCATGCCGGTGTTCAACCTGACCCTGCCGCGCGCCGTCAAGGCGCTGCTCGAGCGCTATCCGGCCGACACCCTGAAGCCCGGCGACGTTCTGATCACCAATGATCCCTGGCTCTGCGCCGGCCATCTCTTCGACATTGCCGTGGTCACGCCGGTGTTCCTGGGCGACCGCGTCGTCGGACTGATGGGCACTGTCGGCCATGTCTCCGATATCGGCGGCACCAAGGACAGCCTCAGGGCCCGCGAGATCTACGAGGAAGGTTTCCAGATCCCGCCGATGAAGCTCTACGAGGCTGGCCGGATCAACGAGACACTCGTCCGCCTGCTGGGCGAGAACGTCCGCAATTCCGAGCAGGTTCTCGGCGATCTGCACTCGTTCGTCGCGGCCAATGCGATCGGCGCCGAGCGCCTGCAGTCCTTCCTGAGCGATTACGGCATGCAGGATCTGCGCGCCCTCGCCTCGGTGGTGCAGGACCGTTCCGAGAAGGCCATGCGCGAGGCCATCGCCGCGTTGCCGGACGGGACCTATCACGGCACCGTCTCGAACAACCCGCTCGGCACGCCGATGACCTATCCGCTGGCGCTGACGGTCAAGGGCGACACGATCCATCTCGACTTTGACGGCGCCCCACCGCAGCTGCCGCAGGGCGGGCTCAACTGCACCCTGAACTACACAATGGCGCATGCGACCTACCCGCTGAAATGCATGCTGACGCCGAATGTCCGCGGCAATGCCGGCTGCTATCGCGCCTTCTCGATCGACGCGCCGAAGGGCTCGATCCTGAACTGCGACAAGCCGCTCGCGGTCAACCTGCGGACGCGCACCGGCTGGTACATCGCGCCGAACATCTTCCGCGCCCTGTCACAGGCCGCTCCGAACCAGGTCCAGGCCTTCACCGGACTACCGGTGGCGGCGAGCGTCTATGGCCGGGACCAGGCGGGTGATACCTATTCCGACATGCTTTTCGTCGGCGGCGGCCAGGGCGGCTCGGCCCATGGCGACGGCAAGTCCGGCCTTCTCTATCCGACCTCGGCCGCCAACACCTCGATCGAGACCTTCGAGGCGCGCGTGCCGGTGCTGGTCGTGGAGAAGACCTATCTCACCGACTCCGGCGGTGCCGGCGAGCATCGCGGCGGCCTCGGCCAGCGCGTCCGCCTGCGCAAGCTCTCCGATGACGGTCTCCCGACGCTGGTCTCGCTCTATCCGGAAGGCGTCAACAACCCGATCCCGGGCCTGTTCGGCGGCAAGGCCGGCGGCGGAGCATCAGGGCGGGTCATCGATGAGCAGGGCCATGTCCTGAAGGATGTCGGGACGGGCGACCTCGTCCAGGTCAAGCATCCCCATGAGATCGTGGAACTCGTGCTCGCCGGCGGCGCCGGCTACGGCGCGGCGGCGGAGCGCTCCCGCGACGCCATCGCCCGCGACATCGCACTCGGCCTCGTCTCACCGGAGGCCGCCAAGCGCGACTACGGGGTCCAGACCGGCCATGCGACGCACGACGTCGGCGAGGCCAAGGCCGGCATCCTTGTTGCCTGACGACTGACATCAACAAGCACATCTGCCCCTCCAGGGGCCAATAACGGGGACTGAGGCATGAAGGACCAACCGAAAGGAGTGCCTCAGCGGCACCCGAGCCTGTTCGAGCCCGGGACGCTGGTGCTGATCGCCATTCTTTGCGTCTTTGGCGCGATCATTGGCATGCAGCTTCTGGTCTCCCTGGGCATCACGGCAAACACATCGCTAATCGGGGCGCTCGCCGCCATGGCGCTTGCGCGCGTGCCGATAGCGATGTTCACGCGCTACCGCTCGATCCATGTTCAGAATCTGGCTCAGAGCGCGATCTCGTCCGCGACATTCGGGGCTGCCAACAGCCTGCTGCTGCCGATCGGCATTCCCTTCCTGCTTGGTCGCTCCGATCTGGTGCTGCCGATGCTGGCAGGCGCCTTCGCGGCGATGCTGCTCGACGCCTACCTGCTCTACCGGATGTTCGATTCCCGGGTGTTTCCGGCGACCGGTGCCTGGCCCCCGGGCGTTGCCGCCGCCGAAGCGATCAAGGCCGGCGACGAGGGCGGACGCAAGGCGGTGCTGATGGGGGTCGGCTTCGTCACCGGCATCCTGGCCTCCTTCGTCAAGGTGCCGCTCGCGGCCATCGGCTTTGTCGGCTCGACGGCGGTCTCCGGCATTCCGATGTCCGCCTTCGGCGTCGCCTTCATCGGCAATATCTGGGCGCTCTCGATGTTCGGCGTCGGCCTGCTGCTGCGCGGCTATTCCAGCCAGCTCTTCGGCGGCCCGCTCTTCGCCGAGATCATCCCGAAGGGCGATCTGATGGCGGCCTATATCCCGCACGGCTTCATGATCGGCGCAGGGCTGATTGCCCTGTTTCAGGTCGCGCAGCTCCTGTTCAGGCGCAGCGAAGCCCAGAAGCTGGCCGAGGCGGCCTCCGGCGTTTCCGATGCGGAAGTCAGGCGCGCGCTCGGTCTCGGCACCATTGCCTATCTCGTGATCGCGGTCTTCATCGCGCTGGTCGGCGGCCTGATGAGCGATATGTCGATCGGGATGTTGATCCTGTTCGTGCTCTATGCCGCCTTCGCGGCCTATGTGCATGAGCTCATCGTCGGCCTCGCCGCGATGCACTCTGGCTGGTTCCCGGCCTTCGCCGTCGCACTGATCACGCTGATCATCGGCATGCTGATCGGCTTCCCGATGCCGGCGCTTGCGTTGCTCGTTGGCTTCTCCGCCGCGACGGGGCCTGCCTTCGCCGACATGGGCTATGATCTGAAGGCCGGGTACATCCTGCGCGGCAACGGCGCCGATCCCGCCTTCGAGCGCGACGGCCGTCGGCAGCAGCTCTTTGCTGCGATGTTCGCCTTCGTCATCGCCGGTGCGGTGGTGCTGGTCTCCTACCAGTCCTATTTCGACCAGAACCTCGTCGCCCCCGTGAACAAGGTCTATGCCGCGACGATCAAGGCCGGCGTGGCGCCAGGCGTCGCCTGGCAGCTCTTCCTCTGGGCGATCCCGGGCGCGATCCTGCAGTTCATCGGCGGCCCGAAGCGCCAGATCGGCGTGCTCTTCGCCACCGGCCTGCTCATCAGCTTCCCGATGGCGGGGTGGGCCGTCCTGGCCGGCATCGTCTGCCGGCTTGTCTGGGAGAAGCTGCGCGGCAGCACAGGCGAAGGGGACATGGAGGTCTTCGCCGCCGGCATCATCGCCGGAGACGCGATCTTCAGCTTCTTCGACTCGGTGATCAAGAACTTCAGGCGCTAAAGCAACGGCCCGAAAACTGCTTTGCGGTTTTCGGGACGGCCGATGCGAACACAGAGCTGGATCATCGGACCGGAAACGAGATCCGATCGATGATCTCAGCGCCCGTGCCGGAAACGGCACGGGCGTCCCATTCGACAGAGGACGGCCTCGCATGCGCAAACTCGGAACCCTGACCATCGGCGAGGCGCCGCGCTCCGACATCACGCCCATTCTCGACGCGGTGATCGGCTCCGACCTGCCGCGCCGCCATGCGGGTGTGCTGGACGGGCGGAGCAAGGCCGAGATCGAGCGCGACTTCGGCCCTCGCGCCGGAGCTGCCGTGCTGATCACCAAGCTGCTGGACGGCAGCTCAGTCATCATCGACAGGAGCCGCACCGAAGCTGCGGCGCAGGCCAAGATCGCCATGCTGGAAGCCGAGGGCTGCAGCACGATCCTGATGCTCTGCACCGGCCATTTCGAGACCCTGGCGGCAGACAGGGCGCAACTGATCGAACCTGATCGGATCCTGCCGCCAACGGTCGCCGCCCTCACCCCGGGCGCGCAACTCGGCATCATCGTGCCGCTCGCCGAACAGATCGCAAGCGAGGCCGGGAAATGGGCCGGGCTTGATCGCAAACCGCTCTATGCTGCGGCCTCGCCCTATGGCGGGCCTGGTTCCAACCTGTCCGAGGCGGCCCGCGACCTCGCCAGGCGCGGTGCTAAGGTTCTGCTGATGGACTGCATGGGTTTCGTCGAGGCTCATCGCCGCGAGGCCGCGGAAGCCGCGAAGCTGCCTGTGATCCTCTCCAACAGCCTGATCGGCAAGCTCGTTTCCGAGATCGTCTGAGCACGCCCGTCACGCTCGGCCCCAATCTCGGGCAGATCGCCATGCAATGGAGTTCCGGGAGGACGCAGGGACTGGCCTGACATCGGCCACACCCGCCCTTGCGCCGGTGCTTCTGAACGGCAAACGGAAGACGGCGTCTGGCGCCTCGCCTTGAGCCGCTCCTCCGACCGGTCAGGGCTCGTTCGATTATTTCAGATTGCCGAAGTGGTTCTTCTGCGTGACGCCGGCCCGGATCCGATGCTCTTCGATCGCCCGCTCGTGGCCATCGGAGCCCCGCACCCGGTCTTGTCGGTGCCTGATTTCGCCCGCTGGCAGCACCCGAGGGATCTGGTAAGTTCCGAGACCGGATCTGTCGCGGAAGTCAAAATTCAGGCTGATCACATCAGCCTTCCCTTAGTTACCGGTCATGGAGCAACTCCTCGCTCTCGCAGCGCTCGTCGAGGAGGCTGCCCACGAAGGTAGCCCCGTCGCTGCAATGATCGGTGATCGCAAGGTTCACGACATGCCCGTCCTCGCAGAGCAGCCTGATCTCATAGGAGAGCAGCAAGGGTGCGACCTGACGTAGATCGAGGTCGAAATGCCCGCGGCATCTGCCGTTCGCGTTCCGGGATGTTTCGAAACTGTAAGATACAGGCTGGCGCGTACCATCGCGCCAGATGATCTGGCCCTTGCCCTGAAGCCAGGTGACCTGGCGTTCGCTTTGCACGACGAGCTTCCAGCCTTGACCGGCGCCAACCCGGCACCGCGGCCCGCTCTCGGTTCAGGTTGAACGGAAGCGGCGATGCAGTGAGCGCTCTTCCAGGGCACCAGGCAAGCAAAATCCGCGCGTCATCTCAGCACAGAGGCACGCCCAGGAACGCCTCTCGGAAAGGGTACAACCTAACAGAGAGGCACGTGCCACCGTCCCACACTCTGTGCAGCCCGCAGCAATGCCCCTCCCCCCTTTCGAGAAGGGCAGCACGCGACGTCACGGCAAGTCCATTCTGGGATCGAGCGCGTCGCGCAAACCGTCTCCAACGAAGTTGAAGCTCGTAACGGCGAGCGTGATCGCCGCCCCGGGCAGGATCGCAAGCCATGGCGCGCTGGTGAGATAGCTTTGGGCGTTCTCCAGCATATTGCCCCAGCTTGGAGTCGGCGGTTGGATGCCGTAGCCGAGGAAGCTGATATAGCTCTCGGCCAGGATCGCATGGGCGACGTTCAACGTCGCGGCAACGACGATCGGTGCGATCGCGTTCGGCAGCAGCTGACGAAACATGATGCGGCCGTTGCTGGCGCCCATCGCGACCGCTGCAACCACATAATCGCGGGTGCGGAGCGATTTTATCTGAGCCTCGACGACCCGCGCCACCTCCATCCACGAGGTCATAGCGATCAGCATGACGATCGAGGGCACCGACGGCAAGATCAGGGCCGAAACAGCAAGCAGCAGGAAGATCGAGGGGAAGCACAGCATCGCGTCGACGAAGCGCATCAGGGCAGCCCCGACCGCACCTTCGTAGAATCCGGCGATCATGCCGATGCAGATGCCGATCGCCATGCTGATCAGCATGGCGGAAAAGCCCACTGCGAGTGAAATCCGCCCGGCCATTAGCAGGCGGGCCAGGATATCGCGCCCGAGAGGATCGGTGCCGAGTACATGCGGGCCCGAGAAGGGTGGCGCGAAGCGCTGCCGGATGTCGATGAACGTGTCGCTATAGGGCAGCAGCATCGGCCCGAAGATGCAGGCGAGCGTCATCGCCACGATTGCCACCGCTCCGAAAACCGCCAGCCGGTGCCGGCGGAAACGGCGAAAGCCGGGGCTGTTCCAGACGAATGGCGAAGCTGCGATCCGGACTTCGGTGACGCCGGTGAGATCAGTGCTCATCAGCCATTCCTCGCAATCCGCGGATCGGCGAGACCATAGAGCAGGTCTGCGATCAGACTGCCGAGCAACACCAGGACGGCGGTGAACATCAGGATGCCCATCACGGTCGGATAGTCGCGATAGCTGATCGAGTCGAGGAAGAGCCTCCCCATGCCCGGCCAGGTGAAGACGGTCTCGGTCACCAGTGCGCCCGAAAGCAATGTCGGCACATGCAGGCCGGTGATGGTGATCATTGGCAGCAGCGCATTGCGAAGGGCGTGCCGCAGCAGGACCTGGCGCTCCGGCACGCCCTTGGCCCGGGCAGTGCGGATATAGTCCTGATTGACGACCTCAAGCATCGAGGAGCGCATGTAGCGGCTCCAGACCGCCGTCGAGACCAGCGCGAGCACGATGCAGGGCCCGATCAGATGATGGATCCGGTTGAGCACCGAACCATCGCCGATGGTGTAGCGGTTGCCGGCAGGTAGCCAGCCGAGCCCGACCGAGAAGACATAGATGATGACAAGGCCGAACCAAAAGGTCGGGATCGAGAGCGCGATCATGGCGCCGATCGTCGCGAGTGAATCGAACAACGAGTAGCGTCGGATCGCGCCAAGCATACCGACCCAGGCGCCGAGCAGCATGGCGAGCAGCGTCGAGCTCAGCATCAGTTCCATCGTCGGCCCGATATGGGAGGCGATGATCTGCAGCACCGGCTGATGGTCGCGATAGGACAGCCCCCAGTCGCCGCGCAGCATGCGCCAGAGCCATTCCGCATATTGCAGCGGCAGCGGGCGGTTGAGGCCGAGCTGTTCAGCGATGCGGTCGAGATCGGCCTGGGTCATGTCGCCGCCGGCGGCGAACTGCGAGAGCGGCCCGCCCGGAGCCAGGTGCAGGATCGCAAAGCCGATCATCGAGACGATGAGCAGCAGCACGAGCGCCTGCAGCAGCCGTCGCACGAGAAAGGTGCTCATGGCGCCGTGTTCCGGGAGGGTCCGTTCATGGTCTCAGCGCGCCCAGTACCAACTGCCCATGTTCCAGGTATTCTGGCGGGCATTGATATTGGGCTCGTAGCCGATGAGCCCTTCCTTGTAGCCCTCGACCGGAACATATTGGTAGATCGGCAGGATCGGCAGTTCCTTGCGGACGATTTCCTGCAATTTCCAGTAGACGGCCTTGCGCTTGGCCTGATCGAAGGTTTCCTGGCCCTCCTTCAGCAGCTTGTCGACTTCGGCATTCTGCCACTGCATCTGGTTGGCGCCGCTGCCGTTCTTGGCGGGTATAGCATCAGAGGCGAAGCGCGAGGCCGGATCGGGATCGATCACGGTGCGGAAGGCAGTGCCGACCAGCAGCGACTGGAACTTCGAGCGCGTATAGAACTCGCCCCAGATCACCGCGGCCGGCATGTTGTTGATCTTCATGGAAACGCCGACCTGCTGCCAGTCCTGCATCATCAGTTGCTGGCACTGCTCGCGTAGCGAGGCGCCGGTCGTCGTTGAGACCGCGAACTCAAGTGGCACGCCGTTCTTCATGCGAACGCCGCTGCCGCTGCGTTTCCAGCCAGCGTCGTCGAGCAACTTGTTAGCCTTGGCGAGGTCGTAGCTCTGCTGCGGCAGGTTGGGATTGTAGGCCCAGGATTCCTGAGGCGCGAAGGACTCCGTCGGCTTGTGTAGGCCATAGAAGATGACGTCGATGATCGCCTGCTTGTTGATCGAGGCGTAGAGCGCCTGGCGCACCGCCTTCTCGGACAAGGCCGGATGCTCGAGATTGGGCATCAGGATTTCGAGCGAGGCGTTCGGGATCTTCACGATCTTGCGGCCCGGCAGCTTCACGGCCTCGGCATAGAAATTCGCCGGGATGCCAGTGCCGATAATGAGGTCGACCTGTCCCGTGCGGAACTGTGCATAGAGAGCCGTCTGGTCCGGCACATATTTTTGAGGACAGCCTTCTCCAGATAGGGGCCCTTGCCGTGATAACGCTCATTGGCGACGAGCGTGATGTTGTCGCCCGGCGTGCGCTGCCCCCATTTGAAGGGCCCGGTACCGACCGGCGCGCCGTTGAAGGGTGCGGTATTCGGGTCGCTGGCTTTCTCAAGCAGATGCTTGGGCACGATGAAGGTGTTGGAGAGCAGCGCGAGATAGGGCGCGTAGGCCTTCTCCATGCGCCAGGAGATCTCATGCGGTCCCTTGACCACGATGTCCTTGACCAGCGCATGGCCGACCCGGGTGCGGCTCTTGAAGCCCGGCGCATTGATCAGCTCCAGCGTGTATTTCACGTCCTCGGCCGTGAAGGGCGTCCCGTCATGCCAGGTGATGCCCTCGCGCAGTTTGACTTTCCAGGCCAGGCCACCTTCCGAGATGCCCCCATTGGCCTCGCTCGGCACCTCGGTTGCGAGATCGGGCATCAGGTTGCCCTGAGGGTCGGCGAGCCACATCGTATTGAAGACCTGCATCCAGACGGTCTCGTCGACCTCGATGCCAGGCATGAGCGGGTTGAATGCTGTCGGCTCCTGCGACAGGCCAACGACGACCTGGCCGGTCGGTTTAGCGGGCGGTGGCGGAGCAGGCTTGGTCTGGGCGCCGGCTCCAACCCCCGAGGCGGCCAGCAGGCCGCCCGCTCCGAGCGCGAGAAACTGGCGGCGATGCAATGCCGGCATCGGGAAAGCCGAACGGGTCGTTCCGTCGGAGTGCTTTATCATCCGGTAACCCCTCTTTTGCTTGTTTTGCGGAAGTCCCGGGCGCCCCGGGCAATTCAGGCGGAAACGATCGCGCATCCACGCCGCCCGCTTCATCCGTCGGGTCGTTCGCGGGCGCGGCCGGTCCTTCAACCGCGTGCCTAGGTTAGGCCTGCACCCACCCGCCTCGTATGCCGATCACGGCGCCCGGCCGGGCATAATCTGCCGATTCAACCACCGCCTTTGGCATAGGGTTCTGCACCGGATCGGGTCTTATCGAGCCGATCAAATCGGATCGGCCGTGCGGATGGATTGGTCGTTGCCCGCGCGGAGCGGTCCCGCAGCGCAAGGAAAGCCAGCCTATGTCTCCTCCGGTCACCCGCGTCCGTAGCGACGAGTTTCTGCCGAAATCTGCCGATGTGGTGGTCATTGGCGGTGGCATCGCCGGCACGAGCGCGGCCTATGAGCTGGCAAAGAAGGGGCATTCGGTCGCACTGGTTGAGAAGGGGCACCTCGCCGGCGAACAGTCGAGCCGGAACTGGGGCTGGTGCCGCCAGCAGAATCGCGACCTGCGCGAATTGCCGCTGGCCCAGCGTGCCGTCGAGATGTGGAACGGGTTGAACGAAGAGCTCGGAGCCGAGACGGGCTTCCGCCGCACCGGGCTGCTCTATGTGACGACCAAACAATCCGATCTCGATCTATGGTCGAACTGGGCCGACCGCGCCCGCGAGTATCAGATGCATAGCCGGATGCTGACGGCTGCCGAGGCCAAGGCCATGTCTCCGGGCAGCACGGAGAACTGGATCGGCGGAGTGCATTCGCCGACCGACGGGCGGGCCGAGCCCGCGCTGGCGACCCCGGCCATCGCCGAAGGGGCGCGCAAGCGGGGGGCGACCATTCATCAGAGCTGCGCCGCACGCGGACTCGAGACCGAGGGCGGGAAGGTTTCGGCGGTCGTCACCGAAAAGGGCACGATCCGGACCAGCGCGGTGCTCTGCGCCGGCGGGGCCTGGAGCTCGATGTTCTGCCGCCACCACGGCCTCAAGCTGCCGCAGGCGGGCGTGCGCTCCACCTCCTTTTTCACGGAGGCCGCACCGCAGGTAATCGAGGGCGGGCTGTCCATGCCCGATCTCACCTTCCGCCGCCGGCTCGATGGCGGCTATACCGTCGGCATCAGCGGACGCGGCCTGCTCGAACTCACTCCGCAGGGCATGCTCTACGCCCAACAGTTCTGGCGGACCTTCAAGAAGCGGCGCTGGGGCCTGACCATCCGGGCTGGCCGGTCCTTCTTCGCCGGGCCGGAGGCGATCTCCCGCTGGAGCAACGATGGCATCTCGCCCTTCGAGCGGATCCGCACCTTCGATCCGCCGGCACAGGAGGAGCTGATCAGCTTTGCCCTGACACGGCTTGGGCAACTCTATCCGCAGCTCGCCAATGTGAAGATCGCGCATAAATATGGCGGGCTGGTCGATTTCACCCCGGATTGGATTCCGGTCATCTCCGGCGTCGCGACCCTGCCCGGCTTCTATATCTCGACGGGCTATAGCGGTCACGGCTTCGGCATCGGCCCGGCCGCCGGGCGCCTTGCCGCCGACATCGTCGCCAACGACACCCCCATCGTCGATCCACACCCCTATCGCTACAGCCGCATGATCGACGGGACCGATCTCGGCGAGCCCGGCATGATGTGACGCGCCCTTCAATGTCTTGAAGGCAAGCCACCGCATCGGGGTTGGGTCTTGCCATAGCTGCATCCGCCAATCGGCATCGAGACCGCGCTGCGGCATTGAGTCCGGCGCCGATGCAAAGATGATCCAATGCCGCCGGCAGCGCGGTCGCTAACGTCGCGACGAAACCCTGCCGGAGCTCCCCGCCTATGTCACCGACGCTTGAACGCATCGCCAGCAATGCGCGCCTGCCGGCCCAGGCCGATATCGTCGTGATCGGCGCCGGAATCGTCGGCAGCGCAGCAGCCTATTTCCTGGCGAAGCGTGGGCACAGCGTCGCACTCGTCGAGAAGGGCGTCGTCGGCGGCGAACAGTCGAGCCGGAACTGGGGCTGGTGCCGGCAGCAGAACCGTGACGCCCGCGAACTGCCCCTCGCCATGCGCGCCATGGAGCTCTGGGACGGGCTCAGCCGCGACATCGGCAGCGATATCGGCTTCAGGCGAAGCGGCCTGATCTATGCCAGCAATGACGCCAGCCAGATCGCGCAATGGGACAAATGGCGCGGAACCGCACAGCAATTCGGCATCGATACGCGCATGCTCTCCGGCAGCGAAGCAGCCGCCATGACGGCAGGCACCGGCCACTCCTGGCTCGGCGGGGTCCATTCGGTCAGCGACGGCAAGGCTGAGCCTGCCCGCGCCGCACCTGTCCTCGCAGAAGGCGCCCGTTCGCAGGGTGCGAGCATCCATCAGGATTGTGCTGCGCGCGGCCTCGACATCACGAATAGCGCGGTCTCCGGCGTGATCACCGAGAAGGGCCTGATCCGAACGCGCTCCGTCATCCTGTCCGGCGGTGCCTGGGCATCAGCCTTCTGCCGGCGCCATGGCATCCGGTTTCCGCAGGCGAGCATCCGCTCGACCATTCTGCGGACGGAAGTCGCGCCCAGATTACTCGATGCGCTCTACACCCCCGACTGCGCCCTGACGCGTCGGCTCGACGGCAGCTACACGATCGCGATCAGCGGCAAGGGCACACTTGAAGTCACGCCGCAGGGACTGCGCTATGCGCGCGAGTTCCTGCCGATGTTCATCAAGCGGCTGAAAGCGGTCGAGTTCGGCTTCGGCACCTCCTTCTTCAAGGGGCCGGAGGCGCTCGGAGGCTGGGCTTTCGACAGGGAGACTCCCTTCGAACGCATCCGCGTGCTCGATCCCGTGCCGAGCCGCAAGTCCGTTGCGCTGACGCTGGCAAGGGCACGGGCGCTCTACCCCGCACTTCAAGACGTCGCCGTCCGGGAGAGCTGGGGCAGCTATATCGATTCAACGCCGGATGCCGTGCCGGTGATCTCGCCCGTCGCGGATCTGCAGGGCTTCGTGCTGGCGGCCGGTTTCAGCGGGCATGGCTTCGGTCTCGGGCCCGCGGCCGGCCATCTGGCGGCCGATCTCGCCGTGGGGGACAAACCGATCGTCGACCCGCGTCCCTTCCGGCATTCGCGCCTGATCGATGGCTCGCGGGGCGAGATCGGCGAGTTCTGAACGTCGCCCGTCAGTGTCGGACAGCCCTTCATTCGGCCTTTCGCAGCCGGCGGCAATTCATGCTGAACCGGGGCAGATGATCGGCAGAATCTTTGCTCGGCGGGACGCAATTCCAAGTCCGCGCCTGCACACCGGCCCTAGTCTTGGATGCAACGCGGCAGATCGTGCTGGCGCGGCAACTTCTGATGGCGAGAGACGCGATGAGCACCCTGCGGCCGAAATTCGTGACCTTCGATTGCTATGGCACGCTGATCAATTTCGAAATGGGCCCGGCGGCGCGGCGCGTCTATGGCGCACGCCTGTCCCCCGAGGTCATGGACGGTTTCTGCGAGAGCTTCAGGGGGTTTCGCCTGGACGAGGTCCTTGGCGCCTGGAAACCCTTCATCGAAGTGGTCCATAACTCGGTGGAGCGCAGTTGCAGGGTCTGGAAGATCACGTTCGACCCGGYCGACGCCCAGGCCATCTACGACGAGATTCCGAGCTGGAACCCGCACCCGGATGTGCCGGCAGGCCTCGCCAAGGTCGCCAGGGAGATCCCCCTCGTCATCCTCTCGAATTCGATGAAGGAACTGATTCCGCACTCCGTCGTCAAACTCGGCGCGCCCTTCCATGCGGCCTATACCGCGGAGGAGGCGCAGGCCTACAAGCCGCGCCTGCAGGCCTTCGAATACATGTTCGACATGCTGGGCTGCGGACCTGAAGACGTCGTGCATTGCTCGTCCAGTCTGCGCTACGACCTGATGAGCGCCTACGACCTGAAGATCGGTCAGCGGGTCTTCGTCAATCGCGGTCACGAGCCCGGCATTCCCGCTTACGGCTACCGCGAAATCAAGGACATCGGCGGCCTGCCAGGCCTGCTCGGGCTCTGACGCCGATGCGCGATTTCGACCCTGACGCCATCGCCTTCGCCACGGGCCATTTCATCGCCGGCAGCAACATCGATGGCCCCGGTGAAAGGATCAGCGTCACCCGACCATCCGACGCCAGAACCTATGCCGACCTGCCGGTCGCATCGGCGGAGCTCATTGATCGGGCTGTCGAGGACGCAACGCATACGGTCAAGCGCAGTGGCTGGGCGACGCAGCCCCCGCGCGACCGGGCGCGTGCCATGCGGCGCTGGGCCGAGCTGATCGAGGCGAAGAGCGAGGAACTCGGCCGGCTGGAGGCGCTGGGCTCGACACGCCCGATCGCCCAGGCCGTGACCGGCGACGTCGCCAGCACGGCCGAAGGCATCCGCTTCTTCGCCGAATGGGCGGACAAGCTCGGCGGCGACGTCGCCGCGACGCGGGCCGACCATTTCGGCATGATCGTCTCCGAGCCCTATGGTGTGGTGGGGGCGATCACGCCCTGGAACTTCCCGCTCAGCATGGCCAGCTGGAAGGTTGGCCCGGCGCTCGCCGCCGGCAACGCGATCGTCCTGAAACCGTCCGAACTGACGCCGTTCTCGACCGTGAGGCTGGCTGAGCTCGCCGTCGAGGCCGGAATTCCGCCCGGTATCTTCAATGTCGTACAGGGCACGGGCGCAGTGACGGGCGACGCACTCAGCCGTCATCCCGGCATTGCCAAACTCTCCTTCACCGGCTCCACCCGTACGGGCATCGCGGTGATGAAGGCCGCGGCCGAAACCGGCATTAAGCCGGTAACGCTGGAGCTCGGCGGCAAAAGCCCGCAGCTCGTCTTCGCTGACGCCGATCTCGACAAGGCAGCGGATTGCATAGCCAGCTCGCTCCTCGCCAATGCCGGCCAGGCCTGCGTGGCGGGTTCGCGGCTGATCGTTCAGCGGCAGGCCACTGATACCCTGGTCTCAGCTCTGCTGGCGCGCCTCTCGCGCATCGCGCCAGGTCCGACCTGGAAATCGTCGACGGGCTTTGCACCGATCATCTCGGAGATCCAGGCCCGGCGCATCGATGCGATCCTGGCCCGTAGCCGTGCCCAGGGCGCCGAGGTGCTGTTGGGAGGAGGAAGGATCGAGGGGCACGGCGGAGCCTTCTATCAGCCGACCTTGCTCGCAGGCGTCGATACGGACACCGCGGCGGTGCGTGAGGAGATCTTCGGCCCGGTGCTGACGATCCAGAGCTTCGACACCGAGGAGGAAGGCTTCGCCCTCGCCGACCACCCCGAGTATGGGCTCGCGGCCGGCGTCTACACCTCCGATCTCGGCCGCGGCCTACGGGCCGTACGCCAGATCAAGGCGGGCACGGTCTGGATCAACCGCTATAACCGCACGCTCGACTTCATCCTGCCGACCGGCGGGTACAAGAGCTCCGGCATCGGCAAGGATCTCGGCCGGCAAGCCGTCGAGGCCAATCTGCGGCACAAGACCGTGCTGATCGACATCGGTGCGTGAAGGCTTACGGCCACTCGCGCGCAGCCGGGCGCGATCGGGATGGAGCCGATCGATCGCCTCGATTCCGGTCCGCGCTGACGACGGCTTTCCCCCTGCTTCAGCGATGCTGAAGCAGGCAGGCTGAATCCACGAGCCTCATCGTCATTCCCGACAAGCCGCGAAGCGGAGGCCCGGGTGTTCGATGGGGCTCCTCTCGTTGACGCCTCCTCAGTGACGCCAGTCCTGGTAGCGGTAATAGGCGCCGACGAAGGGGAGGAACCAGGGCGGACCGAAATGGCCTGGCACTGCCGGCCAGGCGAGCCCCGCCAGTGGATTCGCATTCACGTCCCCGCCCATGACGCGGGCTATGATCTGGCCCATATGCACCGACATCTGGGTGCCATGGCCGCTGTAGCCCAGCGCATAGAACACGCCGTCACGCTCGCCGGCGCGCGGCAACCGGTCAGAGGTCATGTCGACCAGACCACCCCAGCAATAGTCGATGCGGACGCCGGAAAGCTGCGGAAAGAGTTCAAGCATCCGCGCCTGCAAGATCGCACCGCTCTTGGCATCGGATTTCGGGCTCGACAGTGCGAAGCGGGCGCGGCCGCCGAAGATCAGGCGATTATCCGGCGTGAGGCGGAAATAGTTGCCGATATTCTTCGTCGTCGTCGCGGTGCGCCGCATCGGAAGGATCGATGCAGCAAGTTCGGCCGAAAGCGGCGCGGTGGCGATGATGAAGCTGCCCACCGGCACGATGCGCCGCCTGAGCCAGGCGAACGGCCCCTGCCGGGAGGCCCCGGTCGCAAGCAGCACCTGCCCGGCTTCGATCTCGCCGCGGCTCGTCACGACCCTGTGCGCACGCGCCTTGAGGCGGTGAAGCTCCGTCACCGCAGCATTCTCATAGATGCTAGCGCCACGCCGCGCAGCGGCATCGGCCAGCCCGACACCGAAACGGCCCATATGCATGTGGGCACTGCGCGGGAAGACCAGTCCGCCATGGAATCCGTCGGAACCGATTTCCCGGCGGATATCTTCCGGCCGGACCACGGTGAGATCAGGCTCGACGGTGCGCGACAGCAACTCCGCGCTCTTCTGCAACTTGGCGAAGTGCTCGGGCTTGGCCGCGAGCTTGATCTTGCCGGTGCGGATAAAATCGCAATCGATCGCCTCGCTTGCGACCAGCCTCTCCACCTGATCGACCGCATCATCGAAAGCCCGGTAGAGCGCTACCGCACGGTCCTGGCCCAGGCTGGCTGCGAGACCGCCGAGATCATGGGCGAGCCCGTTATTGCAGTGCCCGCCATTGCGGCCGGACGCCTCGCCGATCACACGGCCCGCCTCCAGAACCGCAACGCTTGCGCCGGATTTTGCCAGGGCCAGGGCCGCCGAGAGCCCGGTGAAGCCAGCGCCGACGATGGCGACATCGACCGTGCCTGCGAGCGGACCTGTGGCGCCTGCGCCGAAACGCGGCGCCGTCGCAAGCCAATAGGGTTCGAGTTTCATCAGCGATCGATCCGCGGGTCAGCGCCGGCTGTCAGGGCCGGAAAGGCGTTGCGATCCGGTCTGCGCAAGCTGTTGCCCAGACGCGGTCCGATTTGGAAGCCCGAGCATGCGACATTCTAAGCCCATGTATTGTATGAATTTTACTATTCTCGAAAGCCAGCGGCGCACCTATACTTGGGCTTCATTCCAGATGAGGCTCGCAGGGGTGGATTACAAAACGGCCAAGCGCCCACTTGACTATGCGATCGATATCCGCGCGATGACCGAGGCCGATCTCGGCCAGGCACACCAACTCTCGATCGCCGTCGCCTGGCCGCATCGCCCTGAAGACTGGCGGCTGGTATTCGAGGTCGGATATGGCCTCATCGCCTGCGACCGGATCGGTCGTGCGCTCGGGACAGCGATGTGGTGGCCTTTTGGCGAACATTTCGCCACGATCGGCATGGTGATCACCTCGCCCCGCCTCCAGGCGCGAGGTGCGGGCCGGCGGCTGATGGACACGATCTTCGAACAATCCGGGCAGCGCGATCTGCGCCTGAATTCGACGCGGGAAGGCTACCGGCTCTACCGCTCGCTCGGCTTCGAGCCCATCGGCCGCGTCTTTCAGCATCAGGGCCGCGTCGAGGACGCAGGCCCCGCCACCGATTCCACGATCTCGGTAAGGCCGGTGGTTGTGGATGATCTTGACGCCATCGCCCGTCTCGATGCGATGGCCTATGGCGCGGATCGGACGCGGGTGATCAAGGCCCTGATGCCGCAATCGATCGGGACGATCCACGAACGCAACGGAGAGGCCGTCGGCTTCGCGTTTTGCCGCCGCTTCGGGCGGGGCCATGTCGTCGGGCCGATCGTGGCGGAGGACGATATGGCGGCGATTGCTCTGACCCGGCCCCATGTCCAGGCACATGAGGGCGAGTTCCTCCGGGTCGACACTGCGATGGAGCAGGGCTTGTTCGGCGGTTTCCTCGAATCCTGCGGCATGATGATCCACGACACCGTGACGACGATGATCCGCGGCAACAATCATGCGGCGCGCGGCACGATGCGCACCTTCGGGCTGATCAACCAGGCCCTGGGTTGACGGTTAGATCATCGGACCGGATATCGTATCCTGTCCGGTGATCTAACCTTCTGTGTTTGCATCGGCTTTTCCGAAAACCGCAATCTACTTTTCGGGCCGATGCCTTAAACGTCGAACAGCACAGGCAGCGGATAGCCCGATTTCTGGATCGGCGTCTTGATGACGATGTAGCTGAAGTATTTCGAGATGCCGAGATTGCGATCGAGCAGCGTCTCGATCAGCGACTGGTAATGCGTCAGCCCGCGCGTGACGAACTTGACCAGATAGTCATAGCCGCCGCTGACCATATGGCATTCCACCACCTCGTCGACGCGACGCAAGCCAGTCTCGAAGCGGATGAAATATTCCTTCGTATGGTCCGCCAGCGTGATCTCGGTAAAGACCGTGATCGTCTCACCAAGTTTCTGCAGATTGATCGTGGCTCCATATCCGGAAATGAAGCCGGCTTGTTCGAGCCGCTTCACCCGCAGCAGACAGGGGCTCGGAGACAAGCCGACCGCATCGGCCAGCGTGACATTCGTCACGCGGCCGTTGTTCTGGAGCTCAATCAGAATCTTCATGTCGATGCGATCGAGCCGCACGCCCGGTGTCACCACGAAAGCCTCACCCCAGCCCTCCCCGCGCAAACCCGAACGGCGAGCCACCACTCCGGTGGCGTGAAACTAAACACGTCGCTCTATCCGAGCAAAGCGAGGATCATGCCGGCTCAACCAGTTTCAACTCGGCTGTGACCTCAGGGAGCGCCAGCATGTCGTCCAGCGTCTGGCGCAGGCGCGCGACAATCAGATCGATTTCCGTCTCGCTGCAGCACAGAGGCGGAGCGAGCCCGATGATATCATCGGCGAAGGCGCGGAAGATCACGCCATTGGCATAGCCACGCGCAAAGAGATGGTCGGACAGCTTCGCCGCGCGCGAGAACTTCGCCTTGGTGACCTTGTCGGCAACGATCTCGACACCGGCGAGCAGGCCGCGCGCCCGGACTTCTCCGACCAGGGGATGGTCGGCAAGCGTAGCGAGGCGCTTCTCGAAATAGGCGCCGACGCGCTGGCCGTTGGCGAGGATGCCACCCTCGTCATAGAGGCGCAGCACCTCAAGCGCGACGGCGGCGCTGACGGGATGGCCCGAATAGGTATAGCCATGCCCGATCGGGCCGCCGGCGGCTGCGTTGTCGGCGATGGCGCGATAGACCTTCTCGCCGATCGCGAGCGCTCCGAGCGGGGCGTAACCCGAGGTCAGGCCCTTGGCCATGCTCATCATGTCCGGCACGACGCCCTCCGCCTCGCAGGCGAACATCGGGCCGGTTCGTCCAAAGCCGGTGATGACCTCGTCGGCGACGAAGAGGATGTCGAGTTCGGCCGCAGCATCGCGCATCGCCTTCAGCCAGCCCTTCGGGGGAACGACGACACCGCCCGAACCCTGCACCGGCTCGCAGAAGAAGGCGGCAACGGTGTCAGCACCGAGTTCCTCGACCTTGGCCCGCAGCGTCGCGACGCTGGCTGCGATGACGGCGCCGTCGTCGGAGCCCGCCGGGTTACGATAGGGATAGGGCGAGGCGATGTAGTGCTGCCCCTCCGCCGGCAGGTCGAAATTGGCGTGGAACGCCGGCAGCGCCGTCACGCCGGCCCCCGTCGAGCTCGAGCCGTGATAGCCTCGCTCCAGCGAGATGATCTGCTTCTTCGCCGGTCGTCCGGTGACGTTGTAGTAGTAGCGGATCAGACGCAGCGCGCTGTCGACGGCATCGGAACCGCCGAGAGAGAAATAGATGTGGTTGAGATCGCCGGGAGTGATCTCGGCCAGCTTGGCGGCCAGCCGGATCGCAGGTTCGCTGCCGAAGCCGAAATAGCCGGTCGCATAGGGCAGCTCGCGCATCTGCGCGGCAGCCGCCTCGACGATGCTGTCATGGCCATAGCCGACATTGACGCACCAGAGCCCCGCAAAGCCATCGATCAGTTCGTGACCATCGGCGTCCGTGATGAAGGCTCCGCGTGCCGACTTCAGGATGGTGACGCCGCGCTTCTCATGCCCCGCCCAGTTGGCGACAGGGTGGACCCAATGCATGCGGTCGAGTGCTTCGAGCGAGTTGACGGTCATGGAGACAGGCCTTGCTGGGGGATCTCTGGATCGAGAGGCGGATGACGGATCAGGCAGCGCCGGCCTGCGTATAGGCAGCAGGTTCGGACCTCAGTCGCGTAGCATGCGCCTGCTCGCGCAGGTAGCGGCCCGGCGTGACCCCGCATATGCTCTTGAAATGACGCGACAGGTGGCTCTGGTCGAAGAAGCCCGCCTCGGAGGCCGCCAGTGCCAAGGGCACGCCGTCGCGCAGCAATGACTTGGCGTAACGGATACGCCGGTGGCAGATGAAGCGATGCGGCGTGAGCCCGACCTGATGGCGAAACACCGTCACGAAACGGCAGACGCTCAGTCCGGCGAGAACCGCAATATCCTCAAGATAGACCGCGTCGGTGAAGTGCCGCTCGATATGGGCGAGAGCACGTTGGATACCGGGGCTGATGCGGCCCGAAAGCGCTGCACCGACATTGGAAACTGGCTCATGCATGGACTGGCTCTTCCCTGCTGACGGCCTGGCCGCCTTGCCAGAAGCCTAGGACCGGGCCGCCATGATGTCGGCTTCAGCGGAGGGGCCGACATGGTATCCCCTGCGCATTTCCGAGGCAGCGACAGCACATCATGCTTTCGGTGCTCTGAGCGGCGCCGCCGCTCAGGCTTGCTTCAGCCCGCCCATATGGAAACTCTTGGTCTCCAGATATTCCTCGATGCCGGTTGCGCCGCCTTCGCGCCCAATTCCGGACTGCTTGATGCCACCGAAGGGCGCAACCTCCATCGAGACGGAGCCGATATTGAGCCCGACCATACCGAATTCGAGCCGCTCGCCGACGCGCCAGGCGCGATGCAGGTTCTCGGAGTAGAAATAGGCCGCCAGGCCATAGGGCGTGCCATTGGCGATCTCGATCGCCTCATCCTCATGCCTGAACCGGAACAGCGGCGCGACCGGGCCGAATGTCTCCTCGTTGGCAAGGCGCATCCGTGTATTCGCCCCGGTCAGCACGGTCGGCGCAATGAAGCGGGCAGGATCGAGGCCAGCCTCCCCACCGACCACCCGCTTTGCGCCGAGCGCCAAGGCATCCTCGACATGTGCCCGGACCTTTTCGACGGCCGCGGCATTGATCAGCGGACCGATACTGACGCCATCCCTGCGACCATTGCCGATCTGCATTGCCGATACCGCTCTCGCAAGACGTTCCGCAAAGGCGTCGTGAACGCCGTCCTGCACCAGGATGCGATTGGCGCAGACGCAGGTCTGGCCGGCATTGCGGAACTTGCTGGCGATGGCCCCTGCAACGGCCATGTCGAGATCGGCATCGTCGAAGACGATGAATGGGGCATTGCCGCCAAGCTCGAGGCTGAGCCGCTTCAGCGTGTCGGAGGACTGGCGCATCAGCAGCGCACCGACCCGCGTCGAGCCCGTGAAGGAGAGCTTCCGCACGGCGGCACTGCCGGTCAGCGTCTCGCCGATCGCATTGGGCAGGCCGGTGACGATGTTGATCACGCCCTTGGGGATACCGGCCCGCGCCGCCAGCATACCGAGCGCCAAGGCCGAATAGGGTGTCAGCTCCGATGGCTTGACCACGACGGTACAGCCCGCCGCCAGTGCCGGCGCACATTTGCGGGTGATCATCGCATTTGGAAAATTCCACGGCGTGATCGCGGCAGAGACGCCGACCGGCTCCTTAAGCACAAGGATGCGCCGGTCGGTGGTCGGAGCCGGCACGATGCCGCCATAGATGCGTCGCGCCTCCTCGGCGAACCATTTGATGAAGCCAGCGCCATAGCGCACCTCGCCCTCAGCTTCCGCCAGCGGCTTGCCCTGTTCTGCGGTCATGATCAGGGCGAGGTCACCGGCATGCGACAGCAGGAGATCATGCCAGCGCTCCAGCAGGGCAGCACGCTCGGCTGCGGGGCGCGCGCGCCACGCCGGGAAGGCAGCTTCCGCGGCAGCGATGGCCGCCTGCGTCTCCGCTTCGCCGCAGGCCGGGATCGTCCCGAGCTCGGAGCCGTCGGCGGGATCGCTCACTGCCAGCACCGCGCCCGACGCCGCCCCGACCCACTCGCCACCGATCAGCGCGCGCTGGACGAACAGGCCTGGATCCTTCAGCTGTTCCACGAGCATGGACTGACCTCTCCTCAATAACCGCGCTTGCGGTCCACCAGCCCGAGCAGCGGTTCGCCGGCGCAATGACGTCTCAGATTGTCGAGCACGACGTCGACCGCCGTCTCCGGCTGGGTCATGCTGGCGATATGTGGGGTGATCAGCACGCGCGGGTCGCTCCACAGCACATGGCCGACGGGCAGCGGTTCGGGCGCGGTAACATCCAGGACCGCTGCCGAGAGCTGGCCGCTGGCAAGCGCGGCGAGCAGAGCATCCTGGTCGAGATGGCCGCCACGTCCGGAACTCACCAGCCGCGCCCCGCGCGGCAGTTTTGCGAAGAGCTCGGCATTCAGCACGCCACGCGTCTCGTCGGTCAGGGGCAGCAGGCAGACCAGGATATCGGTGCGGCTGAGGAAATCGGTCATCCCGTCCGGGCCGGCATAACAGGTGACGCCCTCGATCTCGCGGCGCGAGCGGCTCCACCCCGCGACCTGGAAGCCGAAACCTGCGAGCTTGCGACACGCGGCCTCCCCTAGCATGCCGAGCCCCAGGACGCCGACGCGGCGGGTCGAGGCCGGCCACACCCTGATCGGACGCCAGAGCTGGTCGCGCTGCTGGGCGATATACGGCACGAGGTCGCGATGCAGCGCCAGCACGGACATCGTGACATACTCGACCATGCCGTCGACGATGCCGGGTTCGACCATGCGCACGACCGGAAGCTCCGGCGGCAGCTTCGAAAAATCGAACTGGTCGACACCGGCCCCGACCGAGATCAGCAGTTCCAGATTAGGAAACTGCGCCATGATGTCGTCGGGTGGCATCCAGGCAGCGAGATAGCGGATGTCTGCGGGATCGCCGACATCCGGCCAGATGCGGAATGCCAGATCCGGCGCCTTTGCCGCCAGAAGTCTGGCCCATTCGGCACCGCGCGCGGGATCGGATTTGTAAAGCAGCGCCATTGTGTCCGCCTGCTCCGACAGTCAGCCGAGTGCCTGGTTGGCCAAGGCGTAGAGGCGCATCGGCCCCGGTTGGTCTGGCATCTCGCCAAGCACCATCGACGTGACCAGCCCCGCAGGCTTCAGCCCACATTCCGTCAGCCAATCCCCTAGCCCTGAATCCGCCTGGATATCGACACGCAGGAACTGACCGCGCTGTTCATGCAGCCAATGCGCAATCAGGGTTTGAGCATCGTCGCGCTTCATGGCGACGACAGGTCCGATCACCAGGCCGCGACCGAAGCGGCGCAGGATGCTGAAGCCCACGGGCTGGCCGCTGCGCTCCAGCACGATGCACTCGCCGCAGGCGAGCAGCATCTCCAACATCGGTTTGCGCGCCAGCCCGGTGGCCTGCCGGTCGATCCGCTCCAGCATTTCCAGATCCGCTGGGCGACCAAGGCGCAGCGACATGCCAGCTTGCAGGACGGGCGCCGCGATCGCCGGCGCATCGCCCTGATGTTGCTGCACCCCACCGCAGGGAACGAAGCCCAGCTTCGCATAGAGCGGCTCCCCGGCGGCAGTGGCATTGAGCATCAGCGAGCGCCCCTGTGCCTGCTCGAACAGCGCCTGCATCAGCCGTTTGCCGATGCCCCCACCCTGATGGGCGGGCGAAACAATGATCATGCCGAGCGTGGCATGGCTCTCACCATAGGGCCACCACAGTGCCGTCGCGACGATCTCCTCGCCGAGCGTCGCGACGACGCCATGGCCGAGGCCGATCACCATCTTCCAATCCTCGGCGCGATGCGGCCAGTTCACGGCGCGCGACAGCGCATGGCAGGCCAGTGCGTCGGCCGTCGAGATCTCGCGCAGAAGCAGCGTCTCTTGAGGGGCGGTAGCGGACATCATCGGTTCCATGATCAGAGGCATCGGCCGGACAGTCGCGGGCTTAGCCGCGGACCTCCTGCACGACGTAGAATTTGGCGACATGAACGCGGCTTTCCCATGCGCAGGGCGTCTCCCGGACAACGAAGACGCTGTCGCCTTGCTCGACACGTGTGACGCTGCCATCGGCCCCCGTGAGATCGACGCTGCCTGCGACCAGATGCATCAGCTCATTGACGCGATGCGGGCGCGAGATGCGGTGATAGGGCGTCGAATCCCAGGTGCCTGCCCGGAAGCGCGAGGCCTCGTCGGTAAAGGCGTTGAAGCTGCGGCATTGCGGCGTCGGGCCGATGAGCACCTCGACCGGCGGCGCCGCCGAGGGCGAGAGGGCGGCCTCAGCCAGAATTTCCTGCAATCCAGGCGCGGCCGAGGTCGCACCGGTCATGGCGCAGAAGACGAAGCGCGCACCGGGCATCGCTTCGATCCGCAACGCGGCGCCGCACGCGATCACGGCCCCGCGCCCGGGTGTCAACTCCAGGGCGGCCTTACCGGTCTCGGCAAGACGCAGCAGCCCGGCGACGACAACCAGGAATTCGGTGTGAGGAAATGAGACGCTCTCGCAAGTCCCCTCGAACGTGGCGCGGCCCGCGGCCATGGAATCGGGGCCGGTCCACGCAATCTCGCGGCCCGCGGCAAATGGGTCGGCCGCGCTTAGCCTCGTCGTGACGTGGCTGATGGCAGGCTGCGCGCCCTTGGCGCGGTCAAGCACTATGATTGCGGGCGATGTCATCTGTGGAGCCGTCCAGACGTTTCTTGCGACAGTTCCAGAGCTAAGGCCAAAGCCGCCATGGGGATTGGACCATCTTTCCGGGCGCCGGCTTCCGCCCGGTCCCGTATCGGCCGCACGCCCCCAGGGAATGGGAAGGTCGGCTTACACAAGCGCAGCAGCAACCGCCCCACCCCGCGCCTGAACCGGATGGGGACGGCATGATCTGCTGAGCGCCTGTCATTTTTCGAGACAGCGCGGCCAAGCAAAAGGCCGCGGCATTCGCCGCGGCTGTCACGATTTCAAGGAGCCTTGCCGAACGCGAGCGGAGGCCGGATTTCCGGCCTCACGTGCTCAGGCGTGGGCAGGCGCAGCGTCCGGCGTATAGCCGGCCTGGGCGATGATCTCGCGAACCCGGGCAAGATCGGCACCTTCGACCGAGACGAGGCGAGCCTCCGGGTTGGCACTGACCTTGGCGCCGGGGATCGAACTCTCGATGGCGCTCTTGATGGTGCCGGCGCAATGGCCGCAGGTCATATCCTCGACACGAACGGAAACGCCGGAAACGGCAGCGGAAGCAATCTCGTGGTCATGAGACTGGTGAGCTTGGCACATGGGAAATCTCTCCTGAAGGAATGAGCGCAAAATCAGTGTCGGCCCTTGCCATATGGCAAGGTCAAGCCCGGATTTTCTCCCCACGACAGGTCCTCGGCCGCTTGACATTCCCACTATGGGAAGCCGCACCGCATTGAGCGTTCGTCCAATCAAGGTGGCGCAGATGACGGTAATCATTCAGTCCGAACGGCGGTCAGCGCGGAGGCCCCTGGTCGCGGTCGGGGACATCACCTCGCCCAGGGCCGACCGCGTCGAGAAGGCCCAGCGCCTGCGCCGTTTCTCGCCGCCAATGGCCGGCGCTGCGGTGGCGCCGCTCGTGCCTCAGCAGGTACCCGCTCGATGACCGCAAACCACACCGTCCACATCGCCAACCTCGCGACCGAAATCACCGTCGCGGCGGATATGACGATCCTGAAAGCGGCCCAGCTTGCCGGGTACGCCTATCCCTATGGCTGCCAGGTCGGGCGCTGCGGCGCCTGCAAGTCGAGGCTTCTCTCGGGCGAAGTCGAGCTGCTTCCCCACACGCCCTTCGCGCTCACCGCGGCAGACACGGAGCGCGGCTTCGTTCTCGCCTGCCGCGCCCAGCCGCGCAGCGATTGCGGCATCGCCTGGCTTGGCAGCGACACGGCCGGACATCCCCTGCGCGAGGTTTCGGGACGGGTCGTCTCGCTGCAACGCCCGACGCCGGATATCTCGATCCTGCGCGTCGAATTGGAGGGAGAGCCGCTCGCCTTCACGGCCGGCCAATATGCCGAACTGCATTTCGCAGGCTGCGCGCCGCGCAATTATTCGATGGCGAACGACCCGGACGAGCCGCTCCTCGAGTTCCACATCAGGCATGTCGCCAATGGTGTGACCAGCGGCCATGTCGCGAGCGGGTTGCAGGCGGGCGATCCCGTCCGGCTGCGTGGCCCGATGGGCACGGCGCATCTGCGCGCAAGGCGGACCGGGCCAATCCTCGCCGTGGCGGGCGGAACCGGGCTCGCCCCGATCCTGTCGATCCTGCACAGCGCTGCGCGTCTGCACCTGAAACAGCCGATTCGGCTCTACAATGCCGCGCGGGCTGAGCATGATCTCTATCAGGAGGCCACGATCGCTGACCTCGCCAACCGGCTCGCCGATTTTACCTATATCCCTGTCCTGAGCGACGGACCGCCGCTCGGTGCTCGCCTTGAAGCGCTTGCCGAACTCGAGGGCGTGACAGCCTATGTCGCCGGCTCGCCCCGCCTGGTTGATGACGCCGTCGCAGCCATGACGCGCCGCGGACTTGACCCGGCTCACGCCTATGCCGACGCCTTCTTCACGGCAGCGGACCAAGCATGCACAAACGGCACGGAGATCGCGGTCCGGGCGTGACGGCAAGACGAGGACAATCGGTGTGCGTGGACCGCCTCAGACGCCAAGCCTCGCTCAGTTCACCTGACGACGGTGCGCCTCATAGAGCGCGAGGCGCCTGCGCCGGCTCGGCGATTCCTCCCGGGCCGCAGCCGCGTGGCTGAAGGTCGGCACAGTCTCGGCAAAATGGCACGCGGCGCTGTGCCCCGCGCCGACGGCACGAAGGCTCGGCACGTCACTGCGGCAGCGCTCCTGCGCGAGGGGGCAGCGCGTATGGAATCGGCAGCCCGCTGGCGGATTGAGCGGGCTCGGGACATCGCCCCCCAGCACATTCCACGCCTCGCGCCGGGTCGGGTCCGGCTCCGGAGCCGCGGACAGCAGGGCCTGCGTGTAGGGATGGCGCGGATTACCGTAGAGGTCCTGCTTGCTCGCCAGTTCGACGACCTGCCCGAGATACATCACCGCCACGCGATCGGCCATGTGCTTCACGACGGCGAGGCCATGGGAGATGAACAGGTAGGCCAGGCCGAATTCCTTCTGAAGGTCCTTCAGCAGGTTTACGACCTGTGCCTGGATCGAAACGTCGAGAGCCGACACCGGCTCGTCGCAGACGATGAGCTTCGGAGACAGGGCCAGGGCCCGGGCAATGCCGATGCGCTGACGCTGGCCACCCGAGAACTCGTGCGGATAGCGCGCCGCATGATAGGGAGCGAGATCGACCCTCCGAAGTAGTTCCAGCACGCGCGCACGCCGCGAGGCCGCCGTGCCCTCGCCATGGACCAGCATGGGCTCGGCAATCAGCTCCTCCACCGTCATGCGCGGATTCAGGCTGGCATAGGGGTCCTGGAAGACGATCTGCATATTGCGACGCATGCTGCGCATGGCCGCTCGGTCGAGATGCGTGATGTCGCGACCTTCGAAGCGCACGCTTCCCGCCGTGGGCTCGATGAGCCGCATGGCAAGACGCGCGGTGGTCGACTTGCCGCAGCCGCTCTCACCGACGATCGCCAGGGTTTCGCCTGGATTGATCTGCAGGCTCACCCCGTCCACGGCACGGACCGCACCGACCTGCTTCTTCCGGATCAGGCCCTTGAAGACGGGGTAGTGCTTGGTCACGTCCTCAAGTTCGAGCAACGGTACCGTCATACGAACTCCTCCAGCGGGGCCTTCCGACAGGCGACGAGATGGGTCGGGCCGATTTCCCCGAGCACCGGCATCTCCGCCCGACAGCCGTCATCCGCAAACGGACAGCGCGGATTGAAGCGGCAGCCTTGCGGCAACCGGAAGGGCGGAGGCACGACGCCGTCAATCGCGATGAGCCGCGCAACGTCCTGGTCCATGCGTGGCATCGAGCCCATCAGGCCGATCGTGTAAGGGTGCTGCGGATCGTGGAACACGTCCTTGACCGAGGCCCGCTCGACCACTTTGCCGGCATACATGACGGCCACTTCGTCGGCGACCTGGGCGACGACACCGAGGTCGTGGGTGATCAGGATCATCGACATGCCCGTCTCCTCCTGCAACTCGCGCAGGAGCCTGAGAATCTGGGCCTGGATGGTGACGTCCAGCGCCGTGGTCGGCTCGTCCGCGATCAGCAGGGCCGGCTTGCAGGTCAGCGCCATGGCGATCATGACCCGCTGGCGCATGCCACCCGACAGCTGATGCGGATACTCGTCGAAGCGTCGCTCGGGCGACGGAATGCGCACCCTGCGCAGCGCCTCGATGGCCTCGTCGCGCAGATCGCGGGCGGAGGCCTTGCGGTGCGCGCGCAAGGACTCGACGACCTGATACCCCACTGTGTGCACCGGGTTGAGGCTGGTCATCGGCTCCTGGAAGATCATGGCGATGCGGTTGCCACGAATGTCGCGCATCTCGCTCGGCGGCAGCTTCAGGAGGTCGCGCCCTTCGAACAGGATTTCGCCGCCGGCATTGCGTCCCGGAGGCGGCACGAGGCCCATGATCGACAGGGACAGCATGCTCTTGCCGCAGCCGCTCTCCCCCACGATACCGAGCGTCTTGCCGCGCTCGAGCGAAAGCGAAATACCGTCGACCGCCCGCACCGTCCCGTTGAGGGTCTGAAAGGCCGTCGTCAGATTGCGCAGCTCGATGATCGGTGTGGCCGTGGCCGGGCTCATGAGCGGGCCTCGGAAGTTCGATGCCCGGCTTCGGGAAAGGTCAGGGGCGAGTAATCCGTCACCGGGCGGCCGGCCCAGTCATTCCTCGGAGCGGCCGCTTCGGTCCGCTTCTGGGCTTCGTGCAGGCGCCTCGCAGCGGCGGGGTAATCGATGGTGAGGACCTCGCCACCGTTCACGACAAGCCGGCCATCGACATAGACGCGATCGACCGCGCGCTCGGCCGCTGCGTAGATCAGGCTGCGAACGGGATCACGCCGCGGCTGCATCATGGGATGGGCGAGATCGACGAGCACGAGGTCCGCCTTGCAGTCAACCGCGAGCCGGCCGATATCGCTGCGCCCCAGCGCACGGGCGCCAGCGACCGTCGCAGCCTCGAACAGGTCGGTCGTGCTGAGCGTGCGCGGGCTCTCCGCCATCAGGCGCGCGACATAGGCCGCGTTGCGCATTTCCTCGAGCATGTTGTGGGGATAAGTGTCCGTCCCCAGGCCGATATTCACGCCGGCGCGCCGATAGCGCCCGAAATCACGCAAGGCGATGCCCCGCCGCATGAAGACGGTCGGACAATGGGCGACCGTCGTGCCGGTCTCGGCCAGGAGATCGAGATCGCGGCGACTGTGCCAGGCGTTGCGCGGGTAGTCGTCGAGGAAAATGGCGTGACCGACGATGCTCGTGGAGCCGAGCACGTCGAGCTTCTCGAGCCACTGGATCGGCGAGACGCCATGCCGGCGCGTGATCTCATGGAACTCGACCGTCGACTGCGCCGCATGGATCTGCCAGCGCAGCCCGCGTCGGCCGGCCTCAGCATAGCTTTCCTTGATCAGCCCCTCGCTGCAGGTGTCGATCTGGGCGGGGCATACCATGCCGAACAGGCGCCCCGAGGGGTGGGCCTCGGCCTTGGCGATAACCTCGAAGGCGTGCGCCATGGCGTCGGCACCGGCCTTCTCGTCCCACTCGTATTCGACGACATAGCCATTGCGCGTATGCCAGCGGGCCGAGCGGAACATCGGAGCGAGGCAGACGCGCATGCCGCTCTGCGCCGCGAGGTCGAGCCAGTCCGGATGCGGCACCGACAGATCCGCAACCGTCGTCACGCCGGAGAGCAGCAGCTCGGAATAGGCGACGCGCACGCAATCCGGCACCGCCTCGGCATCCGGACGCAGGATCGGCATGAACTCGTAAAGCGAGGAATTGTAGAGCGCCGGCGAACCGAGCTCATCCAGGAAGCCCTTGTTGAGGGGTTCGCTCGACGGATGCGAGTGAATATTGACGAGGCCGGGCATGACCATTCGCCCCTGCCCATCCACGGTCTCGTCCGCCGGGCCGTCATAGCGCTCGCCGACGAAAAGGATCTTGCCATCCTCGAAGGCAACATCCGCGCCGTAGAGATAGACGTGACCGGCAGCCTGGGCATCCCAGGCCACGACGACATCCGCATTCCTGATGACCGTGATCGTCATGGCATCATCCGTAGAGAGAACAGAGAAGGCGCCCGGGCCGAAGAACGCGCGCGAGAACCGCGCGGCCGACCGGAGCAGGAGATGCGGCGCGGGTCTCCCCCGCGCCGCATCGAAGCGCTCAGCGCTTCAGCTTGATGTCGAGGCCCTTGTAGAGTCCTGCGCCATAGACACCGTGGGCACGCACGCCCTCGACGCGATCGCCCGAGACAACCCAGAGCGGCTGCGAGACGAGCGGCACCCAGACATTGGCTTCGGTGAGCTGGGTCTGGACGGCGCCAATCGCCTGCTTGCGCCTGTCGGCATCGACGGCCGTTGCCGCAGCCTTCAGCATCTCGTCGGTCTTCGGGTCCTTCCAGTTCATCCGGTTCGGGGTCGGCGCCTGGCGGCTGTTGAAGTAGAGGTTCAAGGCCTCGGTCGCCGTCACATAGGGATAGGCCATCACGAAGGCGTCGAATTCCTGCGTGGCGAGCTTGCCCCAGGCGACCGTCGCATCCCAGAGTTGGATCTTCATGTCGATGCCGACCTTGCGCAGGTCGGCCTGCATGGCCTCGGTGATCCGCGGATTGACGTCGTTGCGGATGCCGTAGACCGTGAAGGTCGCCTTCTTGCCGTCCTTCTCGCGGATGCCGTCGGCACCAGCCTTCCAGCCAGCCGCATCGAGGAGCTTGGCCGCCGCGGCCGGATCATATTTCGGCATCTTGGAGGCCGCGCCCTTGTCGAAGTCGAGGACGCTGGCATTGAGGAGTGCCGGCAGGGTCTGGCCCTTGCCGAAGAAGATCGCCTTCGCGATGGCGTCCTTGTTGACGGCCATGTTGACCGCCTCGCGGATCACGCCCTCGCTGGAGATGGGCTTGTCGACCTTGAAGCCCATGAAGATGTCGTAGATATAGTTGTCCTGCCGCTGCACCTGCATGCCGGGCATACGCTGCATCGTATCGAGCGCGATATAGGGCATATAGTAGGTGACGTCGGCCTGCTTGGCCTGGATCGCCGCCATCAGCGTATTCGACTCAGGAATGATCTTCCAGACGATCTCGTCGATCTGCGGCTTCGGATCCTTGTAGATCGGCGGCCCCCAGGTGTAGTGGGGGTTCTTCTTCATCACGAGTTCCTGCCGCGGGGTCCACTTCACCCAGCAATAGGGTCCCGTCGCGTTGAAGCCCTGCACGCCGAAATTGGCGCCGAGTTTCTCGACCGCGTTCTTGTCGACCACCGAAGCGAAGGACAGGCCGATCTGGAAGAGCAGGTCGCTATAGGGCTCCTTCAGCTCGTAGACGACGGTCGCATCGCCCTCCGCGCGGATGTCCTTGACCTGACCGCCGCGGAACGACACCGGCGACTTGTTGGCCGGATCGGTCCAACGCTTCAGCGAATAGACAACGTCCTCGGCTGTCATCGGACGACCGTCGCAGAACTTCACATCGGTGCGCAGCTTGAACGTGTAGGTCGTGCCGTCCGGAGAGACCGTCCACGATTCCGCCAGGCCGGGCTTGATCGTCTTCATGTCGAAATCGACGCTGACCAGCGTGTCGGCCAGCATGTAGAGCGCTTCGGCCGCAGCCGTCGATGTCGAACGAATCGGATCGTAATTATCGGCGTCGATGACGCGCAGGATCGACAACGGTGCCTTCTGCTGGGCGCAGGCGGGAGCTGCGGTGGCAGCAACAGCGGCGGCGCTGCCGAGAAGCAGTGCGGTAAGCCTATTCATGTGAGGGAACCTCCGGAAATTCTGCGTCTATTTGCGCAGCTTGGGATCGAGAGCATCGCGCAGCGCGTCGCCGAGAACGTTGAAGGCAAGCACGACCACGAAGATGACGAGGCTTGGCAGGACGGAGACATGCGGCGCGAAGAACAGGAAGTTGCGGCCGTCGGCCGCCATCGCGCCGAGCTCTGCCGTCGGCGGCTGCGCGCCAAGGCCGAGGAACGACAGGGCCGCGCCGAGCAGGATGACCTGGCCGAACCGCAGCGTGACGAAGACGAAGATCGCCGACAGGCAGTTCGGCAGCAGATATTTGAAGATGATGCGTGCGTCGCTCATGCCGAGCGAGCGCGCGCTCTCGATATAGTCCTGCTGCAGCACGACGATGGCTGAGCCGCGCACGACGCGCGCCATCAGAGGCACGGTCGCGATCGAAAGCGCGATGATCACGGCCGTGAGCCCGGGACCGAAAATGGCTGCGATGGCCAGTCCGAACAGGATTGCCGGAAAGGACAGAAGCACGTCCATCAGGCGCATGAGCAGGCCCGACACCCGCGTGTAATAGGCCGCAACGAAGCCGACGAGGCCACCGAGCGCACAGCCGAAGACGACGGAAGCGAACCCCATCAGCAATGTGGTGCGCAGGCCGAAGAGCAGTCGCGTGATCATGTCACGCCCCTGCCCGTCCGTTCCCAGCAGGCCCATCTCGCCGGGCGCCTTCAGGGTATTGGCGAGATCGCCGCCATAGGGGTCCGACGGCGCAAGCCAGGGCGCGAAGATCGCCCCCGCGATCACCAGCACCACGAGCACCAGCGAGATGCAGGCGCCGACATCGCTGACGAGCATTCTCAGCACCGACGGGCGGCGGACGATGAAGTCTTCGGTCGCTGGCGTCGGCAGCGATTCCGCCTGCCCCTTCGCGAGCGTCTGCGTGATGGAGCTCATCAGGCGCCCCTCACTCTCGGGTCGAGCACGGCATAAAGCACGTCCACGGCAAGGTTGATCAGGATGAAGCCGAGCGACAGCACGATGATCGTGCCCTGCGCCATCGGCAGATCGCTCGACAGGATCGCGCCAACGGCCAGCCGGCCGATGCCGGGCCAGCTGAAGACGGTTTCGGTAACGACGGCGCCGCCGAGCAGGAACCCGATCTGCAGCCCGATCAGCGTCACGACCGGAACGAGCGCATTGCGCAGGGCATGCCGCATGACCACGGCCCGTTCGGTCAGCCCCTTGGCGCGGGCCGTCCTGACGTGATCCGCTCCCAGCACGTCGAGCACCGAGCTGCGGGTCATGCGCGCGACGGGGCCGACGAAGACGCCGCCCAGCGTGATGGCAGGCAGGATGATCGCGAGAAAGCCGTCCCAGGTCCAGAAGGGCCCCATCCGACCGGTGAAAGGCAGCAGCGGATACTTGAAGCCGAGCAGCCAGATCAGCGCCAACCCGAGGAAGAACACCGGCAGGGAGACGCCTGCGACCGACACCGCCATGATCGCGCGATCAAGGATCGAGCCGCGGAAATAGGCGCCGACCGTGCCCATGGCGATGCCCAGCGGAATGGCCCAGATCAGGGAGGCGACCATCAGCTCAAGCGTCGGCCCGATCGTGTTGCCGAGCTCCTGGACGACCGGCACGTTATTGATGATCGACACGCCGAGATCGCCCTGCAGCAACCGCCCGACATAGATCAGGAACTGTTTCCAGAGCGGCTGGTCGAGCCCGAGGTCGCGGCGGATGGCCTCGACGATGTCCTGTGTGGCGGTTGGCCCCGCTCGCACCTGCGCAGGATCGGTCGGGACCACCTGCATGAGCAGGAAGCCCAGCAGGAGAACCCCCAACAAGACCGGCAGCGCGAGCAGCAGCCGTTGCAGCGTGTGCCGCAGCATTCGGCTTCCCCCTACTGCGCTGCGGCTGCGAACTGGCCGAGCCGGTCATAGACCACCTCGCCGCCCAGCAGCGTCAGATCGCAGCGCGCATCCATCTCCACGGTCTCGACCGGAGAAGCGAAGATGTCGTGCGACAAAACCGCGATATCGGCGAGCTGCCCCGGCACGAGACGCCCCATGCGGTCCTCGGCGAACTGGGTATAGGCGCCGATCGCCGTATAGGCATGGACGGCCTCCTCCATCGTCAGGCGCTCCGCCGCACCGATCACCGTGTGGCGCTTGGTCTGGCGCGTGACCATCGTGAAGAGGTTCTTGAATGGGTCCGTGGCGCAGACCGGCGCATCCGAACTTGCAGCGGGATGCACACCGGCATCGAACCATTTGCGCATCGGATAGGAGGCGTCAGCCCGTTCCTGCCCGAGATTATGCACGTAGAGATCGCCGAACTCGTAGATGAACACCGGCTGCGGCACGGGATCGATTCCGGCAGCTGCCATGCGGGCGAGCTGGCCGTCGGTCAGGAAGCCGCAATGCTCGATACGGTGGCGACGCCCGAGGACGGGGTGCTCGGCACTGTCCGCCTGCTCGATCCCCGACAGCACCTGCTCGATCGCAGCGTCGCCGATGGCATGAATCGCGAGCTGGTAGCCGAGCCTGTGATAATGCGCGAGGTAACCGTGCATGTCCTTGTCGGAATAGATGAAGATGCCGCGATTGTCGGGGTCGCCGACGCGATAGGGCTGGCTCATCGCCGCCGTCAGACCACCGGCGCTCCCGTCACCGAACACTTTCATGGCGCCGTAGCGCAGCAGGCCGACCTCCCGCCCGAAGCGGTATCCGGCCGCGTGCGCGGCATCGCCGATCCCGTCGGCATTGCCATAGATGCAGACCCAGGTCCGCACCGGCAGGCGGTTGGTGCGGGCCATCTCCTCATAGGCATCGATCTCGGCCATGCCCGCCAGCATGCCGACACCGGCATCCATCACGCTGGTGAAGCCCTGCGACAGCATGTAGTGGCCGGCCTGCTCGATGGCCGTCGTCAACTCCGCGTGGCTGGGTTTCGGCATCGCCTCGACGATCAGGCGCATGGCGCTTTCAGCCAGAAGGCCGGTGAGCTTGTTGTCGCGCCGCTCGATCAGGCCGCCATCGGGGCTCGGCGTGTTGTGGCCGATGCCGGCCTTGCGCATAGCCTGGCTGTTGACGACGCCGACATGGCCGCAGGTGCGCTTGATATAGACCGGATTGTCGGGCGCCACCTGATCGAGTTCGTCGGCGGTGGGATGGCGGCCCTCGGCCAGTTCATTGTGATCATAGCCGCGCCCGAGCACCCACTCGCCTGGCTTCTTCGTCCTGGCCACCGCCGCAACGCGGCGCAGGACCTCGTCGATGCTGCGTACGCCCTCTTCCGGCCGCAGATTGATTTCGTTCATGCTGACGCCGAGCGGCAGCAGATGCATATGCGCATCGTTGAGGCCGGGAATCGCAACGCGACCGGCCAGATCGATGACACGCGTGCCCGCCCCCCGCATGCTCGAGATCTCCTCAGCCGAACCTGCCGCGAGGACTGTGCCGTCCCTGACCGCCAAGGCCTCGACGAAACCCTCGGCCAGACCGCAGAAGATGCGGCCGTTCAACAAGACGGTGTCCGCTTGAAACATAACCTTACGCTCACTGCTGCATTGTAATGATTGACACCGCTGCGCGCGCAACTTGCCAGACGCAAGCAAACGCGTAGCGTAACGCAGATTTAGCGCACTAAATCCACGACGTTCAGCTCTGTCAGATAATGGAATATGCTCTAGGCAGCCGTCTCGAGCCGCAGAAACTCTTCCATCCTTGATATTTCCTCGGAGTCATTTTCTTATTGGATTGGGGCTAGCATTGCTCAGAATATTTAACAGCGCAAGGGGCGCTGAGCAGGCAAGCGCTGCAGGCTGTGCGGATCAGGTTGCAGGCATTGCGTGATGGAACGAAGACGGGCGGAGACCGGTCATGAGTTTTGACGTGGGTGGAAGATTGAAGGAAATCAGGGCGTCTGCCGGGCTTTCGCAACGTGAATTGGCAGCTCGCTCGGGCGTGACGCACAGCCTGATCTCGCTGATCGAGCAGAATCGGAACAGTCCCTCGGTCGCGTCCTTACGCAAGATTCTCGACGGCATCCCGATGTCGATGGTGAATTTCTTTGACGAAGAGCGCGTGCCGCGAGGCAAGGTGTTCTTCGAGGCGGACGACCTTCTCGACCTGACATCGCGCCTGCATCAGGTCAGCGGCGGCAGCGGCGAGGGCCGCATGTCGTTCCGACAGGTCGGCGACGCCAAGGCGCATAACCTGCAGATCCTGCATGAATCCTACGAGCCCGGCGCCGATACCGGCGTGACCATGCTGAAGCACGATTCCCATGAAGGCGGGGTGGTCCTGTCGGGAGAGCTCGAGATCACCGTCGGCGAACAGATCAAGATCCTTGGCCCCGGCGATGCGTATCTCTTCGACAGCCGCACCCCCCATCGCTTTCGCAATATCGGCGCGACGCGATGCGAGGTCGTGAGCGCCTGCACGCCGCCCTATCTTTGAGGCCTGGGCGCGATTGGCGGCGCCTCGCCGGAGGAGGACCCAGGATCGTCGATGGTCGTTTTCAAACGCCTCTGCGCGCGAGATCAAAGGACCTCGGCCGCTTTGCTGCCGCCGCGTTGATCGATCGCGCAGGCGAAGGGCGACTTGGCAATCTCGTTACTGCTTGAAGCAGGTCTCGCGGTGCCAATTGAGGAAGTGAGGATGCGGACGCTCAACGGGCCGCGCGGGCGCAAATGCGCGGCCGCTTCGGTTCACGAAGGCGCGGATGCCTTCGACGTCGTTCGCATGTCGCGAGACCAGAATGTCCAGGTCATCGGACAGACTGATCAGCCCGCGATCGAACATCCAATGCGCCGTTCCCGAAAGCGCAAGCCCATTGCTGACGATGTCCGGCCCGTTCGCCTCCACGGGGCGAATATGAGCGGCAGCGACCTCGGCACGACCGCCACCATTGATCAGCCTGAGTCCAGTGATCGCACAGCGCTCACCATAGGCCCGCAACACCGTTCGGCGAAATGCTCGATCGCGCACGATCCGCGAGAGCGCGATCGTCAACCGCTCTCGGGCTTGATCGAAGACAAAGGGAGCCTGCTCTTCCGCAAGCCCGCCGGCGACGTTCGGGTCATCGCTTCGCGGCAGGAGTGGCTCCGCATCGTCGAGGCCGAGGGCGAGAACACGGTTGAAGTCGGCCGATGAGATCGGCCGCACTGCGGCTTGTGCTCGCCCCGATATCCGGCCCTCGTCGTTTAGGACGCCGCGCTCGATGACACCGCTCTCGTCAGCGAAGGGGACCGGATTGGCGAAGTCGAGATAGCTGTTAGGCTCGATCACCGCGATGAACATGTCGTGTGCGGCTGGGTCGGGAATGACCTGCTGAACTTTGGCGATGGCAAAGTATCCGCGCGTATTCGCCACTTTGCGCGGCTCGTAGTAGACGATCCAGTCACTGACGCAGGCTTGAACGCGACCAAGATATTGCCGCGGGAACTGATATCTCTCAGCCGGGCTGTCATCGTAGATCGAATCGTATCGGTGGATGAAGACGCCAAACCCCATGGCCGTTGATAGCGCTGTGTGACGCCCCGACGCTAGTCTCCTGTCGGGAGCGGCGCGCGAAAAGCGGTGTTGCCGTACCCTTCAATGAAGGCATCGGAGGTCAGCGGGCGGACATCCGTTTGGATGGCAACCAGACCTGAACAGCTGAGTTCTTGGATCTTCAAAGAAAGCCACTGAAAAGTGGCTGGGGGACTAGGATTCGAACCTAGACAACCAGAGTCAGAGTCTGGGGTCCTACCGTTAGACGATCCCCCAACGGCGCGAACGCCTTCGTTGGTGAGGCGCGGTCTAAACAACCCGCGCCCGCATGGCAAGCCCATTGTGAGCAATCTTGTGCATGAAGGCGACGGGGCCACCTGTCAGCCTGTACTCAGCGTCCTCCGCACGCTGTCGCGCCAGCCCATGACCAGCTTTTCGCGCTGGCTTTTCGCCATTCCGGGGACAAAGCGCCGTTCAAGCCGCCAGAGATCCGCAAACCGATCCGGCTCCGGCAACAGCCCTGCATCGAGGCCGGCGAGATAGGCGGCTCCCAAAGCCGTCGTCTCCAGCACCTCCGGCCTGTCGACAGGTAATGCGAGAATGTCGGCGAGCCGCTGCATGGTCCAGTCGGACGCGACCATGCCGCCATCGACGCGCAGCACCGCGGCGCCCTGCCCGGCGTCCGGCCAGTCGGCACGCATCGCGTCGAGCAGATCGAGCGTCTGGTAACAGACGCTTTCCAGCGTCGCCCGCGCCAGCTCGCGCGGGCCGCTGTTGCGGGTGAGCCCGAAAATAGCGCCACGCGCCTCGGCGTCCCAATGCGGCGCACCGAGCCCGACGAAAGCCGGCACCAGGTAGACCGCCTGGGTCGGATCGGCCGCTTCGGCAAGCGGCCCGGTCTCGCTTGCCGTCTCGATGATTCCGAGCCCGTCGCGGAGCCATTGCACAGCCGCCCCCGCGACGAAGATCGAACCCTCCAGCGCATAGGTGCGCTCGCCGCCGAGCTGATAGGCGATGGTGCTGAGCAGCCGGTTCTGGGATGCCACCGGCGTCGAACCGGTGTTCAGCAGGGCAAAACAGCCGGTGCCATAGGTCGACTTCACCATACCGGGCGTGAAACAGGCCTGGCCGATCGTCGCCGCCTGCTGGTCGCCGGCCATGCCACGTACGGGGATCGCCGCGCCGAAATGGTCGGGCAGCGTCTCGCCGAACAGGCAGGCGCAATCGCGAACCTCCGGCAGCAACGAGCGGGGAATGTCGAACAGCGCGAGCAGGTCCTCGTCCCAGATTCCGCGCCCGATATCGAACAGCATGGTGCGCGCCGCATTGGTCGCGTCGGTTGCGTGGACGGCTCCGCCTGTCAGGCGCCACAGCAGGAAGCAATCGACCGTGCCGAAGGCGAGTTCGCCGGCTTCCGCCCGCCGGCGCGTGCCCGGCACATTGTCGAGCAGCCAGGCGATCTTGGTCGCCGAGAAATAGGGATCGATTCGCAGGCCCGTCCGGCTCGAAACCAGCGAATCATGGCCTCGCTCGCTGAGCTCGGCGCAACGCGGCGCCGTCCGCCGGTCCTGCCAGACGATGGCGCGGTGGATCGCCTGCCCGGTCCTGCGGTCCCAGATCAGCGTCGTCTCGCGCTGGTTGGTGATGCCGATCGCGGCAATGTCCGCGGCTGAGAGCCCGCCCTTGCTGACGGCCTCGCGGCAGGTCGCCAGAACGCTTTCCCACAGATCCTCGGGCTCATGCTCGACCCAGCCCGAGGCCGGAAAATGCTGTGGGAACTCGCGCTGCGCCGATGCCACAGCCCTGAGCGCACCATCGAACAAAATCGCGCGCGACGAGGTCGTCCCCTGATCGATCGCGAGAATATAGCGTGCTCCGGCCATGGCAGCAGTGGTCCTTCCCAGTGGCGGCCCGTCCGATCCGGGCTTGCCCCGAACTTGGCCGAAGCGTGTCGCCGCAGGCAAGCACTCCACCGACAAATGAACAGCGCACAGGTTCCGCTTGGCATCTTCATCAGGCTCTTGTTACGCTTCACCCGAAGCAAGCGGCCGGAGCGTGCAAACCGCGGCCGACGAGGGGTCAAAACACGGTGACGGTCGAGGACCGCCAGGATCGGGATATCGCGCTCGCGGTATCCCCAGGGGTTGATGGCGCCGATCCGCGCCCGATCGGCTCGTCTCCCCTCGGCCCTGCCCCCGTCACGCAAACCTATTACGCGCCCTCGCGCCATCCGGTCGCGACCTATGCCGCGCTCGATCTCGGCACCAATAATTGCCGGCTGCTGATCGCCCGCCCGGCCCAACATGGCTTTCGCGTCGTCGATGCCTTTTCCCGCATCGTTCGCCTGGGCGAAGGGCTTACAGCGAGCGGGCGGCTTGCCGATGCGGCGATGGACCGGGCGGTCGAAGCCCTGAAGATCTGCAAGAGCAAAATGACCCATCGCGGCGTCAGCCGCGCGCGCCTGGTCACGACCGAGGCCTGCCGGGCCGCCACCAACGGGCTCGACTTCGTCCGCCGGGTCGCTGCGGAAGCCGATCTCGAGCTTGAGATCGTCGACCAGCGGACCGAGGCGTCCCTGGCCGTCACCGGTTGCGCTGCGCTGGCCCATCCCACGGCGGAAGGCGTGATCGTCTTCGATATCGGCGGCGGCTCGACCGAGATCGTCTGGATGGGCGGGCGCTCGCAGGCGCGCGACCCGGCGGGTCGCATCCGCGAATGGGCCTCGCTGCCGATGGGCGTCGTCTCTGTCGCCGAGCGCTATGGCGGCGTCGATGTCGGGCGTGAAAAATTCGAGCGCATGGTCGATGATTGCAGCGCTGCCTTGAAGCCATTCGCGACGCGCGCTGCGGCGGCAAAGGACGCCGCCGGTTTCCATCTGCTTGGCACGTCGGGCACCGTCACCACCGTCGCCGGCATCCATCTCGGCCTGCCGCGCTATGACCGGCGTCTGGTCGACGGGCTGTGGATGGACGAGACGGATATCCTCGCCGTCATCGACCGGCTGGTCGATATGGACTATGCCGCCCGCTCGGCCAATGCCTGCATCGGCCGCGAGCGGGCCGATCTCGTGCTTGCCGGCTGTGCGATCTTCGAGGCGATCAGGCGCGCCTTCCCGAGCCGGAAAGTGCGCATCGCCGACCGCGGCCTGCGCGAGGGCATCCTGCTCCGGATGATGCATGAAGATCGCGCCTGGTGGCGCCGCAGGCAGGCATGACGTAAGTCCACGGGAAGGAAGCCCCGTAGCCATGAGCACCACCAAGAGATGAGCACCACCCAGCAATGAGCACCACCAAAGGCGGCACCGGCGCCCGCGATATGCGGGTCAAGGTGAAGAAGGCCGGCAAGCTCAAGCATTCCTCGCAGCTCTGGCTCGAACGCCAGCTCAACGACCCCTATGTCAAGCGGGCGAAGGAGCGCGGTTTTCGTTCGCGCGCGGCGTTCAAGCTCGAGGAGATGGACGACCGCTACAAGTTCCTGAAGACCGGCCAGAAGCTGATCGACCTCGGCTGCGCGCCAGGCGGCTGGTGCCAGGTCGCGGCGCAGCGCATCGGGCTCGAGCGGGGCAAGGGCGCGATCGTCGGCATCGACCTGCTGCACGTCGATCCGATCCCCGGCGTCGATCTCATCGAGATGGATTTCATGGCCGACGAGGCCCCTGCCCTGCTGACCGAGCGGCTAGGCGGCCGGGCCGATGGCGTGATGTCGGACATGGCGGCCAACACCACCGGCCACAAGAAGACCGACCATCTCAAGATCATCGCGCTGGCCGAGGCCGCGCTGGAATTCGCCTATTCGATTCTGGCTCCCGGCGGCTTCTTCCTGGCAAAGCTGTTCCAGGGCGGCGAAAGCGCCGAGCTGCTCGCCATGCTCAAGCGCGACTTCACCACCGTGCGCAACGTCAAGCCGGCAGCGAGCCGGGCGGATTCCTCGGAACTCTACGTGCTGGCGACCGGCTATCGTCGCAAGGAACAGCCGGCAGCGGACACAGAGGGCTGATCTGCCTTCCGAACGCACCAGGGGGAGGTCTAGACGGCGCCCCCTGCTTACCCCCTCGCCTGAGCGCTGGAGTTGCCGGCCAGCCCTTCAGTCCAGCGGCTTCTGATCCTCGATTGCCTGGGCCGTTGCCTTGCGCGCGCTGAGCGGTGCGTGACCGGAAACCTCGGCGCCGGCATCGGGGGCAAGCCGCGTCATCCAGAGGGCCGACGAGGCCGAAATCAGCCCGACCAGCACGAAGGCCGGCCAGAAATCATGCGCACCCAGCGCCTTGCCGCCGTTCAGCATGTTCGCCGCCTCCAGTGCGAATGCGCCGATCGTGATCCCGAGGCTGAGCGACAATTGCTGCGCCACGCTGGAGAGGCTGGTCGCGCTCGACATGTCCCGGTTCGAGACATCGGCATAGCTCAGCGCATTGATGCCGGTGAATTGCAGCGAGCGGAAGCACCCACCGATCAGCAGCACGCTGAGCATCAGCCATTGCGGTGTCGTCGGCGTGAACAGCCCGGATGCTGACAGGAAGGCCGATCCGATCAGCGCATTGAAGATCAGGACATGGCGGAAGCCGAACCGCGCCAGGATCGTCTTGGCCAGCGTCTTCATGATCATGGCGCCGGCGGCGGACGCAAACGTGATCAGGCCGGAATGCAGCGCGTCATAGCCAAAGCCGAGCTGAAGCATCAGCGGCAGCAGGAAGGGGATCGCCCCGATGCCGACCCGGAAGATCGAGCCGCCGAGCACGCCGATCCGGTAGGTCGGGATCTTGAAGAGCGAGAGATTCAGGACCGGATAGGCCGTTCGGCGCGCATGCCAGAGATAGGTCATCAGCGAGGCCAGGCCCGCGATCACGAAGCCGATCGAGGCTTCGATCGGCACCAGATGCCGGCCGCCGGTCGCAAGCCCCAGCATCAGCGCCGCGAAGCCGAAGGCCGACAGCATGAAGCCCCGGAGATCGAGCGGCGCAACGTCCTCCTCGCGGACATCCTCGAAGAAGCGGCTCGCCAGAACGATGCCGATCAGCCCGATCGGGATATTGATGAAGAAGATCCAGCGCCAGTCGAAATAGGTGGTGATGAAGCCACCCAGCGGCGGCCCGACCACCGGCCCGACCAGGGCCGGCACGGTCAGATAGGCCAGCGCACTGACGAGCTGCGATTTCTCGACGCTGCGCAGGATCACCAGCCGACCGACGGGCACCATCATGGCACCGCCCATGCCCTGAACGAAGCGCGCGCCGACGAAAGCCCCGAGCGAATTCGAGATCGCACACAGGATCGAGCCAAGCATGAAGACGCCGAGCGCCGTGCGGAAAATCGTGCGGGCGCCGTAGCGATCGGCCATCCAGCCCGAGATCGGGATGAAAACCGCGAGGCTGACGAGATAGGAGGTCAGCGCCAGCTTGAGCGCGATCGGGTCCTCGCCCAGCGATTGCGCGATCACCGGCAGCGAGGTCGCAATCACGGTGGAGTCGGTGTTCTCCATGAACAGCGCGCAGGCGACGATCAGGGGCAGGAGTTTGGCGCGTTGCACGGATAAGGAACCTTGCGGCCCGGAGCCGGGATCGGAGAGTTTTGTTCTTTGCCACGCCGGATGTGGCATGAACACGGCCATTTTGCCTGGATCGCGAAGAGACGCTCTGCGCCTGTCGCATGAGTCGCGTTATCGCAGCGCAGCATAATCCGCCTCAATTTCGGCTGAGGCCACTAGCGGCGATGCCGCACGCATGATATCGGGCCTCGTCAACTCGGTAGCGGGCGCATGTTGTCGCCCACCCTGAAATGCCCCGCATGGGCTTGGAGTTGGCGATGGCAAGCATCAGTGACACCCTCATCCGCGACGGCCTGACCTTCGACGACGTCCTGCTCGAGCCGGGGCCGTCCGAAGTGATGCCGGCCGACGTCAATATCTCGACCAAGCTCACCAAGACGATCTCGCTCAACCTGCCGATCATCGCCTCGGCGATGGACACGGTGACCGAGGCCAGGATGGCGATTGCCATGGCGCAGGCCGGCGGCCTCGGCGTCGTCCACCGCAATCTGGAGGCCGACCAGCAGGCCGCGCAGGTGCGGCTCGTCAAGAAATTCGAATCGGGCATGGTCGCCAACCCGATCACGATCTTCCCGGACGAGACACTGGGCGACGCGCTTGCTCTGATGCGGCACCATTCGATCTCGGGCATCCCCGTGGTCGAGCGCGGCCCGCAGGGACACAAGGGCAAGCTCGTCGGCATCCTGACCAACCGCGATGTCCGCTTCGCCGACCGCCCCGAGCAGCCCGTCGCCGAGATCATGACCAAGGATCGCCTGATCACGGTGCGCGAAGGCGTGACCCAGGAGGAGGCACGCCGCCTGCTCCACCAGTTCCGCATCGAGAAGCTGCTGGTCGTCGATGATCATTTCCGCTGCATCGGCCTGATCACCGTCAAGGACATGGAGAAGCAGGTCGCCCACCCGCATGCCGCCAAGGACGCGCAGGGTCGTCTCCTGGTTGCAGCGGCGACTACGACCGGCGATCTCGGCTTCGAGCGCTCCGAGCTGCTGATCGACGCCGGTGTCGACATCATCGTCGTCGACACCGCCCATGGCCATTCCGCCAAGGTGCTGGAAGCGGTCACCCGGGTGAAGAAACTCTCCAATACCGTTCAGATCATTGCCGGCAACGTTGCCACCGCGTCCGGTGCGCAGGCTCTCATCGATGCCGGCGCCGACGCGATCAAGGTCGGCATCGGGCCGGGCTCGATCTGCACCACCCGCATCGTCGCGGGCGTCGGCGTGCCGCAGCTCACCGCGGTGATGGACGCAGCCTCGGCGGCGAGCAAGGCGGGCATTCCGGTCATCGCCGATGGCGGCATCAAATATTCCGGCGACCTCGCCAAGGCGCTGGCCGCCGGCGCCTCCTGCGCCATGGTCGGCTCGCTGCTTGCCGGCACAGACGAAACGCCGGGCGAAACCTTCCTCTACCAGGGGCGCTCCTACAAATCCTATCGCGGCATGGGCTCGGTCGGCGCGATGGCGCGCGGCTCGGCCGACCGCTACTTCCAGCAGGACATCAAGGATGCCCTGAAGCTGGTGCCGGAAGGCATCGAGGGTCAGGTCGCCTATAAGGGGCCGGTCTCCGGCGTGCTGCACCAGCTCGCGGGCGGCTTGCGGGCTGCGATGGGCTATGTCGGCGGGCGCGATCTTGCCGACTACCAGTCCAAGGCCCGGTTTATCCGCATCACCAGTGCCGGCCTGCGCGAGAGCCATGTCCACGATGTCACCATCGTGCGCGAAAGCCCGAACTACCCGACGCGATCCTGAGGCCCAGGCCTCGCCGATACCATCGTGACGCCGATTGGCCCTCATACCGCGAAATTGCCCCAAGAGCATGCTGCGAAAAAGTGGCAACGGTTTTCGCACTGAGCATGCTCTAAACTATGAGAATCGATCACGTTTTCTGCGTTTGGACGATTTCGTCCAAACGCAGCGTGATCTGCCGGCAACCTCCCGGGGTGAGGGTTTTCCTTTGCATGAACAGCGAGAGGCGAGCCGCCCATGACGATCCAATTGGTCTACCCCGCCCTGGCTCAGATCCTGTGGACCTTCGTCGTGCTCGGCATCCTGTTCCAGCGCCGTCGTGTCGCCTTCCGGAACAAGGAGGTCGGGATGGCCGATATCGCGGTCTCGACCGAGCGCTATCCGGAGCGTGCCCGCCTCGCCGCTGCGAACTATGCCAATCAGTTCGAGACGCCGGTCATTTTCTTCGCGCTGATCATGCTCGCCATGGAGGTCGGCGCGACCGGCACGGTGATTGTTGCCCTTGCCTGGGMCTTCGTGCTGACGCGCATCGTGCACACCTTGATCCATACCGGGTCCAACCGGGTCCCAGTGCGCGCGGCTGTGTTTGCTCTGGGTGTCGCCTGCCTGTTCTGCATGACGGTCGGCATTGTCGTTACGGTACTTTGACATGCTCGTGCGGCGTGCAATGTTCGCAGACGCACGTCCGCAAGATATACTCTGTCACATCCTCGCTACATCGTGAGACAAACGCTGTTTCGCGCTTGCGCCCAAAACCACCTGCCGGCATGCTAAATGCTTGCGGCTAGGACGGTTTAGGGACGACCGTTCCAAATGGTACAGAGTCTGTCCCGCTCTGGCGCAAGGTTTCGCATGGCTGTCTTGTCTTTCGGGCGCGTTGTTGTCGTGGCCGCCGTCGGCGCGGTCGCAGCTGGCGCGGGTCTCCATTATTCCGGCCGATCAGTCCCTCCTCCGCTCGATCGCATTCCCTACGGAAAGATCATCCCGCCCTATGCCCAGCCGGCCCAGCAGGCCGCGGCCCCATCATCACGCGCTTCGGGACAACAACGCCCACCCGTGACGATCGTCACGGCCAAGGCTGAACGCCGGCCGATGCCGGTCAGGCTCGACGCGATCGGCACCGTGCAGGCACTCTCGAGCGTTGCGGTGCGCTCGCGCGTCGATACGCAGATCATAGAGGTCGGCTTCCCCGATGGCGGCTATGTGAAGAAGGGCGACATGCTCTTCCGCCTCGACTCCCGCCTCGCGGAAGCGCTGCTGAAACAGGCCGAAGCGGGTGTTGCCCGCGACAAGGCCTCGCTCGCCTCCGCCGAAGCCGATCTGCGCCGGGCGGAAGAACTCGCCAAGCGCGATTTCGCCACCGACCAGCGTCTCGACACCGCCCGCACCCAGGTCGCGACGCTCAAGGCCAGCGTCCGTGGCGGTGAGGCAGCGGTCGACGCCCTCAAGGTCCAGCTGACCTATTACACCATCACCGCCCCGGTTTCGGGCCGGATTGGCGTAGCCGGCCTCAAGGAAGGCAATATCGCCAAGACCGGCGACAATTCGACCACGCTGGTGACGATCAACCAGATCGATCCGATCTATGTCAGCTTCGCCCTGCCGCAGCGCCAGCTGTCCAGCATCCGCGAAGCGATGAATGCCGGCACGGCCGTGGCGGTTGCCACGCAGCAGGGTGCGAGCCGCGGCGTCGAGGGCAAGATCGCGGTCATCGACAATCTCGTCGATGCGACGACCGGCACGATCCAGATGCGCGCGATCTTCAACAATCCTGACGAGACCCTGTGGCCCGGCGCCCTCTGCCAGGTCCGCCTGACCCTGCGTGTCGAGCCCGATGCGCTGACCGTGCCCCGCGAAGCCGTCCAGAACGGCCAGAACGGCACCTTCGTCTTCGTGATCGAGGACGGCGTCGCCCGCGCCCGCCCGGTCACCGTCGACCGCACCATCGATGACCGCGTCGTACTTGCGTCGGGCCTGAAGGGCGACGAGACGGTCGTCATCGACGGCCAGCTCCTGCTGACCGATGGCGCCCGCGCGGTCGAGCGCAACCGGGGCGGCCAGAGGCCGCCGCCCAACCAGACCTCGCAGCGCGGGAGTGCTGGCTGATGAACCTCCCGGAGGCCTGCATCCGTCGTCCGGTGATGACGACACTCCTGATGGCAACCTTTCTGATCTTCGGGTTGTTCGCCTTCAAACAGCTTCCGGTCGCGGCATTGCCGCGGGTCGATTTCCCGACGATCAATGTCAGCGCCCGCCTGCCGGGCGCGAGCCCCGAATCGATGGCCTCCTCGGTCGCCGCACCGCTGGAGCGCGAATTCGCCTCGATCTCGGGCATCACCTCGATGTCCTCGGTCTCGCAGCTCGGCGCGACCTCGATCACGCTGCAATTCGACCTCAACCGCAATATCGACGGCGCAGCGCTCGACGTGCAGGCCGCGCTGAGTGCCACCGCTCGTCGGCTGCCGCCGGAGCTGCCCTCGCCACCCAGCTTCAGGAAGGTCAATCCGGCCGACCAGCCGGTGCTGTTCATGGTGCTGACCTCGGCGACGAAACCGCTCTACGAAGTCCATGAATTCGGCGAGAACATCCTGCAGCAGCAGATCTCGCAATTGCCTGGCGTCGCGCAGGTCAACATCTTCGGCGCGCAGAAATACGCCGTGCGCGTACAGGTCAATCCCGACGCCGTCTCGGCTCGCGGCCTGGCACTGAGCGATGTCCGCAATGCGATCGCCGCCGCCAACTCCAATTCCCCGGTCGGCACGCTCAATGGCGAGAACCAGCGCCTGACGCTCGGCGCCACGGGCCAGATGGAGCGCGCCGCCGAGTACGGCAACCTCATCATCTCGCAGAAGAACGGCGTGCCGATCCGCCTCGAGGACGTGGCACAGGTCTACGACTCCGTCGAGAACAACCAGACCGGCAGCTGGTTCAACGGGCAGCGCTCGATCATGCTGGCGGTCTATCGTCAGTCCGACGCCAACACCGTCGAGGTCGTCGACAGCATCAAGTCCAGGCTCGAGGCCTATCGCGAGCAACTTCCAGCCGCGATGGAACTCAATGTCCTGAACGACCGCTCGATCCCGATCCGGGAGGCGGTGGAGGATGTCGAGGTCTCGCTGATGATCGCGATCGCGCTCGTGATCATGGTGATCTTCCTGTTCCTGAAGAGCCTGGCCGCGACGCTGATTCCGACGCTCGCCCTGCCGATTTCGCTGGTCGGTACCTTCGCGATCATGCACGCGCTCGGCTATTCGCTCGACAACATCTCGCTGCTCGCACTGACGCTCGCGGTCGGCTTCGTCGTCGATGACGCCATCGTCATGCTGGAAAACATCATCCGGCATATCGAGATGGGCAAGAAACCGTTCCAGGCGGCCCTCGACGGCTCGCGCGAGATCGGCTTCACCATTCTCTCGATCACCATTTCGCTCGTTGCCGTCTTCATTCCCGTCTTCTTCATGGGCGGGGTCGTCGGCAAGGTTTTCACGGAGTTTGCCGGCACGATCGCGGCCGCGATCATCGTCTCGGGCTTCGTCTCCCTGACCCTCACCCCGATGCTCTGCGCCCGTTTCCTCAAGGCGCATGATCACCACAAGAAGCCGAACCTGATCGAGCGCGTCTTCGAGGCCGGCTTCCAGGGGATGCTGGGCGCCTACCGCTGGACCCTGGATTGCGTGCTGAAGGCGCGCATCCTGATGCTGATCTTCACGCTGGCGACGGTCTATATCTCGGCGCAGATGTATATCGACATCCCGAAGGGCTTCTTCCCGACCGAGGATACCGGCCTCCTGCGCGCATCGACCGAAGGCCCGCCCGACACGTCATTCGAGGCGATGGCGGCGCGCCAGATCCGCATCGCCGAAATCGTCAAGGCCGATCCGGCAGTCGATTATCTGACGTCGAATATCGGCGGCTTCAACGCCACCAATAACGGCTTCATGTTCATCGCGCTCAAGCCCAAGGATCAGCGCGAGAAGGCCGAGGTGGTGATCTCGCGGTTGAGGCGCGCGACCGGCGACGTGCCGGGTATCACTGCGGTGTTCCAGCAGGTGCAGAACATCAACCTCAACGCCGGCCGGTCGTCACGCGCGCAGTACCTCTATTCGCTGCAAGGACCGGACCTGAATGCGCTCTTCGCCTATGCTCCGCTGATGCAGCAGCGGCTCGCGCGGCTTCCGCAGCTGCGCGATGCCAATATCGATCTGCAGTTGCGCAACCCGCAGCTCTCGATCGACATCGACCGCGAACGCGCCGCGAGCCTGGGCATTTCCAGTGACCAGATCCGGCAGGCACTGGGCAACGCTTTCGGCTCGCGCCAGATCGCGACGATATTCACCCCCTCGACCGATTATCAGGTCATCATGGAGGCCAATCGCGCCTATCAGCAGGATCCCGCTGTGCTCTCGCGGTTGCTGCTCAAGGCTGCGAACGGCCTGAACGTGCCGTTGGAAACGGTGGCGACGATCAAGCCCAGCGTCGGCCCGCTCGCGGTGAACCGCATTTCGCAGCAGCCGGCGGTGACAATCTCGTTCAACACGGCGCCGGGCATCTCGCTTGGCGACGCCGTCAACGCCATCCGCGCGGCCGAGCGCGACGTCAATCTGCCGGCCTCGATCGTGACGAGCTTCGCCGGTTCCGCCCAGCTGTTCCAGGATGCGCTGAAGGGGCAAGGCCTGCTGATCTTCGCCGCAATCCTGGTGATCTACATCATCCTCGGCATTCTCTACGAGAGCTTCATCCACCCGATCACCATCCTCTCCGGCCTCCCCTCTGCCGGCCTCGGAGCGCTGCTCGCCCTGCAGTATTTCAACATGGACCTGTCGGTGATCGCGATCATCGGCATCCTGATGCTGGTCGGCATCGTCAAGAAGAACGCGATCATGATGGTCGATTTCGCGATCGAGCGTCGTAAACAGGGGGACGACGCGTTGACCGCCATCCGCGAGGCGGCGCTTGTCCGCTTCCGTCCGATCATGATGACGAGCTTTGCCGCGATCTTCGGCGTGCTTCCCATCGCACTCGGCGCGGGCGCCGGCGCCGAGCTCCGGCAGCCGCTCGGCATCGCCGTGGTCGGCGGATTGATCGTCTCGCAGCTGCTGACGCTCTACATCACGCCGGTGATCTATTTCTACCTCGACAAGGTCGACACCTGGCTCTCCGGCCGCAGTCGCGGCGAGCGCGAGAGCGTGCCCAGCTCCGCTGTGCCCGTAGCCATCCCGCAGGCGGTGCGCGGCCCGGACCTCTGAGGGCGGTCAAAGCCTCCCTCTCAATCGTTCCTGCGCCACGAACTTCGCATCTCCTGCAGTTCGTGGCGTATTTCTGCAGAATGCATCAAAGGCAACCTTGTGCCTTAAAGCGGAGAGAACGGCGGCTTGCATAACGCTGGGTGAGTGATCCCTGCCATAAGCAAAGTCGTCGATGTTCCGCATAAGAAATGCCGTGCCGCTGTCGGGCCATACTCCGCCCGGAATCCATCCGTCTCCTTCCCGAAGGGCCGCTCTGACGCGGTATGCAGCCATGGTGCTGCTCGGATTGGTTCTCGGAGCGAGCGGCACGGCGCTGACCGTCACCCTCGTTCGGGCTGGTGATGACGCCGGCGTTCGTGCCTTCCATCTTCAGGAAGCAGCGAGACGTGCGCCCAGTGCCGCGGCCTTGACCTATGCTCCGGTCAGTTCAGGCTGGAGGCTGCCGCTCTTCGGCTCATACCCGGATGGCCGGATCGAACATCCCCCCGTCCTGCGCGAACGCGGCAAGCCGCGCGATGGAGCGACCGTAAGCACTCTCCGTGCAACGGCCCGTTACGATACCGGATCAGGCGCCTCCCGCACCATTTGCGTACGGATGTGCGACGGCTATCACATGCCGCTTGGCCATTTGCGATCGCAAGCTGACTGGCCGGCGCATGAGGCCCTTTGCACGGCGATGAATCCCGGCATCCCGGTCAAGGTCTTCCGCGTTCCTGCCGGCGCCGCGGATATCGACGGCGCCGTGGCCTCCGACGGCAGGACCTATGGCTCCCTGCCCGTTGCCTATGGTCACGAGACATCGTCCGACCCGGGCTGCAGGCCCACCGTCCCGTCTGCCGGTGATCGCCGTGTCTCTCTTCTGCGGGATTTCACCCTGCGCCCAGGCGACTCGGTGGTGCTTGATGGCAAGGTGACAACCTTTGAGGGCTCTTCCACCTGGCCTTACAACCCGAGGAATTTCCGCGATTTTCGGTCGTCGAACGAACTCAACGCCAATCAACGCCGGATGATCGACGACACGGTCGGCGTTTCCAGCCGTGAAGGCCAGATGCTGGCCCTGCGTCGCGACATGACGGTGCGGGAGGCGAAGATCGGTGATGCCACCACGATCGAGCTGCGCGGCCGTTTCGAGAGCGGCTCAGGTGAAACCGCAACCGCCTCGAACATGCAGCGCATCGTCATTTCGCCGGAAAGCTGAACCCCTCTCCAGGCATTTTGGCCGGGCACGCTGCGTTAAGCATCGCGCCCGTTTTGCATGCGCGAACGCCGACGGGCCGTTGATGATTAACGAAAAGTAAACTACACCCCAAGGGCGGCGGACGAAGAACAAGCGCGAGTGGAGTAGACGCGATGTTTCGTGTCCGTGAGATCCCCGACCGGGAAGACCCACCATTAGGCAGCCCTGTCCCCGTCGTTGCGCTGGAGCGTAATGCTCACGGCAAGAAACGAACGGGCCGCTTCGCGGCGATGACTGCGCTTGGCCTTGTGCTCGGAGCGGGTGGCGCGATCGGCACGATCTCGCTCGTCCAGGCTGGCGACGATGCCGGCGTCCGCGACTTTCAGCTCCAGGAAGCGGCGAACCGCCGTGCTATGCGCGCCCCGCAAGCCGGCGCCTATCATGCCCCCATCGCCTATGCGCCCGCGCGTGGCATCTGGAACCTGCCCCTGACGCGCAGCGTACCGAACGGGCGCATCGCGCACCCGCCCGTGGTCTTGAACCCTTTCAGGACGGTCGAACCTCCGCGTCAGGCGGCCCGGCGCCCCACGACGCAGCACAGCGTTGCACGCCTCGATACCGTCTCCGGCAGTGGACATGGCGCGCGCACCATCTGCGTGCGGCTCTGCGACGGCTTTCATGCGCCGATCGGCAATCTGAATGCCCAGTCTGACCTAACGGCACACGACGCCCTCTGCCGGGCGATGAACCCCGGCGTCCCGGTCAAGGTCTTCCGCGTTCCCGCCGGTGCCAGCACGATCGACGGCGCCGTTTCGGCAGATGGCAAGACCTATGGCTCGCTCCCCGTTGCCTATGGCCATGAGAAATCCTCTGATCCAGCCTGCCGGCCGGCGATTGTCGCCAGCGGCGAGCGCCGCGTCTCGCTGTTGCGCGATATCACGCTTCGTCCCGGCGACAGCGTCGTTCTGGACGGCAAGGTCACGACCTTCACGGGCTCGTCGCAGTGGCCCTATAGCCGGCGCGATTTCGTCGATTTCAGATCGGCGCGGGAACTCAGTGCCGGCGATCGGCGCGGCATCGACGAGCGGGTCGGCATTTCACGCGTCGAAGCGCAGATGCAGGCGCTGCGCCGCAAGCTGCGCACGCGCGAAGCCTCGCTTCGTGACGAGACCGTGATGAGCGATGCAATCGAATTGCGCGGCTCGATCGATCCGCCAACGCGCGGGCCGGTCCGCGTGATCGCCGGGCCGGCGTTCCGGCTTTTGCCTTAGTTCCAACAGGCCTGCCGGCCGACTTTCGGCGGCCCGATGTCAGTCTTGGGCGCTGGTTCGAAGGCGCATCTTCTTTGAATTAATCTAAAGAGGATGCAATTTAGAAAACCTATAAGCAATTGATCTATAACGCTTTTCAATTGACCGCCCTAGCGTCAGGCAATACCGCTCCAGCACCACGAACGTGCAGAGGGCATCTACGCCCGAAGGAGCGAACCATGATCGACAAAACTCGCCTGTCCCTCATCGCCCTGGCGTCCTGCCTGCTCGCTACCCCGGTCCTGGCCCAGAGCGTCAATCTCTACACGACGCGCGAGCCGGCCCTGCTCAATCCCGTCGTCGAGGCCTTCACCAAGGACACCGGCATCAAGGTCAACACGGTGTTCCTGAAGGACGGGCTCGAGGAGCGCATCAAGGCCGAGGGCGCAAACAGCCCGGCCGATGTCATGATCATGGTCGACGCCGCGCAGATGATCTCGGCCGCCAATGCCGGCGTCACCCAGCCGATCAAGTCTGCGGCCGTCGACAAGATCGTCCCGGCGCAGCTGCGCGATCCGCAGGATAACTGGGTCACCCTGACCAAGCGCGCCCGCATCGTCGTCGTCTCGAAGGATCGCGTGCCGCAGGATGCGATCACCTATGAGGACCTCGCCGACCCGAAGTGGAAGGGCAAGTTCTGCATCCGCGGCGGTCAGCACCCCTACAACAACGCTCTCTTTGCCGCCTATCTCGCGCGCAACGGCGCCGACAAGACCGAGACGTGGCTCAAGGCACTCAAGGCCAACACCGCGCGCAAGCCGGGCGGCGGCGACCGTGAAGTCGCGCGCGACATCCAGTCCGGGCTCTGCGATATCGCAGTGATCAATACCTACTATATCGGCCTGATGAGCATTGCCGCGAACGAGCAGAAGGGCTGGTTCGAGGCGATCAAGCCGCTGAAGACCACCTTCGCCAATGGCGGCACCCATGTGAACATCTCGGGCGCCGCCATCGCCAAACACGCCCCCAATCGTGAAAACGCGGTCAAGCTGATCGAGTACATGCTTGGCGACAAGGCGCAGACCATCTATGCCGACGGCAATTTCGAGTTCCCGGTCAACCCGGACGTCAAGGAAAGCGCCGCTGTGAAGCTGCTGGGCAAGGTCAATGTCGATACCACCCCGCTGACCGAGATCGGCAAGAACCGCAAGGCGGCCGCTGACCTCGTCGACAAGGTCGGCTTCGACAATTGAGCCTGTCTCCCACGGCTGGAGAAATGCGACGGTCGCCACGCCTGTGGCGGCCGTCGAGCCGTTTTGTCTGGGCTTCGGTTGCGGGTGCCGGGCTTGTCGCGCTGCCAGTTCTCGCGCTCGGCCTGACCGCGCTTTCGCCGGCAGCATCGTCGATCTGGCCGCATCTTGTCGCCAATGTCATTCCCGATGCGCTGGCGAACACCGCCATGCTTCTTGCCGGCGTCGGCCTGCTCTGCAGTCTCATCGGCGTCGGCACGGCCTGGCTCGTCACCCAATATGAGTTTCCCGGCCGTCGCGCCTTCGAATGGCTGCTCGTGCTGCCATTGGCGATCCCGACTTATCTGACGGCCTATATCTATGTTGAGTTCCTGGGCTTCCAGGGACCGCTGCAGACGGCCTTGCGTGCGGTGACGGGCTATCGCAGCCTGCGCGACTACTGGTTTCCCGACCCGCGCAATCTGGCGGGCGCGATCTTCGTCATGGGGATCGTGCTCTACCCTTACGTCTATCTCAGCGTCCGGGCGCTGTTCGGCCTGCAGAGCGCGACGATCGTCGAGTCGGCGCGGACGCTCGGAGCCGCGCACGGCACCTTGTTCTGGCGGATTGGCTTGCCCATGGCGCGCCCGGCGCTCGTCGCAGGGTTGACCCTGGCACTGCTCGAAACACTCAACGATATCGGCGCGACCGAATATCTCGGGGTCCGCTCCCTGACCCTGTCGATCTACACGACCTGGCTCAATCGCGGCTCTCTGGCGGGCGCAGCCCAGATCTCCTGCGTGATGCTTCTCCTCGTGGTCGCCCTGATCGCAACCGAGGCGAGACTGCGCGGCGCGCGCCGCTTCACGCTCTCGGTGCGCCAGCCCCGCGCCGTCGGCCGCCGGCTCCTGTCCGGGCGCATTGCGCTCGCAGCCAGCGCCGCCTGCGCCCTGCCCCTGCTGCTTGGCGCGCTTCTGCCGATGGGCTTTCTCCTCCAGGAGGTCCTGACGCGCGGCCTGCTGCATCAGTTCGACATGGCCCTGCTGCGCAATCTCCTGAATGCCCTGCTGCTGTCGGCTGGCGCCGCGCTGATCGTGGTGACGCTTGGCCTTTGCATCGTGGCTGCAGGCCGGCTCGGCCGCGAAACCTGGCTGCCGGCGCTCGCGCGCATCGCCTCGCTTGGCTATGCGCTGCCCGGCACGGTGCTCGCGCTTGGACTGCTCGTCCCGCTTGCCGCCTTCGACAATCTCGTCGCCGACACCGTCTCCGCATTGTTCGGCGTCAGTCCTGGTCTCATCCTGATCGGCTCGGGTGCCGCTCTCGTGATTGCCTATGTCGTACGCTTCCTGTCGATCGCGATCTCCGGCATCCAGAGCGGTCTCGCCCGGATCTCGCCGAGGATCGACGATGCCGCGCGCGCCCTCGGCTCAAGCTCGGGCGAGGTGTTGCGGCAGGTGCATTGGCCGCTCGCTCGCCCTGCCATCGCTGCGGCCGCCTTGCTCGTATTCGTCGACTGTCTGAAGGAGCTGCCCGCGACGCTGCTGCTGCGACCGCTGAACGTCGACACGCTCGCAACCATCGTCTACGGACATGCCTCACGCGGCATGTTCGAAGACGGAGCGCTGGCCGCGTTGCTGATCGTGATCGCCGGCCTCTATCCCGCCATCATTCTGGCACGAGCCGGTGGCACGAAGGGGTGACACCGTAAGGCGTTGCGGCTCTCTTTGCCGATCCACAGCTTGTATGCCGGAAATAGGCTCCTCAACTCGACAAGCCGCCCGGCATCGTCATAAACAATTTTAGCTTGACCTCCGGTTCGATTCCGGTTGCAGCCCGGCCGAAGGCCCATGACACGACGCGTTTCCATTCTCGCCTATTCGCTCGCCATCGGCCTGGTGCTGCTTGGCCTGCAATCCTGGGGCGTTGCCGTTGGGCTGGTCGAGCGACATGTCGTTGCCCGCATCGAGGATCGCACCGGCCTCAAGGTGACCAGCCTCGAGCATGCGAGCATCGTCCTTCTGCCTTTGCCGCGGGTCGAGCTCTCGCAAGTCAGCTTCAAGCAACATGACGGCCTGCTCTCCGGCAAGGCGTCGCAGCTCAAGGCCCGCGCCCGCCTGCTGCCGCTTCTGGCAGGGCGCCTCTCCTTCGACCGGATCGATCTGATCTCTCCCCAAATCGATGCCACAGTTTCAGGCAGGGACGATGAGCTCTCGGAATGGCTCGCGCCGCCCCTTGCCTATCTCACCAGCCTCACGAACCAGAGCCGGATCGTGATCATTTCGGGTTCGGTCTTTGCGCGGGCCGAAGGCGCGATCCGCACCATCCTGCGCGATGTCAATCTGATCATCGAGGACCGCGACCCCGAGGAGCCGATCATCGCCTCGGGCTCCGTGACCTGGCGCGGCGTCGCGACCAATCTCAGTGTTGTCTGGCCGGTCGCCGGGGAAAGCGCCAGGCTCTCCTTGTCCGCGACCTCCGAACGGATGAACCTGCGCCTTGACGGCATACGATCCGGCCTGCGCGAGCCGGTCTTCAATGGGCAATTGAGCCTCTCGACGCCGTCGCTCCCGGAACTGTTCGACTGGTTCGGTGAAACGCCCCGCCTCGCGCCTGCCATCGGACAGCTCAGCATCGCCGCTGAAGCCCAGATCAAGGCCAACGAGATCTCGCTCAGCAACGCAAGCGCCATCTTCGACGGGGACCGCCTCGACGGCGCGATCATGCTCGGCGAAGCCGGCCAACGCTGGTCCCTCTCCGGAACACTCGCCGGCGCGACGCTCGATCTTGGCCGCATGACCAATCGGCTCGGCCTGCCCAAACCCGGCACCGGGCTCGCCAACCCGACGCCGCTCGAATTCGAGGCCTGGACGGCGCATGACATCGACCTGCGCGTCTCGGTGGATGCCGCCCGCCTCGGCGGCGCCCGTCTCAGTGATGTCGCGACCCAGTTGCTCGTCAAGAAGGGCCGCTTCGAGGCCGGGCTGCTTCGCGCGACTGCCTATGGCGGCAGCGTCAAGGGCCGCCTGCTTGCGAGTGCGACCCCGAACACCATCGACGTGAAGCTGCAAGGCAATCTCGACCGGATCAATCTCGGGCAAAGCGCAACCGACCTGCCCGAACTGCCGAGACTGAGCGGGCAAGGCAATCTGCAGTTCGCGCTGGATGGCACGGGCACCACGGCCGAGGCCGTTCTCGCCTCCTTGAACGGAAAGGCGAGCCTCAGTCTGCGTCAAGGCGAGCTTGGCGGCTTTGCTTTCATCGACCTGCTGCGTCGTGCCGAGCGCAATCCTGTGGCGGCCCTGCGGGAATGGCGGCAGGGCAAGACGCCATTCGACAGCGCGAGCGCTACGGCGAATGTCGCCGATGGCATCGCGACAATCACTGATGCCCAGATGACGGGCCCGACCTATCGTCTCACGCTCGCAGGCCAGGCATTCCTGCAGCAAGGCTGGATCGAGATGGCCGGCCAGCTGGCCCAGCAGAGCGGCTCCCTGACGGTGCCCCTCGTCCTGCAGGGCCCGCTCGAAGGTCCATCGCTGGCGCTCAACTCGGAAGCCACCTTGCGTCCTGCCGGCAGCACCCTGCCAAATCTCCTGACGCGCTGACGGTCGCCCGGCTTAGTCAGCCACCACCCGCGCAGATTTGAGCCGCGGCCTGCCCCCGCAGCCTCGCAATTGACCTGTCCACGGACCGGGTGTTTCCTCATCGCAGTCAGCGCGGAAACCACGCCATGCGTGCACCAACGGGATCGATCGTCGGGCTCTGTTCCGCCTCAGCCACCATGTTTGCAATGGGGATGGCGTTCCTCGGCTACTGGGGTGTGCATGAGCCGGTGCCATGGCGGCGGCTCGACATCGTCATCGTCACCCTGGCCTTTGCCGGCTTTGCCTCACTGGGCTCGGTCACCTGGATCGCAACCACACCCGTATCAGCAGATAGTGACGAGAAGGTCGTACCCGCCCGGCGGGCCTTCGCCCTGGGCGTGTTTGCGATCTGGCTGTCTGTTCTTGTCGCGGTCCTGGCGGCATGACGTCGAGAATGTTCGACATCATGCCTCGGTTGTTCCACAGCCCAAGCTTCAGGTCATTTCAAACCTGAAACAAGCCGGCTTCAGCCTTCCTGAGCAGGCTCGTCCGCAGGCGCAGGGCCTTCGTCCTCGGCCTCGTCGTCCCCTGCATCACCGATGCATTCGACCGAGACGACCTTCTCACCGGCTGCGGTGTTGAACACCGTGACACCCTGGGTCGAGCGGCCGGCAATGCGGATGCGGTTGTCCGGTCCCTTGTCGACCGGCACGCGGATCACCTGCCCGCCATCGGTCACGAGCATGATCTGGTCCGTATCGACCGCCGGGAAGGAGGCGATCAGCTTGCCGTTGCGCTCGTTCACCACCATGGCGACGATGCCCTTGCCCCCGCGTCCGGTGACCCGGTACTCGAAGGACGAGGTGCGCTTGCCGTAGCCCTTCTCGGACACCGTCAGGATGAACTGCTCCGCAGCACCCATCTCGGCATATTTCTCCTGGCCGAGTTCGATATCGCTGGCGGCCTCCTCGCCCTCGCTCGCCTGGACCGGCTCGGAGGTGTCGTCGCCTTCGCCATTCAGGGCCTTGCGGGCAGCAGCAGCGCGCTTGAGATAGGCGGCGCGCTCATCCGGCGTCGCATCGAGATGATGCAGGATGGCAAGCGAGATCACCTCGTCGCCATCGGCGAGGTTGATGCCGCGCACGCCGGTCGAGTCGCGCCCCTTGAAAACGCGCACTTCGGGCACGGCGAAGCGGATGCACTGGCCGGCCGCCGTGGTCAGCAGCACGTCGTCATGCTCCGAGCAGATCTGGACGTCGACGATGGAGTCTCCCTCGTCGAGCTTCATCGCGATCTTGCCGTTGCGATTGACCTGCACGAAGTCCGAGAGCTTGTTGCGGCGGACATTGCCCGTCCGGGTCGCGAACATCACGTCGAGCCGCTCCCAGCTCTCCTCATCCTCCGGCAACGGCATCACCGTGGTGATGCGCTCATCCTTCTCCAGCGGCAGCATGTTGTTGAGGAACTTGCCGCGTGCATTCGGCGCCGCCAGCGGCAACCGCCAGACCTTCTCCTTGTAGGCCTGGCCGCGCGAGGAGAAGAAGATGATCGGCGTATGGGTGTCGGCAACGAAGAGCCGGGTGACGAAATCCTCGTCCCTGGTCGACATGCCCGAACGGCCCTTGCCGCCACGCTTCTGCGCCCGATAGGTCGAGAGCGGCACGCGCTTGATGTAACCGGCATGGGACACGGTCACCACCATGTCCTCGCGCGCGATCAGGTCCTCGTCGTCGAGATCCGAACCCCAGTCCTGGATCACCGTGCGACGCGGCGTGGCGAAGGCAGCCTTCACCTCGGTGAGCTCGGTCTTGATGATCGACTGGATACGGGCGCGTGAGCGCAGGATCTCGAGATAATCCGCGATCTCGGTTGCGAGCTTGGCGAGTTCTTCGCCGATCTCGTCGCGGCCGAGGGCGGTCAGGCGAGCAAGGCGCAATTCGAGGATCGCCTTGGCCTGCGCATCGGACAGGCGATAGGTGCCGTCCGGGTTGAGCGGATGACGCGGATCGTCGACCAGTGCGATCAGCGGCGCGATATCCTCGGCCGGCCAGTTGCGATCCATCAGCGAGGCGTGCGCAGCCGCCGGGGTCGGCGCGGTGCGGATCAGGCGGATGACCTCGTCGATATTGGCGACGGCGGTGGCAAGGCCGCAGAGCACATGGGCGCGTTCGCGCGCCTTGTTGAGCAGGTAGCGTGTGCGCCGGGAGACGACCTCCTCGCGGAACTCGATAAAGGCCGAGATGAAGTCCTTGAGGTTCAACACCTCCGGCCGACCGCCATTGAGCGCGACCATGTTGGCGCCGAACGAAGTCTGCAACGGCGTATAACGGTAGAGCTGGTTCAGCACGACATCGGCCATGGCGTCGCGCTTGACCTCGATGACGACACGCACGCCCTCGCGGCTGGATTCGTCACGCAGATCGGAAATGCCTTCGATCCGCTTCTCGCGAACCAGATCGGCGATCTTCTCGACCATCGAAGCCTTGTTCACCTGGTAGGGAACCTCGGTGACGATGATCGCCTCGCGCTCCTTGCGCAGCTCCTCGATATGCGTCTTGGACCGCATCACGATCGAGCCACGACCGGTGTGATAGGCGGAGTGGATACCGCTCTTGCCCATGATCGAGGCGCCGGTCGGGAAGTCCGGACCAGGTACGATCTCGATCAGGTCGTCGATCGAGAGCTCGGGATCGTCGATAAGCGCGATACAGGCATCGATCACCTCGCCGAGATTATGCGGCGGAATATTGGTCGCCATGCCGACCGCGATGCCGCCCGCGCCGTTGACGAGCAGGTTCGGATAACGCGCCGGCAGAACCCGCGGCTCATGCTCCTTGCCGTCATAGTTCGGCTGGAAATCGACGGTGTCGAGGTCGAGATCCTCGAGCAGCGGCATCGCCGCCTTGTCGAGCCTGGCCTCGGTATAACGATCGGCCGCCGCGGAATCGCCATCCATCGAGCCGAAATTGCCCTGACCGTCGATCAAGGGCAGGCGCAGCGAGAAATCCTGCGCCATGCGGACCAGCGCGTCATAGACCGCCATGTTGCCGTGCGGATGGTACTTACCCATCGTATCGCCGACGATGCGGGCGCATTTGGTATAGGGCCGGTCCGGCAGGTTCTTGTTCTCGTGCATCGAGAACAGGATGCGCCGGTGCACCGGCTTCAGGCCGTCGCGGACGTCGGGAAGAGCGCGGCTGACGATCACGCTCATGGCGTAATCGAGATAGCTCTTCTTCATCTCGTCAGTGATGGCGATCGGCTTGATGTCGCCGCCGAAATGCGCGTCTTCCGGCTGGCCGCCGCGCGTGCCGTTGTCGTCTTCGCTCAAGGGATGAGGTCCCGTTTTCTACGATTTTTCAAGCTTCTGGCTATCCGATTCCGCCCCGCGAAGCCAGCAAAAGACGAATCTCTCCAGAGAAATTAAAACCGTTCCTTGTCAACGCGTTACGAGTCGTTTTTGACTCACTTTCCGAGCCCTCCCACATTGCCGCCATGTTTGACCGGCGCGAGCGCGTGACGGAGCCGGAAAACCGCTCGGCAAATTTCGCTCCTACGCCTAGTGACGCGGGCTCGGCAGCATGCCTAAGCTCCACGATGTTCCTGGAATATCTCACCTCCGCCCTCGTCACACTGCTGGTCACCCTCGATCCGCCGGGTCTCGCACCGATCTTCCTGTCCCTGACGCGCGGCATGTCGGCCGACGAGCGCAGGCAGGTCGCGGTGCGCGCCTGCATCATCGCCTTCGGCATCATGGCCTTCTTCGGACTTGCGGGCGATATCGTGCTGAAGGCGCTCGGCGTCTCGCTGCCGGCCTTCCGCATCGCAGGCGGGCTGCTGCTGTTCTGGATCTCGTTCGAGATGGTGTTCGAGCGCCGCAACGAGCGCAAGCAGGCGACGGCCGAGACCGCAATCACTCTCGACCACATCCGCAACGTTGCCGCCTTCCCGCTCGCCATCCCCCTGATGGCAGGCCCCGGCTCGCTGACCGCGATGATGCTGCTCGCCGGACGCGCCAATGGCGATCTCGCCATGCTCGGCTCGCTGGCGGTCATCTGCGGGCTGGTGATCGCCTCATGCCTCGTGACCTTCCTCATGGCGACGCCGATTGCGCGCCTCCTTGGTGTCACCGGCAATGTCGTTCTGACCCGTCTGCTCGGCGTGATCCTTGCCGCGCTCGCCGTGCAATTCGTCATCGATGGCGTGCGGGCCGTGGTCGGAGGCGGCTAGGACGTGGCCGCCCCCCTTGAAAGGGGCATCACAGTCATGGCCAGGCTTGCCCGTTCATCGGCGCATGTGCCGCTCATCATCGTTCAAAGGCCCATGCCCTGTGCAGGACCGAGCATGAGACGCCGACGCGCCTCACTTCTCCAGGAAGGCCCGGATCGCCCCTTCGGCCTGCTTCATCGAGATGACGCCGTCGAGATGCCCACGCGAGCCCTGGATGGTGATGTGGGAGATGTCGACGCCGCCCTGCTTCATGCCATCGACCGTGCTGGCGATGGTATCCGCAGTGAAGACCAGATCCTTCGGCTGCGTGATCAGCAGCACCGGCGCCTTGATCTTCGACGCGCCATTGGCGAGCGAGGTTCCGCCAGCGGCAAAAAGCTGGTTGGCCTTCACGAGATAGAGGAAATGGTTCGCGTCTGACAGCTTGGCGCGCGCCTCACCGGCATTGTCGAGAATGCTCTGGACCTGGAACCTGTTTCCGAGCGCTTTGGCGGGGTCCTCACCTTCCTTGGCGGGCCTGCGCCCGAAGGTGCCATTGGTCCAGTCACGGTGGTTCGCCTGCAGCGTCACCACTGCCAGCGCCTTGGCGAGGCCGGCATTGGGCGGGGTGCCACCGTAATAGTCGCCCTTGTTCCAGTTGGGATCGACCAGGATCGGCGCCGCCCAGACATCGAGCCAGGCGATGAGCTGCGCATCGGCTTCGGCCGCGCCGATGACCGGCATCGCCTTGGCGACCATCTCCGGATGGCTTGCTGCCCATTCCCAGGTCTGGAGCGCGCCCATGGATGGGCCGGCGACCAGCGCCAGCTTCCTGATACCCAGGCTCTCGACCAGTGCCTTCTGGACATTGACGAAGTCGCCGACCGTGACGATCGGGAAATCGAGCGCGTAGGGCTTCCCGGTATCGGGATTGAGCGAAGCCGGGCCGGTGGTCGTCGTCTTCGGATCGCCGGTGTTGAGGTTCACCAGCGTATCGGAGGACAGGACGAAGTACTTATTGGTGTCGATCGCCTTGCCGGGACCGACAATCGCATCCCAGTAGCCTGGCGCGGCATCCCTTGCGTCGTACTTGCCGGCGGCATGCGAATTGCCCGAGAAGAAATGGCAGATCAGGATCGCATTCGACTTGTCGGCATTGAGCGTGCCGTAGCTCTCCCAGCCGACCTTGACGTTCTTGAGTGTGCGCCCGCCTTGCGTCGTGAAGCTCGGCAGCTCGAACACCTTCTTCTCGACCATCAGGTCCTGTGCCGCTGCCATTCCCGCCACCACCATGCAAGCAGCGCCAAGGGCGCCTGCGATCCAGTTCTTCATGCCGCTTCCCTTCCCAAGGACAGCCGTCACGCGGCCTTGGGAAGCATCAGAGCGGATTTCGGGCAGAAGCGGAAGCGGGAAGCCGAGCGCTCAGACCGTTTCGAGCAGCCCCTTGATCAGGGCTCGACGCGGTGCGATCGAGGAGATCAGGGCGTATTCCTCGAGCGTATGGGCGCCATTGCCGTCGATGCCGAGACCATCCAGCGTCGGCACGCCGAGCGCCGCCGTGAAATTGCCGTCGGAACCACCACCGGTCATCGGGCAGTCCTGAAGATCGAAGCCGACCTTCGCTGCAACGCCACGCGCTGTCTCGAACAACTGCGCGACCGTGCTCGACTTCTCATAGGGCGGCCGATTCATGCCGCCCGTCACCGTGATCTTCACATCGGGATCGCGGGGCGTGAGCCCAAGAATGCGGTTCTCCATCATCTGACCGTCGGCAAGCGTGGTGACGCGCACATCGACGCTGAACCAGGCATGCTGCGGAATCACGTTCGCCGCCGTGCCGCCGCCGATCAAGGCGACCGACGTGGTGATGCCGCGCGCATAGTCCGTCATGCCCTCGATGGCGAGGATCTGATGCGCCGCCTCGCGGATGGCGCTGCGTCCGTCAGCATGGCGTGAGCCTGAATGGGCCGGGCGCCCCTCGAGCCTGACGTCGAAGCGGCCGACACCCTTGCGGGCCGTGACGATGCGGCCACCTTCGCGCGCCGGCTCGGTGACCAGCACCGCCGCCGACTGCCGCCCGATATCCTCGATCACCGAACGGGTGGTCGGCGAGCCGATCTCCTCGTCGGGCGTGAACAGGAAGATCATCGGCCGCTTGGCCGAGCCCGCCTTGGCCACATCCTTGAAGGCTTGCAGGGCGAGCCAGGCACCGCCCTTCATATCATAGACGCCAGGACCATAGAGCCTGTCGCCCTCGATCCGGACAGGCAAATCCTTGGCACTCGTCCCGACCGGGTGGACCGTGTCGAGATGTGACATGACCGAAATGGCCTTCTCGCCATTATCGAGCCCGGCCCTCAGGATCACGCTGTCTCCGAGGCCGTCGCGCCCCGGCAGGCGCTCGACCGCGATCGGCAGGCCTTCGACCTCCTTGGCGACGAGGTCCATCATGCCGTTCACGCCAGGAGCGTGATGGGTGGGGCTTTCCAGCGCGATCCAGACGGACAGGGCTGAGGCGGCGGGATCAGTGTTGCTCATGAGCGCTGCACATACGCCCGTTCCCCCATTGCGCACAAGGATTTCACACGCCGGGGCGGAGATGCCTGCCCCGCATGACAGATCGATCGGAAGGGCCGGGCTGCCCGCCCTCAGCCTTGACAACGGCTGCGCCACGTTAAATAACAACTACGTTATATAACCAATTGGTAATTAAATGACGCCATCCAGCCGGCTCGACACCACCTTCGCCGCCCTGGCCGATCCGACACGGCGGGCGATCCTGGCACGCCTCGCCCTTGGCGAGGCTTCGGTGACCGAGCTGGCCCAGCCCTTCGCTATGAGCCAGCCGGCCATCTCCAAGCATCTCAAGATGCTGGAGCGCGCTGGACTGATTTCGCGCGGACGGGACGCACAACGTCGCCCCTGCCGGCTCGAGCCCCAAGCTCTCGCCGACGCAAATGGCTGGCTCGAAGGCTATCGCCAGTTCTGGGAGACGACCTTCCAGCGCCTCGACCTCCTTCTCGACGAGATGAAGGCCGAGAAAGGCATGAAACCCAAAGGAGAGTGACGATGATGACGACCGCCGATCTGTCCGTCTCGACGCCCAGCGACCGCGAGGTCCTGATGACCCGCCTCTTCAACGCACCGCGCGAGCTGGTCTTCGAGGCCATGAACCGGCCTGAGCTGCTGAAGAGGTGGTTGAGCGGCCCTCCAGGCTGGTCACTGCAGCATTGCGAGGTCGATTTTCGGGTCGGCGGCAGCTTCCGCCACGTCTGGCACGGACCGGACGGCACCGTGATGGGAATGGGCGGGATCTACCGCGAGATCGCGCGCCCTGAGCGTATCGTCCGAACCGAACTGTTCGACCAGGACTGGACCGGGGGCGAGGCCATCGCGACGCTGGTTCTGACGGAGCAGGCGGGCAAGACCGAACTCGCGCTGACCGTACTCTATTCCTCGCGCGAGGCCCGCGACGGCGCGCTCAGGAGCGGCATGAAGGAAGGCGTCGCCGCAAGCTACGGGAAGCTCGACACCCTGTTCGCTGAAAGGCGGCAGGCCGCCTGAGCCATTCCACCTGAGCCGTTTCACCGATCAGTTCCGGAAGCCCTGCACTCGCAGCATTCGGGCGACCGCCCCGCGCTCAGCAAGCAAGAGGAGGAGACGACCATGCAGAAGATCACCCCGTTCCTGTGGTTCGATGGCCAGGCTGAGGAGGCGGCAAAATTCTACACCTCCATCTTCAAGAATTCGAAGCTCGGCGGCGTCTCGCCTATGGCCGCATCCTTCGAGCTCGAAGGCCTGCAATTCACGGCACTCAATGGCGGCCCACGCTTCAAGTTCACGGAAGCGATCTCGCTCTATGTGAACTGCGAAACCCAGGACGAGGTCGATTACTACTGGGACAGGCTCGGAGACGGTGGACAGATCCAGCAATGCGGCTGGCTGAAGGACAGGTTCGGCATCTCCTGGCAGGTCATCCCGTCAGTGCTGCCCAAGCTGTTGAGCAGTCCCGAACAGGAGAAGGCCGGCCGGGCCATGCAGGCGATGATGCAGATGCAGAAGATCGACATCGCCGCGCTTCAGAGGGCCTATGACGGCTAAAGCATCGGCCCGAAAAGTAGATTGCGGTTTTCGGGAAAGCCGATGCAAACACAGAAGCTTAGAACATCGGACCGGATATGATATCCGGTCCGATGTTCTAAGCGGCGCGCAGTCACGGCTAGGCCCGGCGCGCGCGTCAGACGCGCCTGACGTTCTAGAAGGTCGGGAAGCTCCGCGCTCAAGTCCGTTCCTCAGCTTGCGCGACAGCGCAGCTTCAGCCCACTCGTTATTGCGGGTGCCCGATAGACGGTCCTTCGCGCCTGGACGGCGGTCGGGTCTGACTGCTCGAGCGCGAATAAATGCAATCTCGCACCGAGATTCGCGATCTAAGTCATCGAATGCCGCTTGCCGCTCTTGGCAATGATGGAGGGAGAGCCGCCCCGTCCTTCGGATACCAACAAAAAGGCCGCTCCGAACGGTCGGGAGCGACCTTCTGATCCTGAGGAGATTGCGATCCGCAAAGCGGTTCGCCCTCGCTTGCCCTAGAACGGGATATCGTCGTCCAGGTGGGTGCTCGACGAACGCCCGCCGCCGCCGCTGGACATAGCCGGCTGGCGCGAGCCGCCACCGCTGCCCATCGGGCTCGAACGCCCGAAGGAACCGCCGCCGCCCGAACGGTCCTCGACCGAACCGCCGCCCTCGCCATACTCGTCCGATCCGCCCTGCCCGCGGCTGTCGAGAATGGTGAGTTCGCCGCGGAAGCGCTGCAGCACGATTTCGGTCGTGTACTTCTCGACGCCGGACTGATCCTGCCACTTGCGCGTCTGGAGCTGGCCCTCGATGTAAACCTTCGAGCCCTTCTTCAGATACTGCTCCGCGACCTTGGCGAGATTCTCGTTGAAGATCACCACCGAGTGCCACTCGGTCTTTTCCTTGCGCTCACCGGACTGCTTGTCGCGCCAGGTCTCGGACGTGGCGATGCGCAGATTGACGACCGGCTCGCCGCTGCCGAGCCGGCGCACCTCGGGGTCGCGCCCGAGATTACCGACCAGAATGACCTTGTTGACGCTACCAGCCATGAGAGGCTCCATTTCCTGCGCACATCTGCAAATCCGATCGACGACCGGAGCCGGACCCTAGCGCCCGCAGACGTCACTATCAACAATGTTCTTGCTTTGTTCAAGCTCGTTTTGCAGAGTTGTCCCCTGTCTTCATCAGGATTCGCGAGGCAGCCGCCGGAGGTCGGACGAGCCTCGGCGGACGGCGGCACCGATCGCCAAACCGGACGCCCTACTCCTGACGCGAATTGTCAGGAGAAAGACAGCAGCCTATCCCGCTGCATGATATTCATGCCTGCCAGACCGCCGTGAGGCTGGCATGGCCGGGCATTTGCCCTATCTCTACGCCTTACCCGAACGGACGCCCCGATGGCCCGCAAGACCTCTTTGGCTGAACAAGCCGCCACGCTTGAGGACATGTTCGACCGCAACCGCGCGGCCGATCCGAATGCACGCGTGATTTCCGTGCGCGGCGCGCGCGAGCACAATCTCAAGAATGTCGACCTGGCGATTCCGCGCGACAAGCTCGTGGTCTTCACCGGCCTTTCAGGCTCGGGCAAATCCTCGCTCGCCTTCGACACGATCTACGCCGAGGGCCAGCGCCGCTATGTCGAGTCCCTCTCGGCCTATGCSCGCCAGTTCCTCGAGMTGATGMRSAAGCCSGAYGTSGACCWGATCGASGGSCTCTCGCCGGCCATCTCGATCGAGCAGAAGACGACCTCGAAGAACCCGCGCTCGACAGTCGGCACCGTCACCGAGATCCACGACTACATGCGCCTGCTCTGGGCACGTGCCGGCATCCCCTACTCGCCGGCGACGGGCCTGCCGATCGAGAGCCAGACGGTCAGCCAGATGGTCGACCGGCTGCTGGAGTTGCCGGAGAAGACGCGCGGCTATCTGCTGGCGCCCGTGGTGCGCGGTCGCAAGGGCGAATACCGCAAGGAAGTGGCCGACTGGCTGAAGCGCGGCTTCCAGCGCGTCAAGATCGACGGCCAGTTCTACGAGATCCCGGACGCTCCCGCCCTCGACAAGAAGTTCAAGCACGACATCGACGTGGTGGTCGACCGCATCGTCATACGCCCCGACCTCGCCGCACGCCTGTCCGACTCGCTGGAACAGGCTCTGGAGCTCGCCGAGGGTATCGCGGTCTTCGAATATGCCGACGAGAAGGAGGAGAGCGGCGAGGCCAGGCGCATCACCTTCTCCTCGAAATTCGCCTGCCCCGTCTCCGGCTTCACCATCCCCGAGATCGAGCCCAGGCTCTTTTCATTCAACAACCCGTTCGGCGCCTGCCCGACCTGCGATGGTCTCGGCCACGAGATGCGCATCGATGCCAATCTGATCGTGCCCGACAATTCCATCTCACTGAAGAAGGGGGCGATCGCGCCCTGGGCCAAGTCGACCTCGCCCTATTACGGCCAGACACTGGACGCGCTCGCCAAGCATTTCGGCTTCTCGATGACCAAGCCCTGGTCCGAGCTGCCGAAGCAGGCGCACGATGCCATCCTGTTCGGCACCGGCACCGAGCCGGTGCGGTTCGCCTATAATGACGGCCTGCGCGCCTATGAGGTGAAGAAGCCCTTCGAGGGCGTCATCACAAACATGGAGCGGCGCTGGAAGGAGACGGAGTCCGACTGGGCGCGTGAGGAAATCGGCCGCTTCATGTCCGAGACGCCCTGCGCCGCCTGCAACGGTTTTCGCCTGAAGCCCGAGGCGCTGGCGGTGAAGATCGCCGGTAGTCATATCGGCGAGATTTCCCGCCTCTCGGTTCGCGATGCGCTGGCCTGGGTCTCCGATCTGCCGCGCCATCTCACGCCGAAGCAGACCGAGATCGCGACGCGCATCCTCAAGGAGATCCGCGACCGCCTGACCTTCCTGCTCGACGTCGGGCTGGAATATCTGACGCTGGCGCGCGGCTCCGGCACGCTCTCGGGCGGCGAGAGCCAGCGTATCCGCCTCGCCTCGCAGATCGGCTCGGGCCTCACCGGCGTCCTCTATGTGCTGGACGAGCCCTCGATCGGCCTGCACCAACGCGACAATGAGCGCCTGCTCGGGACGCTGCGGCGCCTGCGCGACCTCGGCAATACCGTGATCGTCGTCGAGCATGACGAGGACGCGATCCTGACCGCCGACTACGTCGTCGATGTCGGCCCCGGAGCCGGCATCCATGGCGGCGAGATCGTCTCGAAGGGCACGCCGGAGCAGATCCTGGCCGACCCGAACTCGCTGACCGGCCGCTACCTCACGGGCGAGCTCTCGGTGCCGGTGCCGGCCAAGCGCCGCAAACCGCAGAAGGGGCGTTCGCTCAAGATCGTCGGCGCCAGGGGCAACAACCTCAAGGACGTCTCCGTCGAGATCCCCCTCGGGCTCTTCACCTGCATCACCGGCGTCTCCGGCGGCGGCAAGTCGACGCTGGTCATCGACACGCTCTACAAGGCCGTCGCCCGCAAGCTCAACGGCTCGATCGAGCATCCCGCCCAGCATGATCGCATCGAGGGCATGGAGCATCTCGACAAGGTCATCGACATCGACCAGTCGCCGATCGGCCGCACCCCGCGCTCCAATCCCGCGACCTATACCGGCGCCTTCACGCCGATGCGCGAATGGTTCGCCGGCCTGCCCGAGGCGAAGGCGCGCGGCTATCAGCCGGGGCGCTTCTCCTTCAACGTCAAGGGCGGGCGCTGCGAAGCCTGCCAGGGCGACGGCGTCATCAAAATCGAGATGCATTTCCTGCCCGACGTCTACGTCACCTGCGATGTCTGCAAGGGCAAGCGTTACGACCGTGAAACGCTCGAGGTGAAATACCGCGAGCGCTCGATCGCGGATGTGCTCGACATGACCGTCGAGGAGGCGAAGGACCTGTTCAAGGCCGTGCCCTCGATCCGCGACAAGATGGAAACGCTCTCCCGCGTCGGCCTCGGCTATGTCCATGTCGGCCAGCAGGCGACCACGCTGTCCGGCGGCGAAGCCCAGCGCGTGAAACTGTCGAAGGAACTCTCGAAGCGTGCCACCGGCCGCACGCTCTACATCCTGGACGAGCCGACGACCGGCCTGCATTTCCACGATGTCGCCAAGCTCATGGAAGTGCTGCATGAGCTGGTCGAGCAGGGCAATACGGTGGTGGTGATCGAGCACAATCTCGAGGTCATCAAGACCTCCGACTGGATCATCGACATGGGTCCGGAAGGTGGCGATGGCGGCGGCGAGGTCGTGGCTCAGGGCACGCCGGAGGATGTCGTCAAGGTCAGCCGCAGCCATACCGCCCGGTTCCTCAAGGAGGTGCTGGAGCGCCGACCGCTGAAGAAGCCCGCCAAGGCCCCCGCACAAGCGGCGGAATAGGTGTCGAGGAAACGCCGGCTGGCGCCTTGATTCGCGTGAAATTGCACGACCGGCCATGTGCCTGCCGGTGAATTCCGGTCGTTCCAATCATCGAGCGCGGATGCGGCCCCTCCGCTCTGCGTACGGCCCGCGGGACGTAAGGCCCGAAGCTGACGCACCGAGGCGCACAGCCACGTCTCGCAGTCAGGTCTCACAGTCAGGGTAGACCGGCGCCAGTGTGTCCGTAGCCTGCGACGGCAACTTCGCGGAGCGCCGCTTCTTCCTCAACGTTACGCATCTCGCGACATTCCGCCGACTTTCGCCCCGCCGGGCGATGCCGAAAGCAGCCGCGGGCGCGTGCCGCTGCGCCGCAAGGTCGCACGCGCTTTCCGCCGCCTTGTTTACGCCTCGTTAGGCTTCAGGTTCCATCCCTTGAGAACACAAAAGGAGATGAAGCAATGATGAGACTGGCGATCCCGGCGACCTTCGTATTCCTCGCGGTTTCGACCGGAGCAATGGCGAATCCGGCCAAGCCGCTCGGTCAGTTCAAGAACTGGAATGCCTCGTCCTATGCGAGCGGTAATAGCCAACGTTGCTATATCTCCAGCAACCCAATCGCTGAGAAACCTGCCGAGCTTCGCCATGGCGACGTGTATTTCTTCGTCCAGAGCGGCGAGAGCGCTGGCCGCACGGAGTCGAGTTTCCAGACCGGGTACGACTTCGCCAAGGATTCGACCGTCGAGGTCACGATCGGCGAGGAGCGCTTCCGCATGCTGACCGCCGGCCGCAATGCCTGGCTCCAGCGCGTCGAACGCGAGGGCGAGCTGTTCGCGGCGATGAAGGCTGGCGACGAGATGGTGCTCGCAGCGCGCTCGGCCCGCGGCAATGAGACCAGCTACACCTTCTCGCTGGACGGCGTGACCGCCGCCTCGCGGCAACTGCAGCAATGCAGCTGATGGCGGCAGCCGACGCTCACGGCAGCGAGCCCATCAGGCAGCGCGTCTCGGCGCCGGACCGACATAGGTTGACTGCGGGCGAATGAGCCGACCGCCGGCAACCTGCTCCTGGGCATGGGCGATCCAGCCGATCGTCCGTCCCATTGCGAAGACGCAGGTGAAACTGTCGGGCGGGAATGCGAGCGCTTCGAGCAGGAGGGCGGTGTAGAATTCGACATTCGTCTGCAATGCGCGGTTCGGCTTCCGCTCACGAAGAATAGCCAAGGCGGCCTGCTCGACCGCCTCCGCGTAAGCGAGGCGGCCGGAATCCGTATCGAGCTGGCGTATCGCGCGCTTCAATGCGTCGGCACGTGGGTCACGCACGCGATAGACGCGGTGACCGAACCCCATCAGGCGATCACCGCGCTGCAACGCGGCTTCCAGCCAGGCTCGTGCGTTGCCCACCTCGCCGATCTGGTCGAGCATGTCGATCACCGGCCCGGGCGCTCCCCCATGCAGCGGGCCCTTCAGCGCACTCAGCCCGGCCAGCACGGCCGACCCCAGTCCTGCCTGCGTCGACGCGACGACACGGGCGGCGAAGGTCGAGGCATTCAGCCCATGATCGCAAACCGTGACGAGATAAGTATCCAATGCCGCGGCCTGCGCCGGGCTGGCTGCCTCGCCGCGCATCATCCGCAGGATATCGGCCGAGTGGCCCAACCGCCCATCGGGCATGATCGGTGCGAGCCCGCGCTGCAGCCGTATGATCGCCGGCGTGAAGACGGCCGGTGCCGCCAGGAGGCGCAAGGCGGTCGCAGCATCATCGCCATCGGCCAACCGCGCCATCAGCGCGCGAAGCGCTTCGACCGGAGCTCGCCGGACAAGCGTCTCATCGAGACTGGCCACCTCGCCGAACACATCCACCCTGCCCTGGCCGAGCGCAGCTTCGAAGGCATCACCGGGCGGCAATGCGTCGAAGAAGCCAGTCAGCATCAACTGCGCCGCCTCGGCGAAGGTCACGCGGCCGGCAAGGTCGTCGAGACGATGCCCCCGGATGACCAGCTGGCCAGCTGCCCCGTCCACATCCGACAGGACCGTCTGTGCTGCAACGACATTTTCCAACCCATCCGACATCAGGCACTCCCTTGAAGAACTGCCTTGAGGATCGGTTCGGACCGAACTAGAATCAATCTTGAACAATAAAATCAATATATGGCAATGAGCGACTGGTTGACCGCGCAGGAGGTGATGACGCGTCTGCAGCTGAAGCCGCAGACGCTCTATGCCTATGTGAGCCGGGGGCGGATCGAAGCACGGGCGGATACCGGCGACCCGCGGCGCAGCCTCTACCGCGCTGCCGATGTCGCGCGGCTGGAATACCGGAAGTCACGAGGGCGACGAAACGCGGCGATTGCCGAGGACGCCATCGCCTGGGGCGAGCCGGTGCTGGCATCGAGCATCACGACGATCGCGCATGGGCGGCTGTGGTATCGCGGCCAGGATGCCGAAGCGCTGGCCCGGGCCGCCCGTCTCGAGGATATCGCCCGCCTGCTCTGGGCCTGCGGCGACGCGCGCTTTCCGCCCCAGTTCAATATCGTCGGCCCGGGAACCGGCAATCAGCGGATGTTCGCGATGATCGCGGCACGCGCCGCAGCAGACCCGGTAATCGGCAGCCGGACCCCGAAGGCCTTGTATTTCGAAGCAGCCTCGGTGCTGGACGCACTCGTCGATGCGGTTGCCGGCCGTCCCGGCGAAGGCCCCATTCATGACCGCATCGCGCGCGCCTGGGGTTGCGACCCGACGGGTGCCGATTTCATTCGTACCTGCCTCGTCCTGCTGGCGGACCATGAGCTGAACGCATCGACCTTCGCGGTCCGCGTCACCGCCTCGACACGGGCCTCGCTGGCTGCCTGCGTCCTGGCAGGGCTGTCCGCGCTGTCAGGCCCCTTGCACGGCGGCATGTCGGCCCGGGTTCGCGCCTTCTTCGGCGAAGCGCGGCGGGAGGGTGTCGAGGCCGCGGTCCAATCGCGGCTGGCGCTCGGGACGCCGGTACCGGGGTTCGGGCACCCGCTCTATCCCGAAGGGGATCCCCGGGCGCGGGGGCTGCTGTCGGCCTTCGCTCTTCCCGCCGAATACCAGGAGATTCGTCGCGTCACGGAAGCGATCACCGGCGACGTTCCGAACATAGACTTTGCCTTGACGGCCCTGGCTTCCACACTGGGCCTGCCGCAGGACGCCCCCTTTCAGATTTTCGCTGCGGCACGGTGCACCGGCTGGATCGCCCATGCCCTGGAGCAATTTCAGACTGGCCGCCTCATCCGGCCGCGAGCGCGCTATGTCGGGGTGGCGCCGGGCTCGGCGTGACCCGAAACGGAGGTGCCCGCTAGAGCACACCGTGCCGTTCGAAAACCGAGCGCAAGCTCGCGCCGGCGAGAAGCTCCTCGCGCGTCGTGTCCTCCGCCTCGATCTTGGCAAGGGCGAGCTTCACCACCTCCTCGGCAATGCGCTGCGGCACGACCACCACGCCATCGGCATCACCGAAGATAAAGTCGCCCGGCTCGACCCTTGCTCCGCCGACTTCGACGGCCTCGTCGACCGCCATCATCTCAGCCCGCCCCCTGGTGTCGAGCGGGCCGATGCCGCCATGGAAGAGCGGGAAGCCGAGCTCGCGGATGCGGCGCACGTCGCGAACCAGCCCGTCGGTCAGGCAGCCGGCGGCGCCGCGCACCATCGAGGCCGTGGTCAGGAGCTCGCCCCAGGGCGCGATCCGGTCGGTCGGCCCGTCGCAGGCCAGCACGGCAATCTCGCCGGGTTTCAGGCTGTCGATCAGATCCATCTCGAGCGCGTAGGGATTATGGCCCTCGGCAAGGTGATAGCGCTTCATGTAGAGCCCCGTCCGGGCGAAGCCGCAGAGCATCGTCGCGTCGTCGAGCGGCCGCACGAACGGCTTCACCGCCTGGTTGGGAAAGCCGAGCTGATCGAGCACATCGGAAAGGACAGCGGAGTAGAGCCTGCCCTTCAAGGTTTCCAGATCAGGCAGGGCGGTCAAGGCTGACATCGCGATCTCCTCATGCGGTGCCAGCTTCCGTCCGCCATTCCGGTGCGTCAAGCCGCTCGGAGTTCTGCTCGTGGAACAGGGCGGGTTCCATTCGACAGAAAATCGCTCTGGCGGATCTATAGCTGCGACTGGATCGGCAAGAGGCCGACGATGAACGCCAGCGCGCGGCGGGACGGGCTTGCATCCGGCTCATGTCCGAGACGCCGCGGCTTGCCGTCGCGCTTGCCGTTCCAGTGCAGGCCGCCATCCTCGAGCGAGAGCTCGTAACTGACTTCAGGCGCCGTATCAGCCCTGAAGAGCTGCCGCATCTCGGCCACCAGTGCGGGTTGTTCGAACAGCACCCCCATCTCGGTGTTCAGCGAGGCCGAGCGCGGGTCAAAATTGAACGAGCCGATGAAGCCGGTCTTCCGATCGACCGTGAATGCCTTTGTGTGGAGGCTGGCGCCGCTCGAGCCGAATACGGAGATCTGCTGCCGGCTCGCATAGCGCTGCAGCTCGTAGAGACGCACGCCTCCTTTCAACAGACGCTCGCGGTACTGGGCATAGGCCCCGTGGACTGCAGCGACATCCGTCGCCGCCAGCGAGTTGGTCAGGATCGCGACATCGACCCCCCTTGCGACCAGACCGCTCAACTGCGCCGTCCCGTCGCTGCCGGGAATGAAATAGGGAGACGTGATCTCGAGCACATCCCGGCTGGCGGCGATGCTGGGCATGAGCGCGCCCAGCAACCAGTTCTCCCGCTTGCCGCCGAAAGCCTTCTCGGGTGGATCCGAAATGATCTTGGCCTCGCGTGCCCAGTGGATCTTCTCGGAGAGATTGAGCGTGTCCGTCAGCGACATGCGCTCGCGGACACGCTCGATATAGGGACGCGCGCGAGCGCTCTTGAGCAGCTTCGCGAGTGCGTTGCGCAAGCGCGCCAGCTTCGGTTGCCGCCAGGTCACCAGGGCATCGATCGGGATCACCACGTCGCTGTTCCAGAAGGCGTCGAAGACAGCTTCCGTCTGCTTCACCGCGGCTCCGACGAGCAGAACGTCGAGGTCTTGGAAGTTGGAGGATTTGGCAGCGGCGAAATATTCATTGCCGATGTTGCGGCCACCGACGATTGCCAGCCGACCATCGCTGATCCAGGCCTTGTTGTGCATCCGCCGCGTCACGGAGACCGCGCGCAGCACCATCTCGATGCCGCGCCGCAAGCCACCGCGCCGAGCCCGGCTCGGATTGAACAGTCTGACCGAGATGTTGGGATGCCCATCGAGCGAGAGATAGGCACCGTCCAGCCCGCGGGTGTTGATGTCGTCGATCAGCAGCCTCACCCGCACGCCACGATCGGCGGCAGCCAACAATTCGTGGGCGAGAAGCAGTCCGGTCAGATCGTTCTTCCAGACATAGTACATAAGGTCGAGGCTGCGCCCGGCACTGCGGGCCGCAACCGCCCTCGCCGCAAAAGCGTCGAGATTTTCAGAGAGCAGCAGGAGGCCGGTTTCGTTCTCGCGCCCGGCGACGAGCTGCGAGAGGATCCTGTCCAGCAGCGTCTCGTCATCGGCGACGGCCAGGGCGCTGGACGGCGGCCCCTTCGCACGCCGGGCGAAATGGCCATAGGAATAGGTTGCGATGGCCGATGCCAGGGCGAGCAGGCCAGCGAATGCAACGATGATCAGGAGCAAGTGCATCATGGTCGAGGAGAGGCCGGGTCGTCGCAGCGAGGAGCCACTAGGGCACTCGCGGCGAAGGTTGGATCCATCTCTCCTCTGCTAGATCTGGACGACAGATGAACGACCGCTTGCCGGACACAGTATCGAGAACAGCCCGGGACAGGTTGAACAGACTGCATTACGAATCGTTCTGTTACAAACAAACCTCTGCCCATCACCCTTCCGCCTAACGCCTCAGGAAACCGTTGTTCATGTTCCGGAAACGTCGGCTCCCGCGGGGGCTCAAATCCCTCGGACCGCTGATGGCCACGGCTTTGCGGCAACAGCGCAAATCCTATTCCAACGGCGATCACCGCGCGAGCCGCGGCAACACGCTGGTCGCCTCCTATAACATCCACAAATGTGTGGGCCGCGACCGGCGTTTCAATCCTTGGCGCACGATGAACGTCATCAAGGAGATCGATGCGGATGTGATCGCGCTGCAGGAAGTCGATCAACGCTTCGGAGAGCGCCTGGGACTGCTCGACCTTCACGCGCTGGAGCGTGAATGCGGGCTCACGGCCGTGCCGCTCCGGGCCACCCGCAACGGGCATGGCTGGCATGGCAATCTGGTGCTGTTCCGAGACGGCGTGGTCGACAGGGTCGAGCAACTCGTGCTGCCGGGTGCCGAGCCTCGCGGCGGCCTGGTCGTCGACCTGACATTGCGCGCCGGTCCGGTACGGATCATTGCCGTGCATCTTGGCCTGCTGCACCGCTCGCGGACGCGCCAGGTCCGGAGCATCCTCGCAGCCTCGGAGCCTCCCGACGGCCGCCCGGTCGTGGTGATGGGCGATTTCAACGAGTGGCGGATCGGCAGGCACTCGTCCCTGCAGGAGCTTCATCCGGATTTTGGACCGCTCGACGGTGCCGTGGCGAGTTTCCCGACGCGCTTTCCGGTCTGGTCGCTCGATCGCATCATCGCCAACCCGCATGATCTGGTTTCGCTCATCGAGGTTCACGACAGCCCTCTCGCCCAGATCGCCTCCGATCATCTGCCGATCAAGGCCGCGCTCAGCCTCGGACAGGCGGCTCGCCCCGAGCGTTCCCCCTCCCCGGGCGTGGTGACGGCTGGCCGGATAGAGCACGCCGCCCAGAGGCAGGGCGTGAAGAGCCCCGTTTGAAGAACGGCTCCGGGGGCTCGCCCGTGACGCCCCGCCCCCTGGACTGAGCAACCATCATCAGCAAGAATCGCCTGTACCGCTGGGTAAGCACCCCCGCCATGCATCCGGGCGCGCCGCCTGCGGTGGCATCATCCGAGATCTGACGCTAGCTTGCACAACAATCGATCGCTTAGCCCGTCACGCGGTTGGCACCATGCAAGGGGCGAGAGGACTTCATGACTGCGACAGCCACCGAGCCGGCAGCGTTGATCGAGGATGCGGTTGAACTGCGGACGCATATCGGCCCGGTCAACCCGATCGCCGACAGCAAGGTGCTGAAGCATCTTGATCAGTTCTGCCGCGACTTTATCGCGCTCTCGCCCTTCCTTGTCATCGCCAGCGGTGACGGTGCAGGTGGTGCCGATGCCAGCCCGCGCGGCGATGCACCCGGCTTCGTCAGGGTCCTAGACGACAGGACATTGCTGATCCCGGACCGGCGTGGCAACAACCGGGTCGACACCTTTGGCAACATCCTCGCGTCGCCCGGCATCGGCCTGATCTTCATGGTGCCCGGCATCAACGAGACCCTGCGGGTGAACGGCCGTGCCAGAGTCACACGCGAGCAGGGCCTGCTGGAACCCTCGACCGTCCAGGAACGCACCCCGGTCACCGGCATGCTGGTCGAGATCGACGAAGCCTATTTCCATTGCGGCAAGGCGTTGATCCGCTCGAAGCTCTGGGACCCCGCGACGCAGGTTCCGCGGCACAGCTTCCCTTCGCTCGGCCGCATCGTGGCTGAACAGACCAAGGCGATCGGAGTGGCGGAAGCCGAAGCGAATCTCGCGGAGGGTTACAAATCGCGACTTTATTAGAGTTCAAGCTGCAGGATGCTTAGGGACAGGCGCCGCTTGATCGTCAAAGTTCGCTCGGCCCTGTTCGCCTGCCTGGTCGGGATCTGCTCGCCTGTCATTCCGGCGAGGTCCGAAGTCGCTGGCCCAGATTTCTGGGCCGTCACCGGCATTGCCGGACATGATGTCCTCGCCCTGCGCGCGGCGCCGAAGCCGTCAGCCGCCAGAACGGGGGTGGTTCCGTCCGACGGCCGGCGGCTGCAGAATCTTGGCTGCACCGGCGTGCCATCTCTGGCGGAATGCCAGCGAATGAGCCCGAAGCAGCAACGGGTGGCTCGGGCGGGGCGATGGTGCAAAGTCCGGTACAACGGCCGCACGGGTTGGGTCCGGGGGAAATTTCTGCGCGAGGCGGCGGTTAAGGCAACGGCCGGGGCTTGCGGTTTTCGGGAAAGCCGCTGCAAACACAGAAAGTTAGATCATCGGACCGGATACGAGATCCGGCCCGATGATAGGGACCGCTCGGCCACCGCCTTGAATGAAGCGGCCGAAGCTGCCGGGCGGGCGCCAAGGGGCACACCACCCGGCGTAGCCGACGTCAGCTGCGCTGCGAGTCGAGCTGCTCCTGGTTCTTCTCAACCTCCTGCGCCTTCGTGTAGCTCTCGATCAGGAGCTGATAGGGCGGGAAGATCCTCGTGTAGACCTCCGCCCATTGCTGGGCGTCGTCGCGATTCCAGGTCTTTTGGAGCTCCGAGGCTACCGCCGCGGTGTCCATCGGCACGACGCCGGCCTGGACGACACGAGCAAGCGTGATCTCCTGCGCCATCTTCGAATAGGTGCCGGACGCGTCGATGACCGCGAAGACCTTGTACCCGTCGGCAACCGCGCTGATGCTCGGGAAAGCCATGCACACGCTGGTGATCGTGCCGGCGATGATCAGCGTCTTGCGCCCGGTCGCTTTCACCGCAGCGACGAAGTCCGGATTGTCCCAGGCATTGATCTCGCCACGACGCGCAACATAGGTCGCATGCGGGGCATTCTGGTGGATCTCCGGTATCAGCGGACCGTTTGGCCCCTGCGGCACCGACGCCGTCGTGATCACCGGCATCTTGCTCAGAGTTGCCATCTTGGCCAACGCGGCTGCATGGGCGCGCAGCGTCGTCATCGGCATGTCTGCGACGGTCTGGAACAGCCCGCTCTGATGGTCGATCAGCAGCATCACGGCATCGTCGGGATCGATGACCGGCCGTTGGCCGTTGAAGTTCGCGATATTCGCAAAGGTGCTCATGGCTATCCTCATGTGATCTGGATTGATGCGGTTGCGAGGCCGGTCACTTCGACGCCTTCACCGCGCTGTAGCTGGAAATCAGATTGCGATAGTCGGGGATGTGGTTGGAGAAGAGCGCCCCCAGGCCTTCGACATCGTTGCGCCAGTCGCGATGCAGCTCGCAGGCGACACCGAACCAGGTCGTCAGCTGCGCCCCGGCTTCCGACATCCGATCCCAGGCCGAGTGCCGGGTGATCTCGTTGAAGGTGCCTGAGGCGTCAGTCACAACGAAGACCTCGTAGCCCTCGGCCAACGCGGAAAGCGCCGGAAATGCCACACAGACCTCGGTCACCACGCCCGCAATGATCAGTTGCTTGCGTCCGGTCGCCTTGACCGCCTTGACGAAATCCTCGTTGTCCCAGGCGTTGATCTGGCCCGGGCGCGGGATATAGGGAGCCGAGGGGAAGATCTCCTTCAGCTCCGGAACCAGAGGTCCGTTCGGCCCATCCTCGAAGCTCGTCGTCAGGATGGTGGGCAGCTTGAAGTATTTGGCGAGGTCGGCGAGCGCCAGGACATTGTTCTTGAACTGATCGGGGCCGATATCGCGAACGAGCGACAGCAGGCCGGCCTGATGGTCGACAAGCAACACCGCAGCATTGTCCTTGTCCAGGCGCGTATAGGGCTTGGTCATTGTCATGATCCTTGCTGGTCTTGTGGTTCCGCTATCGGGGCGGCGATGGCGCCGCCCCTCCAGGAACGGCCCCGGCGCGGACATCCGGAGCCTCCTGTCCTCAGCGCCCGTACGCCGCCTGCGGGATGGCGCCGAACCGGCCGCTCTGGAAATCGATCATCGCCTGACGGATCTCCTCGGCCGTGTTCATGACGAAGGGGCCATGCATGACGACCGGCTCGTCGAACGGCGCGCCGCTGACGATCAGCACCGCGGCATCGCTGTCGGCCTCCAGGGTCACCTCGCCGCCCAGACGGTCGAACAGGATGAACTGTGCTTCCCGCGCCTTGTCCGCGCCATTGATCAGGATGTTGCCGCGCAGGACGACGACGCCGAGGGTGTGGCCTTCCGGAAGGACGAGCGAAGTTGCCCCGTCACGCAGCAGCTGCAGGTCCCAGATATTCATGGGCGTGAACGTATGGGCCGGCCCGACATGTCCCTGGTAATTGCCCGCGATCACCCTGAGCGTACCCGCCCCATCGGGCAGCTTGACCGCAGGGATCTCCTTGTCGAGCAGCGTCTGGTAGCCGGGAGCTGCGCTCTTGTCCTTGGCCGGGAGGTTGACCCAGAGCTGAACCATCTCGAGCGTGCCGCCCTTGCGGGTGAAGGCTTCCGAGTGGAACTCCTCATGCAGGATACCTGACGCGGCCGTCATCCACTGCACGTCGCCAGGGCCAATCAGACCGCCCTTGCCGGTTGAATCGCGATGCTCGACCTCCCCCTGATAGACGATGGTCACCGTCTCGAAGCCGCGATGCGGGTGCGTGCCGACACCACGGGGCTGAGCGGCCGGCGCGAACTGTGCCGGCCCGGCATAGTCGAGCAGCAGGAACGGGCTGACATGCTCGCCCTGACCGGCATGCGAGAACATCGAGCGGACGGGAAAGCCATCCCCGATCCAATGGGGATGCGGGCTGCTGAAGACCCCGAGAACCTTTCTCATTGCGTTTCTCCTTGGGAGCGTTGCAAAGGCGTTGCGTTGGCCAGGAGAATAAGAATGAGACAAAATAGCCGGTAGACGGCATTATCTCGCCAATGTGTCCTATCAGCAGGACAATGGAGCATCCGATGCAGGACCTGAACGATCTCTATTTCTTCGCTCAGGTCGTCGACCATCAGGGTTTCGCCGCGGCAGCCCGGGCGCTGGGAATGCCGCGTTCGCGGCTGAGCCGCCGGCTGGCGCTGCTTGAGGAGCGACTGGGCGTGCGTCTCGTGCAGCGCTCGACGCGGCGCTTCGCCGTCACCGAGATCGGCCGCGAGTATTATCGCCATTGCGTCGCGATGCTGGTCGAGGTCGACGCAGGCCAGGAAGCGATCGAGCGGGCCCGGGCCGCACCTCAGGGCATCGTGCGCGTCGCCTGCCCGTCAGCCGTGCTCTATTTTCAGATCGGCGGCATGGTCGCCCGCTTCCTCGCCGCCTGGCCCAAGGTCGAGGTGCAACTGGAAAGCACCAATCGGCGCGTCGACGTCATTCGCGAAGGCTTCGACATCGCCATCCGGGTTCGTTTCCCGCCACTGGAGGAAAGCGAGCTGGTGATGAAGGTTCTGGCTGAGAGCACCCAGCGGCTGGTCGCCGCGCCCCGCGTGCTGAAAGACCTCGCACGGCCTCTTGTTCCCGCCGACCTCAGCGCATTGCCCAGCCTGTCCTGGGGAGATCCGCATCAGGAGCATGAATGGCGCCTCAGCGGGCCCGGCGGCGCCACGGCGATCATCCGCCACACCCCTCGGCTGGTCACGGAGGACATGGTCGCGCTGCGGCTTGCCGCGCTCGAGGGCGTTGGCGTCGTCCAACTCCCGACCATGGTGGTCCAGGACGACCTGCAAGCGGGAACGTTGGTCGAGGTCCTGCCGCACTGGACGCCGCGGGCCGGCATCATCCACGCCGTTTTTCCGTCGCGACGTGGTCTCCTGCCATCCGTCCGTGCCTTGCTTGATGTCCTGGCCGCCGAATACGCGGTGCTTGACCGGGCTGAGAAGGAGGCCTTCGCCGTCGCGGGCCGGCTGTGATCCCGCAATGCCCGGATCGGATCAATTCGCCGAGGGCCGATCGATCGCCGCACGCAGCAACAGATAGAGCACCATTGCGTTCAGCAGGTGCCAGAGCCAATGCGTGCCGAAGGGGACGCTCTGGCACAGAACCTGGTCCAGCGTGCGCAAGCTGAGCGACAGCGCAAAGACCAAACCGGCGAGGCCGAGCAGACGTGCCGCCGTATCGCCCTCACCGCGCATCCGCACCGCGAACGCGACCCCAAACAGCGCCAGCACGAAGGAGGCATATCCGCCGGAGCCGCGCATGCCGGGCGGCAGCAGCGCGCCGAGCCCCGACACGAGCAGGAAGGACGCAAGCAGGAAGAACAGTGTACCGCCGGCCGCGACCGCTGGCCGCGCCCCCATGAAACGGACGAGAGCCAACCCGAAATAGGAGAACGCGAAGAACTGGATCGGAAGCACATCGGCCAGCAGCGTCCAGCGTTGCGGCATGGTGTGGAACAGGAACGAGCCGATACCGATCATGACGACGAGAGCAATCAGCGCGGCAGCTGGCCAGTCGCGCCGACCCGAGCGCCGATAGAGCAGAAGGCCCGCGATCGCGGCCAGGATGAAGCCGCCATTGCTGAGCGCGTTCATCGGCTCTGCCCAGAAGGCCTGGCTGGCGCGTTCGCAGTAGCCAAAGGACATGATCGCTTGTGACGGCAACAGCAGCTTCTCCAGCGTCAGCCCAGCTTGCCACAGCGCCCCGGCGACGGCGACGCAAGCGCGACATTGCGGCGCAACATAAACCTTGACGCAAAAGCGTGACGACCGCGGAAAACCGGCCCGTTCCGGGCTTTTCCGATTCGAGTCAGGCGCGCATGGCAAACCACTGTATATCGCCCAATTGCGCGCCACACCGGAATCGGCTCCTCGGTAGCGAACCGAAACGGCCTACAATTTAGGCACTCGATGGTGCTTGGTTATTAGTTTCCTACGCAACAGACGCGGGGCGTGGCAAAAATGTAAAGGGCTGGTTAAATCGCCATGCGAAAATCGCATAACGGAACTGATATCCTGCCCCTCCAATTAGCAGCCAGCCTCCCTTATATGCAGTGCACAACGAATTCATCGTTGTCGGGCCAGAAATGACCCGGCACCCAGGAGCCAAACCAATGTTCGTCACCATGATTGCTGCTAAAATCCGCGCCTATCTTCGCTATCGCGAAACCGTCCGTGAGCTCTCGCGTCTGACCGACCGTGAGCTGGACGATCTCGGCCTGTCCCGTTCGGAAATCCAGTACGTCGCCCGTTCGCACGCTGCCTGATTACTGTCCGCGCCTACCGAGATCATAGTTTCTCCTGGACCTGCGTCCTCCCCGCGGTCCGGTCGAAGAGCGAATGCCCGCCTCCTCCCAGGCGGGCATTTTGCGTTTCAGGGCTGCGTCACTGACGCCTCTCTCTTGACCTTCGGCCCGCCTGCGGACACATCGCAGGCATGAGCACGAAACCAGTCCATGTCATCGGCGGCGGCCTCGCCGGTTCTGAAGCCACCTGGCAGATCGCGGAAGCCGGAGTCCCGGTCGTCCTGCACGAGATGCGCCCTGTTCGCGGCACCGACGCGCACAAGACCGAGGGGTTGGCGGAGCTCGTCTGCTCCAACTCCTTCCGCTCGGACGATTCCTCGTCCAACGCCGTCGGCCAACTGCATTGGGAGATGCGCCGGCTCAGCTCACTGATCATGGCCAAGGGCGATGCCCATCAGGTCCCGGCCGGCGGAGCCCTCGCGGTCGACCGCGACGGCTTCTCGCAGGCGATCACCGCCGCATTGGAAGCCCACCCGCTCGTCACCATCGAACGTGGCGAGATCGCCGGTCTGCCACCGGCAGACTGGGACAATGTCATCATCGCGACCGGCCCCCTCACCTCGCCGGCGCTCGCTGACGGGATCAAGTCCCTGACCGGCGAGACCGAACTCGCCTTCTTCGACGCCATCGCCCCGATCGTCCATTTCGACTCGATCGACATGGACCAGGCCTGGTTCCAGTCGCGCTACGACAAGGCCGGCCCCGGCGGCACCGGCGCCGACTACATCAACTGCCCGCTCGACCGCGACCAGTACGAGGCCTTCATCGACGCGCTGCTGGCGGCCGAGAAGACCGAGTTCAAGGAATGGGAGGGCACGCCCTATTTCGATGGCTGCCTGCCGATCGAGGTCATGGCCGAGCGCGGGCGCGAGACGTTGCGCTGGGGGCCCATGAAACCGGTCGGCCTGACCAACAAGCACAACCCGACAGTGAAGGCCTATGCGGTCGTGCAGCTGCGCCAGGACAATGCGCTCGGCACGCTGTTCAACATGACAGGCTTCCAGACCAAGCTGAAATACGGCGAGCAGGCTGCGATCTTCCGGATGATCCCCGGGCTCCAGAATGCCGAATTTGCTCGCCTGGGCGGCATCCACCGCAACACGTATCTCAACTCGCCGAAGCTGCTCTCTCCGTCCCTGCAGCTCAAGGCCGATACGCGCCTTCGCTTCGCCGGACAGATCACCGGCTGCGAAGGCTATGTCGAGAGCGCCGCCATTGGCCTGCTGACCGGACGCATGGCCGCGGCCGAGCGGCTCGGACGCCCGCTCGAACTGCCCCCTGCGACGACGGCGCTTGGCGCATTGGTCAACCACATCACCGGCGGGCACATCGTCACCATCGACGAGGGGCCGCGCTCCTTCCAGCCGATGAACATCAATTTCGGCCTGTTCCCGCATATCGAGGACGCACCCAAGACGGGGCCGGACGGCAAGCGCCTGAAGGGCCCTGCCAAGAGCGTGGCCCGCAAGCAGGCGCTGACGGCCCGCGCGAAGGAGCATCTCGATGTGTGGGCGGGCGCCGCTGCGGCTGAGGCGGCAGAGTAGAGAGCCTTCGGCGTGGGGTAATCCATTCCAACCCTCTCCTTCCGGGAGAGGGTTTTTTCTCGGCCGGCGCGGCGTCCTGCGAATTATTGCTTCGGCCCGAAACGTGGATTGCGATTTTCGGGAACGCCGATGCAAACGCGCGCGAACTAACCCCGCATGGCCTTCCTGGCCGCGCGCCAGAGAATCCATTGCCGCTGCCAGGCCGGCAGCGTGATGATGCTCCGGAACGGGTCGTAGCCGGTGCGCTCCATCTTCCTCAGATAGGACTCGACCAGTGCGACCGGCAGGAAGGCCGGTACGAGCGTAGGCGGAATCGTCTCACGCAGCTCCCGCAGCTTGGCGAGGTGCTTGCGCGCGATCGCCCGGAGTTCCTTCAGACTGTAGAGCACGCCGGGCCCGCCGCGCCCTCGCACGATGTCGTCGCGGATTACGCCGTTTCGGGCGAGAATCTCCGCCGGCACGTAGACCTGGCCAGCCGCCGCATGCCAGGGGAAAGCGCGCAACAATCCGGTCAGCGCATAGGCGACGCCGGCATGGCCGCAAGCCGCCGCGCCACCCGGATCACGCCCCTCGGCCAGGATGATCGACGCAAGCCGGAAGAGCGCGCTTGCCGTTTCGCCGGCATACCCCTCGAGATCGCCGAGAGAGGGCATCGGATCGTCATAGAGATCGAAGATGCGCGCCTCGATCAGCCCGGTCAGCGGCGCGATCGGCAGGCGGTAATGCAGAATGGTGTCGAGCAACGCGGCGGCAACAGGATGCGAATGCACCTCGCCCTTGGCGTCGCCCTCCAGCAGGTCGCGCCACCATTGCAGCCTGACCTCGCCGGGCAGCGGCTCGCTCACCGCGGCGCGAACCCTCGCGATCTCGTGGCTGAAGGCATAGAGCGCGAAAAGACCGGGCCGCACGGCCTCAGGCGCGTACAGACTGGCGATATAGCGATCGTGATCGGCCTCGCGCACCAGCGCGGCACAATGAGCATAAGCCTCCGGCAGGGCCTCGGGCAGCGTCTCGCGGCGATCGTCAGTTCTGGTCGTCATGCGGATCGTCCCGCCCAGGCAGTCGCCTCACAGGCGCGGCCTTGGATCAAGTGTCAGTCTAGGCCAGGCAAGGCCGGGCTGGCTACGCCCCACGAGCATGATCGCCGCGCGCCCTGCTACTCAACCGCGATCAGCGCCGCCGCTACACGCCGGTCTTCGCCGACGAGAACATTGTAGGTCCGCGCCGCAGCCCCCGTCGCCATACCCTCGATGGTGATGCCGACCTCGCGAAAGCGCTCGCGCAAGGCTGCGGGCACGAAGGCGATGTCGTGTCCGGTGCCGATCAGCAGGAAGTCGATCGCATCTGCAGCATCGAGAACGGGCTGGAGGCTCTCGATCGTCACCTCCGCGAAAGACGAGACCGGCCAGATATGGACTCCAGCCGGCAAGGCCAGGATCGAGCCGCGATGGCTCATATCGGCAAACCGGAACCCGCCCGCTCCGAAGGCATCGATCTGATGCCGCCCGGGAACGAAACCTTCAAAGCGTGGCATGATCAGGGCGCTCCGCCCGCTCAGCTCGCCTTCGGCTTGGCTCCGGCCGGAACCTTCTCTTCGACATCCGCATCAAGGCGCCCGGCGCGCACATCGAGATAGAGCAGCACGGGTGTCGAGATGAACATCGCCGAATAGGTGCAGACCACCACGCCGAAGAGCATGACGAGCGCAAAGCCTTCAATCGCCGTGCCGCCGAAGAGCACCAGCGCGATGAGCGAGAGAACGGTCGTCGTGGCGGTCATTGCGGTGCGCGACAGCGTCGAGTTGACCGAGAGGTCGAGCAGTTCCTGGACCGGCATGGTCTTGTAGCGGCGCAGCAATTCGCGCGTGCGGTCGAACACCACCACGGTCTCGTTCAGCGAGTACCCGACGATCGTCAGAATCGCCGCGATCGAGGTCAGGTTGAATTCGAGCTGCGTGATCAGGAAGAAGCCGACGGTCAGCACGATATCGTGCAGGGTGCCGACGATCGCGCCGATCGCGAGCTGCATCTCGAAGCGGAACCAGAGATAGATCAGCACGCCGACAATGGCGAGCACGACGCCGAGCGTTCCGGCCTGGACCAGCTCGCCCGACACGCGCGGACCGACGGTCTCGACCCGACGGAAATCATGCGTACCCGCGAAAGCCTCGCGTGCCTTCGCGACCACGGCCTGCTGGGCCGTTTCGCCGCCGGGCTGCAGCGCAAAGCGCATCGAGATGTCGCCGGCGCTGCCGAATTCCTGGACCTCGACTTCGCCGAAGCCGAAACCATTGGCCGTATGGCGGACCGAGGCGATCTCGGCCTTGCCGGCCTTGGACTGCATCTCGATCAGCGTACCGCCGCGGAAGTCGATGCCGAAATTCAGCCCCACCGTGAGGAAGAGCACCAGGACGAGAATCGAATAGGCCGCCGAGAACGGATAGCTGAAGCGCCGGAAGCGGACGATCTTGAAACGGGTATTGTCGGGAACGATGCGAAGCAGACGCATGCGCGTATCTCCTGTCGGGTCGGCAGCGTCAGAACGGAAGGGCCTTGGGCCGAGCCCAGCGATACCACAGCGCGATCAGCATCCTGGTCAGCGTCACGGCCGTGATCACGGTCGTCAGAATGCCCAGGATGAAGACCACGGCGAAACCGCGCACCGGTCCCGAACCCAGTGAGAACAGCGCAACCGCTGCGATCAGCATGGTGACGTTCGAGTCGATGATCGTCGCAAAGGCTCGTTGGAACCCAGCTTCGAGCGCCGAGACCAATGAGCGGCCCATATGCGATTCCTCGCGCATGCGCTCATAGATCAGCACGTTGGAATCGACCGCCGTGCCAATGGTGAGCACGATGCCGGCGATGCCCGGCAAGGTCATGGTTGCCCCGAGCAACGACATCAGTCCGAAGATCAGGCAGACATGGACGAGCAGCGCCACGCTCGCGATGACCCCGAAGACCCCATAGGTCAGGACCATGTAGAGGATCACGAGCGCGGTCGCGATCAGCGTCGCCATCTTGCCCGCCTGGATCGAGTCCTGACCAAGGCCGGGGCCGACGGTGCGCTCCTCGACGATCGTCATCTTGGCCGGAAGGGCGCCGGCGCGCAGCAGGATCGCCAGGTTGTTCACGGACTCAACCGTGAAATTGCCAGAGATCTGGCCAGAGCCGCCGGTAATCGGCGACTGGATGACCGGGGCCGAGATCACCTTGTTGTCGAGCACGATTGCCAGCGCCCGCCCGAGATTCTCGGTCGTCGCCTGGCCAAAGCGCTGGGCGCCACGGATATTGAAGCGGAAATTGACGATTGGCTGGCTGGTGCGCTGGTCGAAGGCAGGCTGCGCGTCGATCAGGTCTTCGCCCTCCACGATGACCTGACGGCTCACCGGCACAAGCTGACCGCCGGCGTCCTGCGAGGGCAGCATGTCGACATCACCGCTGTTCTGGTCGGCGACCATGCGGAACTGCAGTTTGGCGGTGTCGCCAAGGATGTGCTTCAGCCGTTGCGGGTCCTGCAGGCCCGGCACCTGGACAAGAATGCGATCAAGTCCCTGGCGCTGGATATTTGGTTCGGTGGTGCCGAGCGCGTCGACGCGTCGGCGCAACACTTCCATGGCCTGCTCGACGGCACGACGCACGCGCTCATTGGCCCCTGCCTCTGTCAGCTGGAGCTGAACGAGGCCGTCAGGCTGCTCGGAGACCTCGATCGACTGGGTGCCCGAAGGACCGAAGGCGCCGAGCGTACCGACCGGTTGCGCCAGCTCGCGAAGCTTCGGCATCAGCTTGGCACGGTCGCTTGCCTCCGGCACACGCACCTGCACGCCACGCGCGGTCAGGCCGATACCGCCCTGAAAGGCGATGCGCTCCTCGCGCAGGATGCGCCGCATATCGTCGCGAAGCTGCGTCACCTGCGTCTTGATCAGGTCCGCCCTGTCGATTTCAAGCAGAACATGCGAGCCGCCCTGCAGATCGAGGCCAAGCGTCACGGCATGGATCGGCAGCAGGAACCGCGGAATCCAGGACGGGGCGCCCTGCTCGATCGCCTTTCGGGTCTCGGGCGAAAACAGGTTCGGCAAAGCCAGCCCGCAACCGAAGAGCAGGACGAGGAGAACCGCGATGACCTTGCGGGCCTGGAAACGAAGCATCTGCGTGAACAGCCTTGTTGTCGCGCGCCGACCCTGTCAGGGCCGGGACGCCATTCAGCTCTTGACCGGCTCGCTCTTGGAGCGGACGTCCTGGATCATGCCCTTGACCAGCCGGACGCGAACGCCATCGGCAATCTCGGCCTCGATCTCGCCGTCGTCGATCACCTTCGAGACCTTGGCCACGATACCGCCCGAGGTCACGACCGTGTCACCACGCCGCACGTTCTTGATCATCTCCTGATGCGTCTTCACCCGCTTCTGCTGCGGGCGGATGATCAGGAACCACATGATCACGAAGATCAGCACGAACGGAACGAAGCTCATCAGCATTTCGGGCGTTCCGCCGCCGATACCTTGGGCAAATGCAGGGGTAATCACAAAAAGGCTCCTTCACAGCGGCGGCGCGGGCGCGCCTGCCGTCGATGCGGTTGCGGCTTCTTCAGGTCAAAAATCGCGCGGACTATAGCCAGAGACGCCGTTAAATCAATTGTTGGCGCGGCGACGAACCGACCGCGTCGCTTCACCTATGAGCTTGCCGGCATGCGCGCAATGGCCTTGTCCGATTCAGCTTGGCATATTCCATAGAGTTCGTTCCGAAGAATGGCTGTCATGGCTCTCTGACAGGAAACCCCGAACATTGAGCCGCGCCTCCCCTGGGTCGCCTGGCTCGACGTCTCAGCTTGAACACCGCTCGCGCGATAGGCTTTGTCCCGATGACCACCGGCTCTCCCGATCTGAACCTCGAAACTCTCCTCCGCATCGCCTCGGCGCTGGAGCGCCTCGCGCCGCCGGCGCGAAGGGCAGCGGACCTCACTGCCGCCGACGCCTTCGTCTGGCATCCAGCGGCGGCGGACCTGGCTCCCGTCGCCAGGGTCAACCGGGTCGAACTCTCGCTGCTGCGTGGCGTCGACCGGGTCCGTGACACGCTGGCGGAGAACACCGAGCGCTTCGCCCATGGACTGCCGGCCAACAACGTATTGCTCTGGGGGGCGCGCGGCATGGGCAAGTCGTCGCTGGTCAAGTCCGTCCATGCCGACACCAACAAGCGCCTCGCCGGCAAGGCTCTGCCCCTGAAACTGATCGAGATCCACCGCGAGGACATCGAGAGCCTGCCGGCTCTGATGGCCATGCTGCGGCAGGACAAGCACCGCGCCATCGTCTTCTGCGACGACCTCTCCTTCGATGGCCAGGACACCTCCTACAAGTCGCTCAAAGCGGCGCTGGACGGTGGCGTCGAGGGCCGCCCGGACAATGTCGTATTCTACGCCACCTCGAACCGTCGCCACCTGCTGCCGCGCGACATGATGGAGAACGAGCGCTCGACGGCGATCAACCCCGGCGAGGCCGTCGAGGAGAAGGTCTCGCTCTCGGACCGCTTCGGCCTCTGGCTCGGCTTCCACAAGTGCAGCCAGGACGAGTACCTGGAGATGATCAACGGCTATGTCAGCCATTTCAGCCTGACGATCGCACCCGATGAGCTTCGTCGCGAAGCGCTGGAATGGGCGACCACACGCGGATCGCGTTCGGGGCGCACCGCCTGGCAGTACATCCAGGACCTGGCGGGCCGGCTCGGCCAACGGCTCGACGGCTGAGCCGCGCAAGACCATCGCCGCGGGCGGCATGCCCGCGGCCTGATGGAAATAAGCCGGTGTTCTCCGGTGGATAGACGGCGTTCCGGATTCAATCTGGCAGCGTCGCCAGGCTCGGGCCGGATGTTCGGCGCCATGGGGGCGTAGGCCGAGCCACAGAATGAAAACGGCGGGACGGCCTTTCCTGGGACCGTCCCGCCTTGTTTCGATCAGCGGGGTCTCGCGGGAACTGATCGAAGGTGAATGCTTCTGCGTGTCTCCGGACGGAAGTGAGAGCTCAAACCCTGAGGCGGCGTCAGACCAATTCTGGATCAGTTGTTCAGGTAGGGAACCGGATCGACCGGCGACGATCCCTTGCGCAGCTCGAAATGCAGCTGCGGCGAAGAGACGTTGCCGCTCTGGCCCGATTTGGCGACGACCTGGCCGCGCTTCACCGTCTCGCCGCGCTTCACGTTCAGCTCGCCGTTATGGGCGTAGGCCGAGACGTAGCCGTTCGGATGGCGGATGAGCACGAGATTGCCGTAGCCCTTGAGTTCGCTGCCGGCATAGGCGACGACGCCGCCTTCAGCCGCCTTGATCGGCGTTCCCTCAGGCACGGCGATGTTGATGCCCTCATTTGACCCCTTGCCGCCAAAGCCGGCAATGACACGGCCGCGGGCCGGCCAGCGGAAATCGGCCTTGGCGGAGGCATCCTCCTCCTTCGGCAGGCTTGCGGTGGTCTTGGGATCGGGCGTCGGCTCCGGAGCCGACTTCGGCACGGCGCTGACCTTCTCTTCGGCCGGAGCGCTGGCAACCACGACCGGCTTGGTCTTCGTCGGAGTCGGCGTCGCGACAGGAGCAGGCGTCGGCGCCTTCGCCTCGACCACCGGCTTCGTCTTGGCCTTGGCTTCGGCCTTCACCTTGGCCTCGGCGGCGAATTTGGCGCGGGCGTCACGCATGGCCTGTGCATCGGCCACAGCCTTTGCCTTGGCGTCGGCCGCAGCTTGCGCCTTGGCTTCGGCAGCGGCCTGGGCCTTCGCCTTGGCGTCGACCGGCACCGCAGCGACGCGTGCCGGCACCACAGGCGCACGCGGCGCCGCCACTGGAGCGGGGCCAGGCACGAAACGCGGCGCTTCGGTGCGCGCATCGCTCTGCGGCGACGCCACCTGGGCCATCTGCTGCGGCGCAGCACCACCACCGGCATTGTAGACCGGGATCGTCAGCCGCGAGCCGGGAGCAACGTTCGCGCTCGAAAGCCCGTTCGCCGACATCAGCGCTGAACGCGGCACGCCGTAGCGCGAGGAGAGGACATCGAGCGTTTCGCCCTGGGCGACGACGATCGGCGTGCCACCCTGGGCCGACCAGCCATTGGCGCTACCGACGACAGGCGCCGGAGCTGCGCTACGCAGCGCAACGGCCGATTGCGGCGGCGGCAGGGGCTGGGCGCGGACCGCCCCGACAGACGGAGCCGGCGAAGACATCGGCGCGCTGGCGCTGCGCCCGATCGAGCCGGTCGTTGCCGGATCACGCATGGCAGGCGCCTGCGCGGTCCTGAAGGGATTGCTGAAGGGTGCCTCAGTGAAGCGCATCGTGTCCGACGAACACGCGCTGACACTCAAGGCGAGCGCGCAGACCGTCGACAGGCGAAGGGCAACGCTGGACTTGAATCCGACTTGGCTACGCATGGACAAGATACTCGCGAACAACGCAACTCGATGAAGGGGATTAAAGCCCCGTTCAGGTTACGAAAACGTTTCGCGCGTGCTTTGCCTCTTCACATTTTTGAGCCGGGGCCGGCTTTCTTCAGCCGCGGTTCAGAGTGCCCGGGCCAAGCCCGGGATCAGCGGCGGCAGGCGCAGGACCGGGCCGAGCGCATGATCATAGGCACTGTCATCCGTCCGCGTGACCACCACCCGACGTGATACGCCTTCAACCCTGAGCGCCCCGACCAGCCGCCCGCCGACCGAAAGCCGCGCCAGCAGGGCCTCGGGAACGGAATGGGTGACGCCATTCACCAGGATTCGGTCGAATCGGCCGAGCGTTCGGTCCGGCTGGAAACCGTCAGCGTGCCGGAGATCGACCATTTTTGCGTAGCCGCTGCCGCCGATGCGCTCATGGGCAGCAAGCGCAAGCGTGCGGTAGCGCTCCAGCGAGACCACCTCTCCGCCCATGGCGGCAAGCAGAGCCGAGACATAGCCGGAGCCGGTGCCGACCTCGAGCACACGGGCGGAGGGCTCCATCTCCAGGGCACTGACGAGATTCGCCACCGTATGCGGGGCGGTCATCGTCTGCCCGCAGGCGAGCGGCACGGAAACGTCCTGGCGGGCGAGGTCGGCAAAGCGGGTCGGCGCGAATCGCTCGCGCGAGACCTTTTCCATCGCCCGGAGCACGGCGAGATCGCGCACGCCCCGTGCCCTCAGCGATAGCAGGAATGCGACGGTTCGCTCACCCTCGCTGCCAGGCGCCTCCTCGGCCTCGCTCATCGCCGCCCCCAATTACCCCCGGTTCGGAATCAGGCAAAAACCTGTGCGAATCGGGTCAGCGTCGGCTCATGCGTGAGGTCGAGTTCGAGCGGGGTGATCGAGATCTTCTGCTCGGACAGCGCCCTCAGATCGGTGCCGTTGGCGGGTTCCTTCCGGCTGCGCTGGAAGGCGATCCAGAAATAGGGATTGCCGCGTCCGTCATGGCGGGGCTCGAGCCGCACCAACTCCTGGTCGCGCCGGCCCTGGACCGTCACCGCCACGCCCGCAACCTCGCTCGGCGCGACATTCGGGAAGTTGAGGTTGAACAGCACGCCCTCGGGAATCCCCTCCTCCAGCAGCCGGCGGATGATGCCTGGAGCATGGTGCTCGGCGCAGTCCCAGTGGATCTGGTGCCGCCCGTCCGGCCCGTAGGCCTGGCTGACCGCGATCGACGGGATGCCGAGCAGCGTACCCTCCATCGCCGCTGCGATGGTGCCGGAATAGGTCACGTCCTCGGCGACGTTCTGACCGCGGTTGACACCGGACAGAACGAGGTCGGGTCGCGCATCGAGCATGATCGAGCGCGCCGCCATGATCACGCAATCGGTCGGCGTGCCGGCAACGGCGTAACGCTTGTCCGAGATCTTGCGCTGGCGCAGCGGATTGCTGAGCGAGAGCGAATGCGCGACGCCCGACTGATCCGTCTCGGGCGCCACGACCCAGACATCGTCCGACAGCTGCGCCGCGATGCGCTCCAGCACCGCAAGGCCTTCGGCATGGATGCCGTCATCATTGGTGACTAGGATACGCATGGAGTCAGGCCGCCTTCTCGATGCGGGTTACCCCGCGCATGTAGGGAACCAGTGCGTCGGGTACCGTGATCGAGCCGTCGGCGTTCTGGTAGTTTTCCATCACCGCGATCAGCGCGCGGCCGACCGCCGTGCCCGAGCCGTTGAGGGTGTGCACGAAGAACGGGCCCTTGCCGTCCCGGGTCTTGTAGCGCGCGTTCATGCGCCGGGCCTGGAAATCGCCGCAGACCGAACAGGACGAGATCTCGCGATAGGTCTTCTGCCCCGGCAGCCAGACCTCGATGTCCCAGGTCTTCTGGCTGGCAAAGCCCATATCGCCGGTGCAGAGCGTCATCACCCGATAATGCAGGTCGAGCTTCTTCAGGATCGCCTCCGCCGCGGCGAGCATGCGCTCGTGCTCCTCGCGCGACTTTTCCGGCAGCGTAATCGAGACGAGCTCGACCTTCTCGAACTGGTGCTGGCGCAGCATGCCGCGCGTATCGCGCCCGGCCGAGCCGGCTTCGGCCCTGAAGCAGGGGGTCAACGCGGAATAGCGACGCGGCAACTCCTCCTCGGAGAGGATCGATTCGCGCACGATATTGGTAAGCGGAACTTCGGCAGTGGGGATCAGCCAGTGATCCTCGCCCGCCCGGAACTGATCGTCGCGGAATTTGGGTAGCTGCGCGGTTCCGAACATCGCCTCATCCCGCACCATCAGCGGCGGGTTGACCTCGGTATAGCCGTGCTCCTCGGTATGGGTATCGAGCATGAACTGGCCGATCGCGCGGTTGAGCCGCGCCAGCCGCGCGTTCAACACGACGAAGCGCGAGCCCGAGAGCTTGGCCGCCGTCTCGAAATCCATCTGGCCGAGCGCTTCGCCGAGCTCGAAATGCTCTTTCGGCTGGTTGACGCCAATGAGACGCTTCCCCTCCTCCGGCTTGGTGCCATGGACATGCAGCACGACGTTACCGTGCTCGTCGGCGCCCTCGGGGACATCGGCATTCGGTATGTTGGGGATCGCCGCGAGCTGTTCGCTCAGCGCTTCGACGGCCGCCTTCTCCTCCGCTTCGAGCGCCGGCTGAGCGTTCTTCAGCGCCGCAACCTCAGCCTTCAGCTTGTCGGCAAGCGCGACGTCCTTCGCGCCCATCGCCTTGCCGATCTCCTTGGAGAGCGCATTGCGGCGTTCCTGCGTGGCCTGCGCCTTGGCGATGGCCGAACGACGGGAATCGTCGAGCACAAGCAGCGAGGACGAGAGCGGCGCAAGGCCCCGCCGTTTCAGCCCGGTATCGAACGCCTCGGCGTTCTCGCGAATCCATTTGATGTCGTACATCGCTGCTCAACCTATCGCGCATCCCAATCGATGCGCGCGAGCCGCGATCGGATCAGGCGTCGCCTGCTTCCTCGGCCGCTTTCGCAGCCTGCCGCTTCTTCTCGACATAGCGCACCGAGAACACCGAAAGCTCGTAGAGGAGCAGCATCGGCACGGCAAGCATGAGCTGGGAGATCACATCCGGCGGCGTCAGCACGGCGGCGACCACGAAGACGAAGACGATGGCGTAGCGCCGCTTGTCCTTGAGGAAGGCCGAATCGATAATTCCGGCTTGCCCGAGCAGGGTCAGGATCACCGGCAGCTGGAACGAGATGCCGAAAGCGAAGATCAGCGTCATGATCAGCGAGAGATACTCACTGACCTTCGGCAAGAGCGCGATACCGGCCTGCCCGTCCGTCGCCGCCTGCTGCATGCCGATCGAGAACTTCATCAGCACGGGCATGGCGAAGAAGAAGACCAGCGCGGCGCCGAGGCAGAAGAAGATCGGCGTCGCGGCCAGATAGGGCGCGAAGGCCTGTTTCTCGTTCTTGTAGAGGCCCGGCGCCACGAATTTGTAGACCTGCGTGGCGATCACCGGAAAAGCGAAGAAACCGGCGCCGAATGCCGCCACCTTGATATGGGTGAAGAGCAGCTCGAGCGGGCCGGTATAGATCAGCTGCGCGTTGCCGTTCGGCCCGGCAGCCCAGACATAGGGCTGCACCAGCACGTTGTAGATCTGCGTCGAGAACGCGAAGCAGATGAAGAACATGATCAGGAAGGCGATCAGCGACTTGATCAGCCGCGCCCTCAGCTCGATCAGGTGCTCGATCAGCGGTGCGCGCGAGGCCTCGATGTCGTCCTCGCCTTCCCTCGGGTTGGCGACGCTCATGCCGGGCTCCCTTCATCCGGCTCACTGACCTTGGCCTTTTTCGTCGAAGCGCGCTTGCGCGGCGCCTTCGGCTTGACCTCGGGTTCAGGCTCCGGTTCCGCGATCGGCGCGGGCTCTATGACGATTTCGGGCAAGGGCTCGGGCCCCGGCAAGGCCGCGAGCGTAGCCTCCGCTTCCTTCAGCGCCGCGTCGTCGCGGACACCGGAGGCGGGTGTGCTGAAATCGTCCTTGATCGGATCGATCGGTTTGAAATCGGTATTGAGCGCGCTCTGCACCGAACCACCGACATCCTCGACCTGCTTCTTCAGATCGTCCAGTTCAGCTTCGCGCATCGCGTCGTTGAACTGGGTCTGAAACTCGCCGGCCATACGGCGAATCTTGCCGATCGCCTGCCCGGCGGTCCGCATGGCTTTCGGCAGATCCTTGGGGCCGATCACGACGAGCGCAACCGCCCCGATCAGCATCAATTCGCTCCAGGCGATGTCGAACATCGACGGCTCGTCCTCTCAACCCCTCGCCGCTCGCTGGCGGCGCGGCGTCAGGCCTTGTGTTCGGCCTTCGCCGTGGCGGAATTGGCAGGCTGCGCGTGATCGATGATCTTCGGGTCAGCCGTGGTCGCAGCAGGCGGCGGCGTGGTCGGCTCGTCTTCGGCCATGCCCTTCTTGAACGACTTGATACCCTTGGCGACGTCGCCCATCAGTTCGGAAACCTTGCCGCGCCCGAACAACAGCATCACGATGACGCCGACGACGATCCAGTGCCAGATACTGACGCCACCCATGGCAAACTCCTCCGAATTCCAGTGCGGCGCAGGCTCCCCACCCGCGCCAAGTGCTTGTGCCGGAACCTATGTGTCCCCCGAGGCGAACACAAGAACTTCGTCCGACTGAATATCGATACCGATGTCCTCGCCTTCCCGGATCGAGCCCGGCAGCGAGACCCGTCCGACCAGCGGCTTTTCAAGCCCGCCGACGGCCAGCAGCAAATGGTCGACCTCACCCAGAAAGCGCCGCATCACCACGCGCCCCGGCAGGCAGAACCCCTTTGGCACCAGCCTGATCGCATGCGGCCTGACGCAGACCACGGCCTCCTGCCCATCGGCAAGGCCCGGTGCCGCAAATCTCCCGACCGGCGTCTCCACCGCGCCACGCTCGGCTATGCCGCTGATCTCGGTAAAATCGCAGAAAAATCGGGCCGCAAAGAGGCTGACGGGCCTCCGGTAGAGCTCCTCGCCAGTCCCGATCTGGACGATCCGCCCCGATCGCATCAGCACGATCCGATCGGCGATCCGCATCGCATCCTCGGGATCGTGCGTGACGATGATCGAGGTCGCCCCGGTTTCCTGCAGCAATGCGGCGGTTTCGTCCCGCACCACATCGCGCAAGCGCCGGTCGAGATTGGAGAAGGGCTCGTCCATCAGGAGCACGCCGGGGCGCGGCGCCACCGCTCGCGCCAGCGCCACGCGCTGCTGCTCGCCGCCTGAAAGCATATGTGGATAAGCCTCGGCCAGATCCGCCAGGCCGACACGGGCAATGGCACGCAGCGCCGTCGCCTTCGCCGAGGCATCGTCATAGCCGCGCAGGCCGAAGCGGACATTCTCGAGCACGTTGAGATGCGGGAACAGCGCGTAATCCTGGAAGACCAGACCAACGCCGCGCTTCTCCGGCTCGACGAAGGCGTCGGGAGCCGAAACGTCCTGACCTTCGAGCAGCACTTTGCCCGAGCTGGGCCGTTCGACGCCCGCCGCGAGGCGGAGCAGCGTCGTCTTGCCGCAGCCCGATTGCCCGAGCAGAGCCACGATTTCACCCGGCGCGATCGCGAGCGTCACGTCCTCGAGCGCCGTCACATCACCGAAGCGCTGGGTGACGCCTTCGAAGGCGAGCGACATTGGAATGGCCGCGCCCGCTGTCCCGCGCCTGCCCCAACTCAGCCACCGCGCCACGCCCTCGCTACGCGCCAAAGAATGCTCCATCGAAACCACGCGTCAGCCCGGCGAAGCGCGGCTGAGAACCGGCGTCCATGCCGAACCTCGGTCGCAAGCGCGCGGCCATGGACCCATGGATCCCTGCGGTCGCCCGGGACGACAATCAGGGACTGTCCCCCGATTTCACTCGTCCGGGGTGTGGGGCGGCCCGTCGCCGTCGTCAAGCGGGGTAAAGAGGTCCCCAAGCGGATCCTCATCCTCCTGCAGGTCGAGACCATCATCGGGGATCGGCACGGTCAGGTCCTTCGAGAGCCGCCCCTCGATGAAGCCCGAGCCCTTCAGTTCGTCCAGGCCAGGGAGGTCGTCGATGCGGTCGAGCCCGAAATGATCAAGGAAGCCCGGCGTCGTGCCGTAGGTCACAGGCCGGCCCGGCGTCCGACGCCGCCCGCGCAGCCTGACCCACCCGGCTTCGAGCAGGATGTCGAGCGTACCTTTGGCGGTGGCAACGCCCCGGATCTCCTCGATCTCGGCCCGTGTCACCGGTTGATGATAGGCAATGATCGCCAACACCTCGAGCGCCGCCCGCGACAACTTGCGCGGCGGCTCCGCCTCGGCCGCCAGCAGGTAGCCGAGGTCCGGTGCGGTCCGAAACGCCCATTTTCCGGCGACCTGCCGCAAATTGACGCCACGCGTCGCGTAGATGTCTGTGAGTCGGGCAAGGAGCTGCCGTACGGCGACGCCGGACGGCACGGAATGGCGGAGTTCCTCTTCCGAGAGCGGTGCAGCCGATGCGAAGAGCAGCGCCTCGACGATGCGCAGCGACTGGGCGAAGAGCTGCGCCTCGCTCCCCACGTCATCGTCGATCCGCTCAGGCGCCGCAGACATCGTCACCGAGCCATCATAGCGGCAGGGTCGGCGGCCGCGCCGAGCGCCGCCGGATATAGAGCGGCGTGAAGGCACCATCCTGGCGCAGATCGAGAATTCCCTCGCGCACCATCTCCAGCATGGCAGACAGCGCGGAGGCACGAACGGTCGCGCGCATTTCGCTTTGCGGCAGCCCGTGGCTCGCCATGTAGCGGGTCAGGTAGGGGTCGATCGCCGTCCAGTCCGCCGCCTCGCCGACCAGTCGCTGCAGGACCTCCCGCGCCTCGACCAGGGACCAGACCATGCGATGCCCGACGGAGATATGGCTTTGCGCCCGCTTCTGGCGCTGCTGGCCATAGGCCGAGAGCAGATCGTAGAGTTCGGCCTCCCAGACCGGGCGGGCGCCGGCAACGATCGGCTCCGGCGCACCACGGGCGAAGACGTCCTGTCCCAGCCTTTCCCGGGACGCCAGCCGCCGCGCCGCCGCGCGGATCGCCTCCAGCCGGCGCAACCGCAAAGCCAGCGCCGTCGCCAGATCCGCGGCACTCGGCCCCTCGCCCTTCGGTGGTTCGGGCAAAAGCAACCGCGACTTCAGATAGGCGAGCCAGGCCGCCATCACGAGATAGTCAGCGGCAAGCTCAAGCCTGAGCGCCCTCGCCTGCTCGACGAAGGCTAGATACTGCTCGGCAAGCGCCAGGATCGAGATGCGGTGCAGATCGACTTTTTGCCGCCGGGCCAGGTCGAGCAGCAGGTCGAGCGGGCCTTCATAGCCGTCGACATCGACGAGCAGCGCCGGCTCGCCGTCAGTGCGTGCCGGCCTGGCCTCGTCCTCGAACGGCAGTTCGGCGTCCATTCCCGCCGCATCCCCAAGCTGTCACCCCTGAGAACGCAGGTTCCGACTATCGGCCGCCCAACGCAAGGGCGCTGGTCAGCCGGGCGCGCGCAGCCTCCACATCGAGCGGCTCGGGCTCATGCCGGATCCGGGCGAGCGCCATCGCGGCGCGGCGGGCCCGTGCCCCCGTCATGTCCGGCACAGCGCCGGCAACGGCGATCATCTCCTCCATGATGCCGTGGCAATGCAACACGACGTCGACCCCGGCGCGGATCGCCGCCCGCGACTTCTCCGCGAAGCTGCCTGAGAGCGCCTTCATCGAGATGTCGTCGGTCATGATCAGGCCGTCGAAGCCGAGTTCGCCGCGCATGATCTCCTTGACGACCCGACGCGAAACCGTGGCCGGATGCCTTTGATCGAGTGCCGTGAACACGACATGTGCCGTCATTGCCATCGGCATGTCGGCGAGATGTCGGAACGGCCGGAAATCATGCCCGCGCAGCGCCTCGAGCGAGGCGTCGACGACCGGCAGGTCATGATGGCTATCGGCCCGCGCCCGGCCGTGGCCGGGCATATGCTTGACCACGGGGATCACCCCGCCCGCCAGGAGTCCCTCCGCCGCCGCGCGGCCGAGGCGCGCGACCATGTCGGGGTCATGGGCATAGGCGCGGTTGCCGATCACGTCATGGCTGCCGGAGACCGGCACGTCGAGTACCGGCAGGCAATCGACATCGATGCCGACGGCCTTGAGATCATGCGCCATCAGCCGTGCCGAGAGCCGCACGATCTCGCGCTGTTGCACGGGGTCGTTGATCCCAAGGAAGGCTTGCGCCGGCGGATAGGCCGGCCAGTGTGGCGGCCCCATCCGCTGCACCCTGCCACCCTCCTGGTCGATCAGGATCGGCGCATGCCAGCCCACGGCCTCCCGCATTTCCGCGGTCAGCGCCGCGGTCTGTTCCGGGGTCTGGGTGTTGCGTTTGAAGACGATAAAGCCCCAGGGCCTGGCATCGCGGAAGAAGGCGCGTTCGTCAGGGGTGAGGCTGGTGCCGAGGCAACCGGCAATGAAGGCGCGGGATTTCATGAAGCAGGCCCGAGGCGGATTGCAAAGCAGCGGAAGCCGTCTTCTCGCATGATTCCCGCTCTGGCGCCTTAACGGAAGAAGCCCGGGACCAACTGGCCCCGGGCTTCGCTCTCGACCTATTTGGCAGAGCCCAGGAGGCTCAGCACATCGAGGCTCAGCGCATCTGCTGCGCCATGCCGGCGTTGAACGCGTCGAAGGGCAGTTCTGCGACACGGAACCAGAGCTGTTCCTTGCGCCAGTAAGGCAACCACGAATCATAGAAGGTCTTGAAGGCCGGATTGCTGGCCGCAAGCTCGCCATAGAGCGCCTGCGCTTCCTTGAAGGCGGCGACCATCACGTCCTGCGGAAACGGCCTGAGCTCAGCGCCGCTGGCGACGAGGCGCAGCAGGGCGTCGGGATTGCCGTGGTCATATTTCGCGACGCAAAGCGCGTTGGCCTCGGCGCAGGCCGCTTCCACGATCGCCTTGTACGAAGCGGGCAGCGCGTTCCACTTCTCCAGGTTCACGATGAAGCTGACATTGGCGCAGCCCTCCCAGAAGCCGGGATAGTAATAGTACTTGGCGACGCGCTGGAAACCGAGCTTCTCGTCGTCGAGCGGACCTGAGAATTCGGCTGCGTCGATCGTGCCGCGCTCCAGCGCAGGATAGATATCGCCACCGCCGATCTGCTGCGGCACGACGCCCAGCTTCGCCAGGATCGTGCCACCGAGGCCGGCAATCCGGAACTTCAGGCCCTTCAGATCCTCGACCGTCTTGATCTCCTTGCGGAACCAGCCACCCATCTGCGCGCCGGTATTCCCCGAGGGGATGGTGTGGAGGTTGTAGGTCTTCATGAAGGCGCGGCAGAGCTCGAGCCCACCGCCCTGATAGAGCCAGGCATTGTGCTGGCGGGTGTTCAAGCCGAAAGGCAGCGAGGTCTCGAAGGCGAAGGCCGGGTTCTTGCCAATGTAGAAACTCGACAGCGTGCTGCTGCACTCGACGGTGCCGTTCTGGACGGCATCGAGCGCCTGCAATGCCGGCACGATCTCACCCGGCGCGAAGACCTGGATCTGGAACTGGTTGTCCGTCGCTTCCGCGACGCGCTTGGCGATCTGCGTGCTGATGCCGAACAGCGTGTCGAGGCTCTTCGGGTAGCTCGAGGTCAGGCGCCAGCTGACCTTCGGCTGGGCCTGCGCGATGGCCGGCGCAGCGATGGTCACGCCACCGGCTGCGACTCCGGCGCCTGAGGCCTTGACGAAAGTACGGCGATCCATGGATGTCCTCCTGAGTTCGGTGTCATCGTTTCAGGGCATGCCCTACCCGGATTCGACGCGTGCGTCTTTGACCGCGATCCCGGACGCCCAGCCCCTGCCAACACAGCACGACATAACACCGCCCCCTGTCCGCGACACACGGCAAAGGAAAACCGCCGGTGGCAGAAGCCACCGGCGGTCTGATCATCTCGAAGTTGGCAATCAGTTCTTGGCGATGAAGCACTGGCCGCCGGCAGCCTGAAGCTGCGTGCACATCGTTGCCGCATCCTCGCGGGAATACGGCCCGATGCGCAGGCGATAGACGGTCTTTCCGCCAGCGAGATCCGTCTTCTTGACGATCGGCGACTGGCCGCCGAGCTGGCCGGGATATTTGCGCTGCAGGGCCGCGAATGCGGCGCGTGCTTCCGCTTCGCTGCCGGGGGCAGCGAGCTGCACGGCAAAGTCGCCGGTGCCGCTACGGATCGCGGCGGTCGCCGGAGCAGGCGTCGCAGCGGGAGCCGGTGTCGGAGCAGCACTTGCAACACGCACCGGCGCGGCCGGAGTGGTCGCCGGCGCAGGGGTCGCGACGCGCTCCTGAGCCTTCGGAGCTTCAGGCGCCACGGCCGGCGTCGCAGCCGTACGCTGCCGCGGCGGATTGGTGCTCGCGGTCGAGGATGGATTGAGCGGCAGGTTCCCGCCGAGCCTGGTCGGCGCTGCGCCGGTCGCGAGCCCTGACGCGCCGTTGCTATAGGCCGCGTTCGCGCCGGGCGGAGGCGCCGGCGTGCCATCGGGACGGATCGAGACGGTACGCACCCGGCGCGGCTCGCCGAGGCCTGGTACGCTGGACGTTGCGATCAGACCAGCTTCGGCCGGCGAGACGGAGCCGCGCTCGGGAGCCGCCGGAGCCTGGGCCAACGGATTGCCGTTGGCGCCTGCCTGCGGCGTCGAGCCGAGCCCCGGCATGACCATCCGGCCCGGCATCGTGCGTGCCGCCTGCTGGATATCGACCGGCTGCTCCTCCCGGCTGACGACCTTGGTCGGGTTCGACGGGCTGTCCCCAGCACGCTCGTAAATCTGCTTGTTCTGATTCGGAATCTCGGCGCCGCCGGGATTGGTCGGCGCAACCTTGCTCGGGCCGCCATCGGCCGCGATGACCGGCGGCTGGCCGTCGCTTGTCACGGACGGACCGCGCAGGCCCATGTAGCCGCCGACGCCGATCACTGCGACGGCAATCGCGGCAGCGGCAGCCCAAAGGCCCTTGCGCGAGCGCCGCGGCGGCAGATCCTGATAATCGTCTTCGGCCATCAGCGGCGGCTCGGGATAGTCCGCCTGCGTGTCGTGGCCGTAATCCTGATATTGCGCGTTGCCACGCTCCTCGTCGAGGTCACGCGCATCATGCGCGGCAGGCCGGGCGGGCTCCGACCGTGCAGTGCGATAGGGCTCCGGCTGTTCGACCGGCGTCGGAACATAGACCGCAGCCTGCCGGACCGGTTCGGCGGCAGGTGYCGGGCGGGCGATATCCCCGCGGCGAAGCAGCGCCTCGAACTCGTCGAGTGCCCCCAGCATATCGGCCGGCGGCTGTGCATTGTTGGCGGCAACAGGCTGCTGAGCCGGTGCCTGGGCAAAAGAAGGCTCCTGGCGCTGCCGGGCGCCCGGCCAGGCTCCAGCGGCGGCCGCTTGCTGCTGCACGGGAGCGGCAGCGGCCCGCGGCGAGAAGAGTTCCTTCAGGGGGTCATCCTGACCGACGATTCGGGTCAGCTCGACAAGCGGGTCGACAGACGCCCCTGCCTTTGGAGGCTGAGCCGCGCCGCGCAGCTGACGCTCGAGGTCATCGAGGTCGAGGGCGAAACGGTTCCTAGCTGGCTCACTCATGGTATGATCCATTCCAGCGCTGTCGGCGCCCGAATGGAACGCCGAACTCTACGCAAGGTCAATCTGACCGACTTTGCGCGCCGCCGGCGATCCTGGCCGTCAACGCATTTCTTCCGGCGCCGCAACCCCGACGACAGCCAGACCGGAGGCAAGGACGCTGCGCACCGCGTGCACGAACGCCAGTCTTGCTACCGTGGATTCTCGATCAGTTTGATTAACGAACCGTAATTGCGGCGAGTCTTTGCCCTTGTTCCAGAGCGAGTGGAACGCGCTCGCCAGCTCATGGACGAAGAATGCGACGCGATGCGGCTCATGTGCGCTGGCCGCTGCATCGATCATTCTTGGATAGGCAGCGATCATCTTGATGATGCCGATCTCCGCCTCGTCGGTCAGGCGCGACAGGTCCGCCTGCGCCAGCACCGCGGGCGACAGATCGATGCCCGGGAACGCCTCGCGCGCCTGCCGGAAGATCGAAGCGCAGCGTGCATGGGCATATTGGACGTAGAAGACGGGATTGTCCTTCGACTGCTCGACGACCTTGGCGAGATCGAAATCAAGCGTCGCGTCGTTCTTGCGGAAGATCATCATGAAGCGCACCGCATCGCGGCCGACTTCGTCGATGACTTCGCGCAGCGTCACGAAATCCCCGGAGCGCTTCGACATGCGCACCTGCTCGCCATTGCGCAGCAGCCGCACGAGCTGGCAGAGCTTGACGTCGAGCGAGCCCTCTCCATGCGTCACCGCCTTCACCGCGGCCGACATGCGCTTGACATAGCCGCCATGATCAGCGCCCCAGACATCGATCATCTCGGCGAAGCCGCGAACGAATTTCGAGCGGTGATAGGCGATGTCATTGGCGAAATAGGTGTAGCTGCCGTCCGACTTGAGCAGCGGCCGGTCGACATCGTCGCCGAACAGCGTGGCCCGGAACAGGGTCTGCTCGCGGTCTTCCCAGTCCTCGTCCTTTTGCCCCTTGGGTGGCGGAAGCCTGCCTTCATAGATCAGGTCGCGCGAGCGCAGGTCCTCGATCGTCTCGCGCACGGCATCGATATTGCCGTCGACCGCCTGAAGCGAGCGCTCCGAGAAGAAGACGTCGTGAACGACCCCGAGTGCAGCGAGATCGTCCCGGATCATCGCCATCATGCCGTCGATCGCGGCAGCGCGCACCGCCACCAGCCATTCGGACTCGTGCTTGCCCCGCAGGCTCTCGCCATAGGTCTTGGCCAGGCTCTCGCCGACCGACTTGAGATAGTCGCCGGGGTAGAGTCCCTCCGGGATCGCCCCGATCTCCTCGCCCAGCGCCTCGCGGTAGCGCAGGAAAGCGGAGCGGGCGAGTACATCGACCTGCGCGCCGGCATCGTTGATATAGTACTCGCGGCTGACCGCGTGGCCGGCAAAGGCGAGCAGGCTCGACAAGGCATCGCCGAAGACAGCGCCGCGCCCGTGGCCGACATGCATAGGCCCGGTCGGATTGGCCGAGACATATTCCACATTGATCTTCGGATCGGGCCGGAGCGCACCGCGGCCGTGATCCAGTCCGGCCTCGATCGCGGATTTCAGAATCCCCGTGAAGACGGCCGGCTGCAGCGTCAGGTTGATGAAGCCCGGCCCCGCGATCTCGGCCTTCGCCACGTCCGGATCACGCGCGAGCTCATCAACCAGCAAGGCTGCCAGAGCGCGTGGGTTGGTGCCGGCCTCCTTGGCGAGCACCATCGCGGCATTGATCGCAAGATCGCCATGGGCCGGGTCCCGCGTCGGCTCGACGACGACACGGGCGAAGGACAGCCCGGTCGGGATGGCGCCGCGATCTGCAAGCAGGGTCAGGGCGCTGTTGATGCGCGCGGAAAAGGTCTCGAACAGGTTCATTGCGACCGCAAGAATACGAAAACTGGAAGGAACAAGTGCCCGGGCCTATCGCAGCGACGGGGTCGCGTCAAACAGGCGGCGATGCTCGTCGAGCGCGTACCAGTCGGTCATACCGGCAATATAGTCGGCAATCCGGCGGGCCTTGCGGGGCTCGTCGAGCTCCGTCATCCCAGCCGCCCAGTCGGGCGGCATCGCCTGCGGCGCCGCAGCAAAGCGCGTGAAAAGGTCGCGCACCACGTCGGCTGCCTGCTGGCGAATGACCCCGACCCGTGGGTGCCGGTACATGTTGGGATAAAGGAAGGCCTTGATCTGGCGATCGGCCGTCGTGATCATCTCCGAGAAGGCGACAACGGGCTCTCCCGCCCGGCGGATCGCATCGGCATCAGTTGGCGCCAGCGCGGCAATGAGCTCCTGGGAGCGCCCGATCACATCCTCGACGAAGCGCGTGATCACCCGGCGCACCAGCTCGTTCGTGGCGCGGGAGGTCTCGAGGCCAGGATGCAACCGCTCGATCTCGTCGAGCAGATCCGCCAGGAACGGCACGACGCGAAGCTCCGCATGCCCGAACAGCCCAGCCCGCAAGCCATCATCGATGTCATGAGCGTTGTAGGCGATGTCGTCGGCGAGCGCGGCGACCTGCGCCTCCGCAGAGGCATGGCTGTCGAGCCAGAGATCCTGCCGCTCCTGATACTCGACGATCGCCGCTGGGATACCAGTCTTCGCATAGCGGGCAGTCGGCATGCCGTCGGGGTCGATCAGCGGGCCGTTATGCTTGACCAGCCCTTCCAGCGTCTCCCAGCTGAGGTTGAGCCCGTCGAAACCGGCATAGCGATGTTCGAGCCGGGTCACGATTCGCAGCGTCTGGGCGTTGTGATCGAAACCACCGAACTTGTGCATGCAGGCATCGAGGGCATCCTCACCGGTATGCCCGAACGGTGTGTGGCCAAGATCATGCGCCAGCGCCAGAGCCTCGGCCAGATCCTCGTCGAGGCCGAGCGCCCGGGCGAGTGCACGCGCGATCTGCGCCACCTCGATCGTATGCGTCAGGCGGGTACGGTAATGATCTCCCTCATGCGAAACAAAGACTTGCGTCTTGTGCTTCAAACGGCGGAAGGCTGTGGAATGAATGATCCGGTCGCGATCGCGCTGGAAATGGCTGCGCGTCGGTGACGCCGGCTCCGCGATCAGGCGGCCGCGGCTCTGGCTCGAACGACAGGCATAGGCCGCGCGCCAGCGGTCGCCGGGCTCGCGGTCGGATGAAGGGCTCTGTGGCTGCGGCATGGCGGACCTATCGACGCCCCCTGCTTGTACAGGCGCTGCGGCGCAATTACCTTCGCAGACAACAAAGGTGCAAGGAGCATCTGCCTATGACGACCGATCTTCAGGTCAATCCGCGTGGCATCGCCGTCACCGGCAAGGCCGCGAATCGCATTGTCGCGGTGATGGCGAAGGAGCCGCCCGGCTCGATGCTGCGCGTCAGCGTCGCCGGTGGCGGCTGCTCGGGCTTCCAGTACATCTTCGATGTCGACCACGAAAAGGCGCCGGGCGACCTCGTGATCGAGCGCGACGGCGCAACCGTCCTGATCGACGAGTCCTCGCTGGACCTGCTCGAAGGCTGCACGATCGATTTCGTCGATGATCTTGTCGGCCAGTCCTTCAAGATCACCAATCCGAACGCGACCAGCTCCTGCGGCTGTGGGACGTCGTTTGCGCTCTAGCGGGTCGGCAATGGGCAGCAGGGCCTGATGACGGGCCGTGCCTGACGCCATTCTCCCGAAGCAGCTGACGATTCTCGGCGAAACGCGCAGATCACCTCGCGCGCGAGAGGCGAGTTCATGGCCGCCGCTGTCCGACGCCGGGCGCTCGGCGCCCACAAAAAGGAAAAGGCGCCCTGACGGCGCCTCTTCCTTGGTCTGCGATCTGATTGTCGGCGCTCAGTGCGAGCTGATCGCGCCGCCCTGCTCCAGCCTGATCTCGGCCGCCATCAGGCCCTTCGGTCCAGGTCCGTAGCGCACCAGCACCGTCTGGCCGGGGATGAGCTCCACGATGCCGTAGCGGCGCAAGGTTTCCATATGGACGAAGATGTCCGGAGCGCCCTCGCCCTTCGAGACGAAACCGAAGCCGCGCAGGCGATTGAACCACTTCACCACCATGCGCTCGAGCCCGCTCGTCGGAGCAACCGAGACATTGGTGCGTGCCAGCGGCATCTCCGCCGGATGGCGCCCGGCCGAGGTATCGATCGACATCACGCGCACCGCCTGACGTCCGCGCGCCTTCGCGATCGCTTCCAGAACGATGCGGGCCCCTTCGGCGATGGCGTTGAAGCCATCGCGCTTCAGGATGGTGACATGGACGAGCACGTCGGCACCGCCATCCTCAGGAACCACGAAACCGTAGCCCTTGCTGACATCGAACCACTTGACGTAGCCCACGACCTCGACGCTTGCGTCGTGATCGAAGCCTTCGCCTCCGTCCAGCCGCATGATGCGGTTGAGTGATTGAATCGGACCGACCGGTGGCCGCCCGCTCTCACCGAACTCGTCGGACATGTCCCGCTCATCTCCGCGCGAACTGTTTGATTCGTGCCGATACGATACCATCGGTTCGAAGGCGCGATACAGCCGGCTTGGCGTCATCCACATCATCGCGATGGACACCGCGGCAGATTGGCAACGCTTTTGGCGCGCTCAGCCTGCCAGCCGGCCAAGCGCGGGGCCGATCTCGGCCCGCACCACGAGATCGGCGATCGCGTCGGGCTCCGTCGGTTCGCGATTGATGATCACGAGCTTCGCTCCATTGCGCTTGGCGATCGCCGGAAACGTCGCAGCCGGAAACACCACCAGCGACGAGCCCGCAACGAGGAAGAGATCCGCCCGCATGGTCAGCGCATGCGCCCGTCGCATCGCCGCTTCCGGCATGGCCTGGCCGAACGAGATCGTCGCGGACTTCACGATGCCGCTGCAGATGATGCAGCGCGGCGGCTCTCCGCTTGCCTCGAAGGCCGGGCGGATCGCGGCCAGTTCATGCCGCCAGCCGCAGGTCAGGCAGGTGGCATAGGTGCCGTTGCCGTGCAGTTCGATGATCCTGTCCTCGGGGATGCCGGAATCCTGATGCAGCCCGTCGATATTCTGCGTGATCACTCCGGGAGAGCGACCCTGGGCCACCAGATTAGCAAGTGCCTTATGGCCGCGATTGGGCATCGCACCGGCAAAATGGTCATCCATCGCGAACTTGCGCCGCCAGGCTTCGACGCGCGCCTCGCGGCTGGCGACGAAAGCGTCGAACGGGATCGGTCTGTGGATCATCCAGGGCGAGCCGGGCGACCGGAAATCCGGCACGCCGGATTCGGTCGAGATCCCGGCACCGGTGAAACTGACGATCACGGCAGCGCGGTCGAGCAGCGCGTGGAGTTCGTCGATCGCGTCGTTGGTCTCGTTCTGCATGGGCCCACTCGTCCGCCTTCGCCGCTGCCTATATGAGCGCTGCCCCGTGCTGCGGCCAAGCCGATTGACGCGGAGCCGGACGCGCCTCAAAGCTGCCGTCATGCTCCAGACTGTCCGCCCCACGCTGAACCCCGACCTTCTCGACACCGGCACGCCGCCGATCCCGCAGGCGCAGGGTTGGGCTCGTTCCTATGACGGCCACTCCGGCCCGCTGATCGATCTTTCGCAGGCTGTGCCAGGCTCGCCACCACCCGCGTCCCTGCTGCAGCGCCTTGGCGAGGCCGCCGCCCTGCCCGATCTGACACGCTACGGCGCGATCACCGGCGATCTTTCGCTGCGTGAAGCCTATGCCGCCGAGATCGGCAGGATCTATGGCACTCCATTTGCGTCGACCGAGATCGCCATCACCTCCGGCTGCAATCAGGCCTATGTCGTGACCATGATGGCGCTCGCCCGGGCAGGTGACAATGTGCTGCTGCCGACGCCCTGGTACTTCAATCACGAGATGACGCTGACAATGCTCGGCGTCGAAGCGCGCCCGCTCCCCTGCGATCCGGCTTGCGGCTTCGTTCCGGATGCCGAGCAGGCGGAAAGCCTGATCGATGCAAAGACCCGCGCGATCGTGCTGGTGACGCCCAACAATCCGACCGGCTCGGTCTATCCGCCCGAGACCATTGCGGCCTTTGCCGCGCTCTGCGCGAGGCGCGGAATCTGGCTCGTCATTGACGAGACTTATCGCGACTTCCTGCCGGACGGAGTGAAGGCGCCGCATGAGATCTTCGCCACAAGCGGCTGGCGGGATTCCGTGATCGGCCTCTACAGCTTCTCAAAGGCCTATGCCGTGCCAGGCTGGCGCCTTGGCGCCATCACCGCCGGAGAGGCGGTCGTAGAGCAGATCGGCAAGGTGCTGGACTGCGTCCAGATCAGCCCCGTGCGGGCCGGCCAGCAGGCGGTTGCCTGGGGCATCGACGGCATTCGCGACTGGCGCGAGACCAACCGTGCCGAGATCAATGCACGGGCCGGCGCCTTCCGTGCCGCGATGGCGCCACTGAACGGCTGGCAGGTGCTCGCAGCCGGGGCCTATTTCGCCTATGTCGCGCATCCATTCGCAGACGTGCCCGCGGCAGAGGTGGTGCGGGCCCTGGTCGGGGAGCGTGGCGTGCTCGCCCTGCCCGGCCCCTATTTCGGCCCCGGGCAGGAACAGCATCTGCGCATCGCCATCGCCAATGTCGGCAAGGAACGGATCAGCGACATCGGCGAACGGCTCTCGGGCTTTACGCTCTGAATGAAACTCGGGTCATCCCGGGTGGCCGATGGGCGACCGGGACGACCATTGGCCAGAACCTTACCGAAGCAGGGCGGCGTAGCGCTCGCGATAGGCGTAGACCAGCAGACCGCCACTGACGATCAGGATGAGTGCGACCGGCAGGCCCTGCGGATTGATGGTGAGGTGGAACAGCACGATCACGGCCATCACCGGCGCAATCAATGCGAGCCCCAGGGCCGGCACGATATTGAGAAGCAGGCTGAGCGCCCCGACAAGATTGACGCTTTTCAGAAAGGGCCAGAAGAAGCCTGAATTCTGCAGAGCGAGCTCGAATTCCATGCCCTTCGGCGAAGTCGGCGGATGGATCAGATGGCTCCCCGTCGCCAGGAACCAGAAACCGTCGACTGCGCTGACCAAGAAGATCAGGCCGAGCAAAAGCCGCGGCACGGTGACAAGCAGAATGTGCTTCATGAGAGCGCCCCCCAGCGCTTCCGTTTTGGACAGCGCGGCCGATGGAACCGCGCTCCCCTACCGTCAAACGACTGCGATCACATCGTTGCGCCGATCTGCCAGGGCACGAACTCGGCATCGCCATAGCCGAGCTGCTCGGATTTGGAGCGCTCGCCGGACGCAACGCGCAGCAGCGTCTCGAAAATCTCGCGGCCCTTCTCCTCCAGCGTCACGCCATCGAGGATGTCCCCGCAATTGATATCCATGTCGTCGATCATCTTCTCGTAGATCGGCGTATTGGTGGCGAGCTTGACCGAAGGTGTCGGCTTGCAGCCATAGGCCGAGCCACGCCCGGTGGTGAAGGCGAGAATATTGGCGCCTCCCGCGACCTGCCCCGTCGCCGCGACCGGGTCGTAGCCAGGCGTGTCCATGTAGACAAAGCCCTTCGATTTCACCGGCTCGGCATAGTGATAGACGGCCGCCAGCGTCTTGGTGCCGCCCTTCGCCGCCGCACCCAGCGACTTCTCCAGGATCGTGGTGAGCCCGCCCGCCTTGTTACCCGGCGAGGGGTTGTTGTTCATGCTCATGCGGGCGCGCTCGGTATACTCCTCCCACCACTTGATCACGCCGACGAGCTTCTCGCCGACCTCGCGCGTTGCAGCGCGGCGGGTGAGCAGGTGCTCGGCTCCGTAGATTTCGGGCGTCTCGGACAGGATCGCCGTGCCGCCATGCTCGACCAGGATGTCGACGGCAGCGCCCAGCGCCGGATTGGCCGTGATGCCGGAATAGCCATCGGAACCGCCGCATTGCAGGGCAAGCGTCAGCTCCGAGGCGGGTACCGTCTCGCGCACGGCGCGGTTGGCGATCGGCAGCATCACCTTCAGCGCCTCGATGCCGGCGGCGACGCTCTTCCTGGTGCCGCCCGTCTCCTGAATCGTCATGGTGCGGAAGATGTCGCTCTCCTCGACGCCATAGGCTTCCTTCATGCGCTTGATCTGAAACCCTTCACAGCCGAGGCCGACGACCAGCACCGCCGCCATGTTGGGGTTGCAGGCATAGCCCCAGGTCGTGCGCTTCAGCACCTCGAAGCTCTCGCCATTGTAGTCGATGCCACAGCCGGTGCCGTGGGTCAGCGCGATGACGCCGTCGACATTGGGGTAATCGGCCAGAATGCCCGAGCGCTTGACCTCCTCGGCCATGAAGCGCGCGACCGAGGCCGAGCAGTTCACCGAAGTGAGGATGCCGACATAGTTGCGGGTGCCGGCCCCACCGCCCTTGCGGCGAAACCCCTCGAACGTCGCCTGCTGCTCGACCGGCAGCACGAATTCAGGCTTCGCCTCGGCACAGAAATCATAGTCGCGCTCGAAGGCGTGGAAGCCGGTATTATGCTCATGCACCCATTCGCCAGGCGGGATGTCGACCGTGGCAAAGCCGATGATCTGGCCGAATTTGCGGATCGGCTCGTCCTTGGCAATTGGGGCCAGTGCGACCTTGTGGCCGCGCGGAATGCGTTTCAGGGCGACGACACCCGCTGCGGTGACGCCTGCATCGATCGGATCGACCGCGACCGCGACATTGTCGGCGGCATTGAGCTTCAGCGTACGCGGCGGCAAGACCTTGTCGAGCATGAGAGGAACCGTCTGCTTGGGGGTGGCGACCCAGGGCCGCGCTCGCCCAAGACATGCGCCTCTCCTGCGCTTTTTTCAATCGGTTGAAAGTAAGCCCGGCCTTGCATGCGACGCCGGATCGTCAGGCCGGCCTATCGCTCGACCGAAACACTGAGCTGCATGGTCGGGTGGATGCCGCAATAGAGCTCATATATGCCGGCCCGCGTGAACAAGAGCGTCACCGACTGGCCGGGCTCCTGCGCTCCGGAGTTGAACGGCTTGGGACCGGTGTCCAGCCGCACATTATGGGTACGGACATCGTCATTGTTGATCGTCAGGCTCTGGCCGGCATGCAGCCTAACGGACGAGGGCTGGAACATCCTGTTCTTCTGCGAGATCGTCGTGCCCAGGTCCGCAACCGCCAGCGCAGCAGGCCGGGCAGCGCTGAGGGCAGAAACCGGTGCGGGCGGATTTTCGCTCGACAGCGTCGCCAGGAAGGCCAACAGCGCGGCGCGCTCCTCCGACGTCAACCCGATCGGCTTGATATCCGGCGAGAGGCTCGGCCGCTGCACGACACCGTGCTCATAGTGATCGAGCACGGCGTCCAGCGTCGGCAGCGAGCCGTCATGCATATAGGGCGCGGTCCAGGCCAGCTCCCGCAGCGACGGCGTCTGGAACGCATGATCGGCTGCTCTCAGATCGATGATCTTGCCGCGCCCGAGATCGCTCCCCGGCAGACCGACATCGTGAAAGGCACGATCGGTGAAAGCCCAGCCGGAGTGGCAATTGCTGCAGCCGGCCCTGCCGGTGAAGAGCGCAAAGCCCCCCTGTTCTTCGCTGGTGAGGGCGGTCTCGTCGCCTTCGACCCAGGCATCGAAGCGGGTCGGCGGCGAGACCAGGCTTCGGACATAGGTCGCGAGCGAGGCGCTGATCTGGTCAGGCCCGATGCTCCGGCTACCGGGAAACGGGCTCGCGAAGGCCTTGCGATAGTCCGGCCTGCGCGAGAGCTTGACGGCGATATGCGGCAACGTCTCGGCCATCTCGAGCGGGTTCTCGATCGGGCCGTGCACCTGCTCCTCGATCGTGCCCGCCCGCCCATCCCAGAAGAAGGCTGCGCCCCAGGCGAGGTTCCATAGATGCGGTGTATGACGTGCCAGCGGCACCAGTGCCACGCCCTTCCCGATCGCAACGCCGTCGGTGAAGCCGAGCGCCGGATCATGGCATGTCGCGCATGAGACCGTACCGTTCGAGGACAAGGCCGGATCGCCGAACAGGCGCCGCCCGAGCTCAAGCTTGGCGGGGTTGAGCGGGTTCGAGGCAGGGAACGGCACGGCGCTGGGACGTCGATAGCTCGCGCGCGCAACGGTCAGCCCTGCACCCGTTGCGGATTGGGCGGGCTCCACCGCCTGCGAGCCACCGATCAGCGCGAGCGCGGCGGTGGTCGCGCCGGCGAGAAAGGCATTCAAAAGGGAGGCCGACCGGGCCATCGCCGCGCCTCAGCGCAGGAAATTCCCAGCCTGGAGCTCGACCCGAGCGATATCGCCGAGCACGGCGCTGGTATCCTTGACCGGCTTCTTCGGCGCGACCGCCGTCGGCCACGCCTTCTTGAGTTCGGCAAGCGCAGCCTGCAATTCCTTGAAGGCAGTCGCGTCCTTGGCGGCAAGCTCGCCGGCAACCGCATCGATCATCGCAGCCGAATGCCAGACGAAGCCGCGCGAGTCCTGATACTCGACCGCCTTGGCGATACGGCCCTTCTCGATGGCGTTGCCATATTCGTCGGCGGCGACCTTCAAGGTCTCGAGCGCTGTCTCGACCGAGAAGCGCGGCCAGTTCTTCTCGGCCTCACGGAGCCCGGCGTCGGCCTCGGCGAGGCGCTCATGCACCAGCTTCAGCGCGCCGTCATAGGCATCCTTCTTCCTGGCCTTGACGGTTTGCGCCAGCGCCTTCAGCGCGGCCTCGAAGGGACGGACCTTGTAGGTTGCGAGATCGTTCTTGATGCCACCATAGATTTCTTCAGCCGGGTGCAGGAAGTGCGGCAGCGCCTCACCGAAGCGCCCATCCTTGACCAGTTCGTCGCCAACCAGGAGATGGCCCCGGATCAGGGCGATCGAACGCGCAAATTTGAGGTTGGGCGCCAGCGCGTCGGCTTTGCCGCCTTCGCCCCCCTCTCCACCTTCGCCGCCCTGCCCCTTGGCCGGCGTTGCCTTCACTGCAGCGCCATGAGCATGCTGGGCGATGTCGAAGGAGCCGCTCGCATGCAGGGCCGGAGCGGCGGAGGTCTCTGCGAAACCGGCCGCCGCCACGCCTGCTCCCGCAGCGATCACCGTACCGAGACCGATCCACAGCTTGCTCGAAGTCTTCATCATGTCATCCCGGGTGGGCCGACAGGCGGCGCTGCCACGCAGGGCCTGGCAGGCATCCCACGTAAGAACACGACCTCTCGAATGAACCCGAAAGCTGACATCGTCAAGCAACCGCATCGCCTAGAAGAACGATTACATTGATTCTAAACTAGACATCAAGGTAATCACCCTAGTAATCCCTTGATGCCAAGCTATTTTCTGCCCCGGCGCAAACTGTAGATGCGGCCTTCAGCCAGCGAGAATCTCCATGATCCTGCCGATCGGCAACATCCTGACACAAGCCGAGATCGAAGATGCCCGTGCCGCGTTGGCCTCGCTGCGCTTCGAGGATGGTGGCAGGACCGCGGGCTGGAATGCGAAACTGGTCAAGAACAACCGGCAGGCGGCTCCGGGTGCGCGCGCTGATGCGCTCAAGGCGCTCCTCGGGGAGCGCATCCTCGCCAATGAGGTCTTCGCGGCCGCCGTCCGCCCCAAGGCCCTGACGCCGCTGCTCTTCAGCCGCTACGAGCCCGGCCATGCCTATGGCAGCCATGTCGACGACGCCCTGATGGGCGGCATGCGCACCGATGTCTCGTTCACCCTCTTCCTGGCCGACCCCGCGACTTATGAAGGCGGCGAACTGGTGATCGAGACCCCGTCGGGCGACGAGGCGATCAAGCTCCCGGCCGGTTCGCTCATCGCCTATCCCTCGACCACGCTGCACCATGTCGCGCCCGTGACCAAGGGCGAACGGATCGCTGCCGTCGGCTGGGCTCGCAGCTTCATCCGCGACGCAAGCCAGCGCGAGATCCTGTTCGATCTCGACCGGGCCCGTCGCGCACTGTTCGGCCGCGAGGGCAAGACGCCCGAGTTCGACCTGATCTCCAAATCGGTCGCGAACCTCACCCGGATGTGGGCGCAGGACTGACTAGATCATTGGACCGGATATCGTATCCAGTCCAATGATCTAACCCTTTGTCTTGCATCGGCTTTCCCGAAAACCGCAATCCACTTTTCGGGCCGATGCCTTAGCGGGTGCCAGCGCCCGGAGTTCCCGTCGCCGCCAGGCCGGCAAGCGTCTCGTCGACGATTGCATCCTTGGCCAGTGCCACCGACACGACCAGCGGGTGCTCATCCGCCCCTGGCTCTTCCAGCGCCGCGAACTGGCTGTCGAGCAGCGCCGGCGGCATGAAATGGTGCTGGCGCGCCGCCATGCGCTGGCCGATCAGCTCCCGCGAGCCCTTGAGATAGACCAGCGCGACATCCGGCCGGTCACCGATGATGACGCGGCGATAGGCACGTTTCAGTGCGGAACAGGTGACGATTCCGTTCTTGCCGGTCGCGCGCAGCTCGTCGATCCAGGCCGCGATCGCCGCCAGCCAGGGCTTGCGGTCCTMATCGTTCAACGGCGTACCGCTCGACATCTTGGCGACGTTCTCGGGCGGGTGGAAGGAATCCGCATCACGAAACGGCCAGCCCAACCGCTCGGCCAGACGCTCGCCGAGCGAGGTCTTGCCGGAGCTGGCGACGCCCATGACGACGATGACGGCCGGCATCTGCCCATGCGGGAAAGCGCTCATGAGGCTCACGGCTTCTTCGGCTCGACATGCCCGCCGAACCCGGCGCGCATCGCCGAGAGCACCTTCTCGGCGAAGGTGTGGTCCTTGCGCGACCGGAAGCGGGTGTAGAGCGAGGAGGTCAGCACCTCGGCCGGCGTCGCGGTCTCCACCGCGGCCTGCACCGTCCAGCGCCCCTCGCCCGAATCCGAGACATGCCCGGTATAGGCAGACAGCTCCTCGTCGGCGGCCAATGCCTCGGCCGTGAGATCGAGCAGCCAGGAGGTCACGACCGAACCGCGCCGCCAGACTTCGGCAATCTCCGCGACATCGAAATCGAAGCCGTATTCGGGTGGCAGACCGTCCTTGGCCGAGGCATTGCGCAACAGGTCGAACCCTTCGGCGAAGGCCTGCATCATGCCGTATTCGATGCCGTTATGAACCATCTTGACGAAATGGCCGGCACCGACCGGGCCGCAATGCAGATAGCCCTGCTCGGATGCCGGGTTGCGGCCCTCGCGGTGCCGGCTCTCTGGAATGTCGCCCTTGCCAGGGGCCAGCGCCTTGAAGATCGGCTCCAGACGGTCGAAGCCCGCCTTGTCGCCACCGACCATCAGGCAATAGCCGCGCTCCAGCCCGTGAACGCCGCCGCTGGTGCCGATATCGAGATAGTGCAGCCCCTTCTCTGCGAGCTCCCGCCCGCGCCGGACATCGTCCTTCCAGAAGGCGTTGCCGCCATCGATCAGTGTGTCGCCGGGCTGGACGAGGGCCGCGAGTTCGCTGAGCGTCGCCTCGGTGATCTCGCCGGCCGGGAGCATCACCCAGATCGCCCGCGGTGCCTTAAGCTTCGAGACGAGATCGGCGAGATCGGCGGCAACCACCGCGCCGTCGCTTGCCAGCGCCGCACCGGGCTTGGGATCACGGTCGTAGACCACGCATTCGTGCCCGGCCTTCATCAGCCGGCGGACGATATTGGCTCCCATGCGGCCGAGGCCGATCATTCCAAGCTGCATAGCAAAGGCTCCTGCCGGGGATCCTGAACCGGCTTTGGGAGCGCTTCATGCCTCGTGCAGCGGGTTGGAGCAAGCGGAACCCGGCAGGGGTCAGCCGCGCTGCAGCGCCCGCCAGCGTCCGGGGGGCACGCCATAGGCGCGGCGAAACTGGCGGGTCAGGTGGCTCTGGTCGGCAAAGCCGCAGGCCATCGCCACCTCGACGAGCGAGGTGCCGCCGAGCAGGAGCCTGCGCACCTGCTGAAGCCGGCGCATCACGAGATAGTTATAGGGGCTGGTGCCGAAACAGGCGCGAAAATGCCGGGCCAGAGTGAAGCGATCGAGGCCGGCAATGGCTTCGAGTTCGCGGGAGGCCACCACCTCGTCGCGATGGGCGTCGAGATATTGGCGGGCTCGCTCAGCGGCAGGCCGGTCGAGCACCTGTCCCGTCGGCCGCGCGGCCGATGGATCGAGCGCGAGCAACGCTTCGGCGAGCGGCAGCAGGATATCCTCGGCGGCGATCTCGTCGAGCGGCGCATCAAGATCGCGCAAGGCATGGGCTACCGCGCGAACGAGCCGCGCATCCTGCGAGACTGCGGTCGAGACGAAGGGCAAGGCGCAGCCCTGCGCTCCCAATGCCTCCCGGATCAGTCGCGGCTCGACATAGAGCATGCGGTAGCTGAACCCCTCCGGAATCCCGGCGCGCCCGTTATGGATCTCGTCGGGATGCAGCACGATCGCATGCCCGCTCAAGCTGTCGCACCGGCTGCCGCGATACTCGAAGCTCTGCACCCCGGACAGCGTCTGCCCGAACGCATAGGTGTCATGGCGATGCGGATCATAGGCAAAGCCGCGGAAGAACGCTTCCATCCGCTCGATGCCGTCTATGCCCGAGCCCGTGCGCACCCAGTCGGTGCCCTCCGGCCCGCACGATCGTTCAAGACGAGCCTTCCCGGCTTCGGTTAGCGATTGGGTCATGCGTTACGATACCAAGATCGCCATCGTGGTACGCGAGAATCTCGCCCCCTGGCAAAAACTCAATGTTGCGAGCTTCCTGGCCGGAGGGCTGGTCGGCGCTTCGCCCGAACTCGCGGGCGAAGCCTATCGCGACGGCTCCGGCCGTTTCTACGGCCCTCTGATCCGCCAGCCCGTCCTGATCTTTGCGGCGGCAGGCGAGCAGTTGAAGCAGGTTCTGGAGCGCGCCCGCGCCCGTGGCGTGCGCCCGCATCTCTATACCAGCGAGCTGTTCACGACCGGCAACGACAGCGACAACCGGGCCGCCGTCGCCGCCCTGCCGACCGAAGCGCTCGATCTCGTCGGGCTGGCGCTCCACGCCGAACGCAAGGAAATCGACAAGATCGTCAAGGGCTTGACCCTTCACACCTGAATCAATCTCTGAACCTGTGCTCCGTCGAGCTCGCCCATCGCACCCGACAACACGATCTCGCCGCGATCCATCACGAACATCGTGTCGGCGAGTTCGCGCGCGAAGTCGAAATATTGCTCGACCAGCACGATCGCCATGTCGCCGCACTGGCGCAGATAGTCGATGGCACGGCCGATATCCTTGATGATCGAGGGCTGGATGCCCTCGGTCGGTTCGTCGAGCACCAGCAATTTGGGTCGGGTGACCAGCGCCCGCGCGATGGCGAGTTGCTGTTGCTGGCCTCCCGAGAGGTCTCCGCCGCGTCGGCCCAGCATGGACTTGAGCACGGGGAATAGGTCGAACAGGTCATCCGGGATGAAGCGGCTGCGGCGTGGCAGCGGCGCGAACCCGGTTTCTAGGTTTTCCTTGACGCTCAGCAGCGGAAAGATCTCGCGCCCCTGGGGCACGAAGCCGATGCCGGCCCGCGCCCGATCCTCGCTGCGCAAGCTCGAGATGTCCTCGCCCGCAAAGCTGATGCGCCCGCCGCTGATCGGCTGCTGGCCGACGATGGCGCGCATCAACGAGGTCTTGCCGACGCCGTTGCGGCCCATGACGCAGGTGACCTTGCCGGGTTCGGCGGCAATCGAAACCCGGCGCAGGGCCTGCGCCGCCCCGTAATGCAAGTCGATGGCTTCGACGTTCAGCATCGTCCGATGTCCAGCCGCTTCGCCCGATCGATCAACCGGTTCCTATATTTCCCGATCATGCTCACCGCCCCAGATAAACTTCGACGACGCGCTCATTGGCGCTGACCTGATCGAGCGGCCCTTCGGCCAGCACCGCACCTTCGTGCAGCACAGTGACCTTGACGCCGAGTTCGCGGATGAACCCCATGTCATGCTCGACCACGATCACCGAATGGTCCCTGGCGATCTCCTTGAGCAGCACGGCCGTTTCGGCCGTCTCGCCATCGGTCATGCCGGCGGCCGGCTCGTCGACGAGCAACAGCTTCGGGTCCTGAGCCAGGAGCATGCCGATCTCGAGCCACTGCTTTTGCCCATGCGAGAGTGAACCGGCGAGACGGCTGCGCGCATCCCCCAATTTGATGATGCCGAGAATATTGTCGATGCGCTTCTGGTCGGTTGCCGCCGTCTTCCAGAACAGGGTTCTGGCCACCGTGCGTTGCGACTTCAGCGCCAGCAGGATGTTGTCCTCGATGCTGTGGAAGTCGAACACGGTCGGCTTCTGGAACTTGCGGCCGATGCCGAGATTGGCGATTGCGGCCTCGTCGAGCCTGGTCAGGTCGACCGAGCCGCCAAACATCACCGTCCCCTCGTCCGGCCTGGTCTTGCCGGTGATAATATCCATCATCGTCGTCTTGCCGGCGCCGTTGGGCCCGATGATGGCCCGCATCTCGCCCGGCGCGATCACCAGCGAAAGCCCGCGGATCGCCTTGAAGCCGTCGAAGGAGACACTGACGCCATCGAGATAGAGCAGTGAGGAGGTGAGCGCTGCATGGGCCGGGATCATGCGCGTCACTCCGCCGGGGCCGGTTCGGCCAGCGGGGCGGCTGGCTCGCGCTTGCGCCGCCTCCCCCACCAGTCCTGCGCCGTGCCGAGAATGCCCTTGGGCATGAACAGGGTGACGAAGACGAAGAGGGCTCCGAGCGCGAAGAGCCAGTAGGGCGCCATGAAGCCGGAGGTGAAGACCGTCTTGGCGTAGTTCACCACGACCGCGCCCAGCGCCGCGCCGACCAATGTGCCGCGCCCGCCAACCGCGACCCAGATCACGGTCTCGATCGAGTTGGCCGGAGCAAATTCGCTGGGGTTGATGATGCCGACCTGCGGCACGTAGAGCGCGCCTGCGACGCCAGCCATGCAGGCCGAGACGGTGAAGACGAAGAGCTTGAAACGGTCGACCCGGTAGCCGAGGAAGCGCGTGCGCGATTCGGCGTCGCGGATCGCGATGACGACCTTTCCGAGCTTGGAATCGACAATGCCGCGGGCGATCAGGAAGCCGGCGATCAGCATCACGCAGGTCATCGCAAACAGCGCCGCGCGCGTCGCCTGCGCCTGCACGTTGAAGCCCAGGATGTCCTTGAAGTCGGTCAGCCCGTTATTGCCGCCAAAGCCCATGTCGTTGCGAAAGAAGGCCAGCAGCAGCGCATAGGTCAGCGCCTGGGTGATGATCGAGAGATAGACGCCGGTGACGCGGGACCGGAAGGCGAACCAGCCGAAGACGAAGGCGAGCAGCCCCGGCACCACCAGCACCATCAGCATGGCGAAGGGGAAGGAGGAGAAGCCGTACCAGTACCAGGGCAGTTCGTGCCAGTTCAGGAAAACCATGAAGTCGGGCAGGATCGGATTGCCATAGACGCCGCGCGAGCCGATCTGGCGCATCAGATACATGCCCATCGCATAGCCGCCGAGCGCGAAGAAGGCGCCGTGGCCAAGCGAGAGAATGCCGCAATACCCCCAGACGAGGTCGAGCGAGATCGCGAGCAGCGCATAGCAGAGGTATTTGCCCCAGAGCGACATGGTCGAGGTCGGGACATGAAGGACCGAGTTCTCCGGCAGCAGCAGATTGGCGAGCGGGACCAGCACCGCCAGTGCGACCAGAAGTCCGAGGAAGATGAGGCCGCGCTTGTCGAGCCCCTGGATGAGAAAGCGGGTGATCATGCCTCCACCGCCCGGCCCTTCAGCGCAAACAGGCCGCGCGGGCGCTTCTGGATGAACAGGATGATGAAGACGAGCAGTGCGATCTTGCCGAGCACCGCGCCGGCATAGGGTTCGAGCAGTTTGTTTGCGACGCCGAGCGTCATCGCGGCGACGAGCGTGCCCCAGAGATTGCCGACGCCGCCGAAGACGACGACCATGAAGGAGTCGATGATGTAGCCTTGGCCGAGATTGGGGCTGACATTGTCGATCTGCGACAGCGCAACGCCGGCCAACCCCGCCACGCCGGAGCCGAGCCCAAAGGTCAGCGCATCGATCCGGCCGGTGCGAATCCCCATGGCCGCCGCCATCCGCCTGTTCTGCGTCACTGCGCGCATCTGCAACCCCATCGGCGTGAGCTTCAGGATGGCCAGCAGGGCGGCGAAGACGAGCCCGGCGAAGACGATGATCCAAAGCCGGTTCCAGGTGATCGCAAGCCCGCCGATCTCGAAGACCCCCGCCATGAAGGCCGGTGCCCCGACCTCGCGATTGGTCGGACCGAAGGCGGTGCGGACCGCCTGCTGCAGGATCAGGCTGATGCCCCAGGTCGCGAGCAGCGTCTCCAGCGGCCGTCCGTAGAGGAAGCGGATGACGCCGCGCTCGATCGCAACACCGACCAGCCCTGCGACGAGAAAGGCCGCCGGCAGCGCAACGGCGAGCGAATAGTCGAACAGGCCTGGAACGCGGGCGCGGATCACCTCCTGGACCACGAAGGTGGTATAGGCGCCGAGCATCACCATCTCGCCATGGGCCATGTTGATCACGCCCATCACGCCGAAGGTGATGGCAAGCCCGATCGCGGCGAGCAGCAGGACAGAGCCGAGCGAAAGCCCGTACCAGAGATTCTGCGCCGCGCGCCACAGGGCGAGCTTGCCCTCGATCTCGGAGATCGCCCGCACCTGGGCCTCCTTCAGCGACTGCGGAACGTCGCCCGGCAGGGAGCGCAAGGTCGCCAATGCATCCTGGTCGCCACGCTCGCGCAGCACATCGATCGCGCCGAGCCGGTCGAAGGGCTGTGCGTCGGCCTTGCTGATCAGGATCGCCGCCTGCGCCTGGCGCAGCGCGATCCTCGCCCGATTGTCGGTCTCCTTGGCGATGGCGCCCTCCAGGACCGGCAGCACCGAGGCGTCGCGCGATTTGAAGACCGCCTCGGCGGCGGCGGCGCGCCGGGCCGGATCGGGATTGAGCAGGCCGAGCCCACCCAGCGCCGCCTGGATCACGCGCCTGACATTGTTGTTGAGCCTGACAGCGCTGACACCTGCCGGCTCGGCAGGGAGCGGCTGGCGGGTCCGCGCATCGCTGAAACCGCCTGTCCCGGTCCTGATCGCGACCGTCCCGCCGCCCGCGAGCAGCCGCCCCTCGGCGAGCGCCTCGATGATCACGGCCGCGTTCGGATGAGCGGTCTGAACCAGGATCTCGACCGCCCGCGCCGTGTCGGAAAAGCTGTCCGCCCCCAGCCGGGCAAAGGCCTCGTCGGCGCTCTGGGCGAAGGCCACGCCCGGCGCGAGCAGGAGAGCCGTCGCGACCACGATCATGCGCAGCAATCTGGACAGGAGAAGCATCGGCTCGCTCTTCATGACGCGCTCAGATCGGGACCTCAGCTCTCATCCCGGGAACCGCGCAGACGGAACCTCGGGGATGCGCGCTGCCTTGCTTGCGAGAGCCGCCGCAGGTCGCGGCGGAAAATGAGGGGCGGCCGGGCGTTATTCGCCCGTGCCGCCCCTCCCCCTCATGACCTCACGCGCCGCCGCACTTGCTGGTCTTGACGTTGAAATTGCCGCATTTCTTCTCAACCCAGTCGCCGACCAGATCCTTGGAGCCATCGAGTTCCTTCGACCAGGCGTCGCCGGGCACGAGGCCTGTCTTCGAGACGACGTCGAACTGGCCATCGGCCTTGATCTCGCCGATCAGGACCGGCTTGGTGATGTGATGGTTGGGAAGCATCGTCGAGACGCCGCCGGTCAGGTTCGGCGCCTCGATGCCGGGCAGTGCATCGATGACCTTGTCCGGATCGGTCGACTTGGCCTTCTCGACCGCCTTCACCCACATGGCGAAGCCGATGACATGGGCTTCCATCGGATCGTTGGTGACCGCCTTGTCGTTCTTTTTGAAGGCCTTCCACTGCTTGATGAAGGCGTCATTCTCCGGGGTCTTCACCGACTGGAAGTAATTCCAGGCGGCGAGATGGCCGACCAGCGGCTTGGTGTCGATGCCTGCAAGCTCTTCCTCGCCGACCGAGAAGGCTACGACCGGAATGTCGGTCGCCTTGATGCCCTGGTTGCCGAGTTCCTTGTAGAAGGGCACGTTGGCGTCGCCGTTGATGGTCGAGACCACCGCGGTCTTCTTGCCGGCCGAGCCGAATTTCTTGATGTCCGAGACGATCGTCTGCCAGTCGGCGTGGCCGAACGGCGTGTAGTTGATCATGATGTCCTCGGCCTTGACGCCCTTGGACTTCAGATAGGCCTCGAGGATCTTGTTGGTCGTGCGCGGATAGACGTAGTCGGTGCCGGCGAGCACCCAGCGCTCGACCTTCTCTTCCTTGGCAAGGTAATCGACGGCCGGGATCGCCTGCTGGTTCGGCGCGGCGCCAGTGTAGAACACGTTGCGCTCACTCTCCTCGCCCTCGTATTGCACGGGATAGAACAGAATCGAGTTCAGCTCCTTGAAGACGGGCAGAACCGATTTGCGCGACACCGAGGTCCAGCAGCCGAAAACGGCGGCGACCTTGTCCTTGTTGATCAGTTCGCGCGCCTTCTCGGCGAAGAGCGGCCAGTTCGAGGCCGGGTCGACCACGACGGCCTCGAGCTTCTTGCCGAGCACGCCGCCCTTCTTGTTCTGCTCCTCGATGAGCATGAGCATGACGTCCTTCAACGTCGTCTCGGAGATCGCCATCGTGCCCGAGAGAGAGTGGAGGATGCCGACCTTGATGGTCTCCTGCGCAGCGACCGGCAGGAACGACCCCAGGAATGTTGCGCCCGCCAGTGCGGCGCCCAATACGACGCGACGAGTAGTATTCACGGCCTGATCTCCCGAACACTTTTGTTGGCGCGCTCCCCTCGAGCGCTGACTGGCCTTGCCGGCCTGTTCAGGAAGGTTCGCAAGCGACGTGCCAACCGGGGAAAGCACGCAAATCCGTGTCATCAGGACGAAATCGAAGACAATTTCTGCCAATCATCTCGCGCCGCACGCAACGATGCTGCAATCGCGAAGGRACTGCTCATTTTTTAGACAGAAACCGTGCCTGCCCTTTTTGCAGCCCGCACGCCCGCACAGTCGAGCCCGGAAACGCAGTGGTTTCGACGAAGGGGACAGCGTAAATTTTAGCATTTACGAAGTAAGGAGAATCGCCTTAGCCTTTCTCTTGTCGGTAACAACTGAAAGGAGGTGATCCAGTGTCTCATTGTCATCAACCGCTGGTGCAAGGCGGGCGGACCTGGACTCATTCCCTGTGGGAGTCTTGTTCCGCGTGAGTTTTCGCACCTTCAGGTCCGGTTCGCCGGGCCGCGGTTCGACAATGGAAGGGCTGCCCGAAAGGGCGGCCCTTCTCGTTTCCGGGAGCAGCCCTGCAGTCCCGGTTCTGGCGCAGCAGCTCCGGACGTGGCACAGAGGCCACGTGTTTCTTCATTCTCATTCCCATCAGACGAGTTTAGCCCGTGTCATCGCTCGCGCCTGAACCGAGCCGCGAGGCGATTCTCGACTTCATCGAGAGCGAGCGCCTTGCCGGCCGCGAAGTCGGCCGCCGCGAGATCGCCAAGGCTTTTGGCCTTTCGGGCGGAGGCAAGATCTGGCTGAAGCGCATGCTCAAGGATCTCGCCGAGGAAGGCGAACTCGGCGGCGACGGCAAGGACAGGCCGGTTCATCCGCGCGGCGCCCTGCCCCCCGTGCTGCTATGCGAGATCAAGGCCCGGGATCGTGACGGCGACCTTGTTGCCGCCCCGCTCGAATGGAACGAGGCCGATGAAGGCGCTCCGCCCAGGATCCTGGTGGAACGCCCGCGCGAAATCCGCTCGCGCAAGCTCGCCTCCGCCGCTGCCGGGGTCGGCGATCAGGTCCTGCTCAAGCTCACCCGCCTCCGGGGCATGGACGGCTTCGCCTATTCCGGCCGCGTGCTCAAGATCATGGGCAAGGGCAAGGCGCAGGTGCTCGGCATCTTCCGCGCCCTGCCCGACGGCTCGGGCCGGCTGATCCCGGTCGACAAGAAGGCCCAGGGCCGCGAGGCGCTGATCCCCAAAGGGCAGACCGGCGATGCTCAGGACGGGGACCTTGTCTCGGTTTCGCTGCGGCGCGAAGGCCGCTTCGGCCCGCCGGAAGCGCGGGTGCGCGAACGGCTGGGCTCGCTGAAATCCGAGCGCGCCGTCAGCCTGATCGCAATCCATACCCACGGTATTCCCAACGAGTTCTCCCCTGCGACATTGGTGGAGGCAGAAGCCGCCCCGCACGCCAGCACAGCTGGCCGCGAGGATTGGCGCGCGCTGCCGCTGATCACCATCGATCCCGCCGACGCCAAGGACCATGACGACGCAGTCCATGCTGCGCCCGACACCGACCCGGCCAATGAAGGCGGGTATGTCGTCACGGTCGCGATCGCCGATGTCGCATCTTACGTCCGCCCGGGTTCCGCGCTCGACCGCGAGGCGCTGGAGCGGGGCAACTCGGTCTATTTCCCCGACCGCGTCGTGCCGATGCTGCCCGAGCGCATCTCCAACGATCTCTGCTCACTGCGCGGCGGCGAGGACAGGCCGGCACTCGCCGTCCGCCTCATCCTGAAGGCCGACGGCTCGAAGAAGAGCCATAGCTTCCACCGCATCCTGATGCGCTCGGCGGCGAAGCTCTCGTATCAGCAGGTTCAGGCCGCCATCGACGGCAAGCCGGACGACCTGACCGGCCCGATCCGCGAAAGCGTCCTGATGCCGCTCTGGGCGGCCTATGGCGTCGCCTCCCGCGCCCGCGATCAACGCCAGCCGCTCGACCTCGATCTGCCCGAGCGCAAGCTGATCCTCAAGCCCGACGGCTCCGTCGACCGTGTCATCGCGCCCGAGCGGCTGGCCGCGCACCGGCTGATCGAGGAGTTCATGATCCTCGCCAATGTCGCCGCCGCCGAGACATTGGAGAAGGCTGGCAGTCTGCTGATCTATCGCTGCCATGACGAGCCGTCGCTCGAGAAGATGCGGGCACTCGGCGAAGTGCTGGCCTCGGTCGGCATCAAGCTGCCGAAGGATGGCGCACTGCGCCCCGTGCTGTTCAACCGCATCCTCGCCATGATCAAGGGCTCGGAGAACGAGCTCTTCCTGAACGAGGTGATCCTGCGCACCCAGGCACAGGCCGAATATGTCGCCGAGAACTACGGACATTTCGGGCTCAACCTGCGCCGATATGCCCATTTCACCTCGCCGATCCGGCGCTATGCCGACCTCATCGTGCATCGTGGCCTGATCTCAGCCTTGAAACTCGGCGATGACGGACTGCCCAAAGCGACCACGCTCGCCGAACTGCGCGAGATCGCGACCCGGATCTCGGCCGCCGAGCGCCGCGCCATGGCGGCCGAACGCGAGACCACCGACAGGTTGATCGCCCATTTCCTTGCGGACCAGATCGGCTCGAGCTTCGACGGACGCATCGGCGGCGTGAACCGGGCCGGCCTGTTCGTGAAGCTCGACGGCACCGGAGCAGACGGTTTCATCCCGGCCTCGACGCTGGGCGGAGACTATTATCGCTACGACGAAGCGGCGCATGCTCTGACAGGCGAGCGCACAGGCGAGAGCTGGCGCCTCGGCGATCGTGTCCATGTCCGCCTCGTCGAAGCCGCCCCCGTCGCCGGCGCGCTACGCTTCGAATTGCTCTCCGAGGGTCGGCGTGTGACATCGGGCCACTCTGGCAAAAGCGGCCCGAGGCGACCATTGTCCGGCCGAGCCAAGGGCAAGCCCCCCTTCGGCAAGGCGAAGCCGGGCAAGAGGCGATGATGTCGGTTCAGGTTCACAGTTCCATCGACCAGCCGGTCGAGCGCGACTGGCGTTTGGCGATCCGCCGCGGCCTGATGTGCCGCTGCCCCCATTGCGGCGAAGGCCGGCTGTTCCGGGGCTTCCTGAAGTCGGTCGACCGCTGCGAGGCCTGTGGCGAGGCGCTGCACCACCAGCGTGCCGATGATCTGCCGCCCTATATCGTTATCACCATTGTCGGCCACGTCATCGTCGGCGGCCTGGTCCTGGTCGAGAAATATGCGGAATGGCCGATGTGGTTGCATATGGCGGTCTGGCTGCCGCTGACACTGTTCCTGTCGCTCGTGCTGATGCAACCGGTCAAGGGCGGGGTCATCGGCCTGCAATGGGCCATGCGCATGCATGGCTTCGACAACGCACCTCCCCTGCCCGAGCGCCAGCCCGGCACATCCATGGCATCCCGGCAATGAACGACAACGCCGTCATCCTGACTCAGGCAGAGCGCAGCCGGACCGCGACCAACACCCGGCCGCATGACGCTGCGACGATGTTGATCCTCGATCGGAGCGGCGCAGCCCCCCGGGTGCTGATGGGCAAACGCCACCTCGGACACAAGTTCATGCCTGGCAAATTCGTCTTCCCGGGCGGACGCGTCGACGCCGGCGATCGGCGCATGGCAGCAACCGGCGCGATTCCGCAGATCTGCGAGGACCGGTTGGCCAAGCGCACGGTGCGCCCCAGCCCGAACAAGGCCCGAGCGCTGGCCATGGCCGCCATCCGCGAGACCTTTGAGGAGACCGGCCTGCTCTTCGGCTCGGATGAGTTCGGAGTGCCCGAGAATCCCCCGGAAGGCACCTGGACCGAATTCGCCAGCCATGGCGTCTATCCCGATCTCAGCGCCGTAACCTTCGTCGCGCGTGCCGTCACACCGCCGCGGCGCCCGAAGCGCTTCGACACGCGTTTCTTCGTCGTCGACTACGATGCGCTCGGCGGCAGCGTCGAGGGCGTCACCGGCCCTGATTCCGAGCTGATCGAACTGGTCTGGGTCAATTTTGATGAAGCGAGGCAGCTCGACCTGCCGACGATTACCCAGGTCATCATCAAGGAAGTCGAGGCCAGGATAGCAGCCGGCTTCAGCCCTTATCTCCCGGTGCCCTATTTCTGGGAGAAAAACCTGAATTTCGTGCGCGAGGAACTCTGACAGGTTGCCCCTGAGGCAAACTGTTCGCTCCGTCCGGGCATTCTTTCTTGACTTCGCCACTGGCTTGCGGCATCTCCCCGGGAACGGTTTGCCGGGTTCCCCCGGCCATTTTGTTTTATGAGGGCCAGACCGCGGCCCGCCAGGCTCGAGGACGGAACCCATGGCCAAGGCCGTGACCATCAAGATCAAGCTGCTGTCGACGGCGGATACCGGCTTCTTCTACGTGACGAAGAAGAACTCCCGCACGATGACCGAAAAGATGTCGAAGAAGAAGTACGACCCGGTCGCGCGCAAGCACGTCGAGTTCAAGGAAACCAAGATCAAGTGATCCTGGTCGCCTTTTCGGCATAACCAAAGTTCAAGGAACCGCCCGTGATCCGGGCGGTTCTTTTTTGCCTACGATTCGGTCCTGTTCAGAACACCTGTCTGGGCACGAACAGGCAGAACGGCTTCTGCGACGGAGCAATCACGCTACCGGTCAGGGTTCCACCCCGCCGGCAAATATGAAAGCGGCCATCCTGGGACGCACGCGTCGCCCCCTCAGGGATGAAATAGCCGTCATAGGTCAGGTAGCCGCCGGGCACGATCCGGGGATCCGGCTCGCGCGCGTCGACATCCTGGCCCATGGGCCAGCAGTCTTGGTCGCTGCAACAATCGTATGGATACCAGCTATGTGCATGGACAAGCCCTCCGCCCGGCAGAAACGCCGCGAGGCAGAGCGCCAATGCGAGAATACGCATGGGTCGCTCCCCGTTTGAGGATCTCAGGCCAGCCTCTTCTGCCCCGGGTCCCACCGGAGTCGAATCTGCAAGAGACTATCACGAACTGGCGCGGACGGGGATGCGCATGCTGCATCGCAGCATAAACACATTCCAGCGAGCTTCACTGGCAGGAATTGCGGCTCGGGCCGCCCCGCGCCCAAGTCTTCCGCCGACCTTCGGGGCTTGCCGAATGGCTCCGCTCCCCCCATTTTCGACGCGGACAATCTCCAGTCGCGATGCGGAGTTTCGTGTGAGCAGCGGTGACAAGAAGGCGGCACGTCCCGCCAGGCCGCACGGAGCGGTGCGTGAATTCCTGAAGCTGATCGTCGAACTCGATTCCTCGCGCTTCGCGTCGAGCAGAATCAAGGCTGGGCTGATGCTGCTTGGCCTGCTCGCGGCTTTCGGCCTGTTCGGCTACGCCGTCGCGGCCGGGCTGTCGCACTATCTCTGATCGCGCGACTGGGGGGAGTGGTGGCCGGCCGGCTGCGGTTCTGATGAGGCCAGATGTCCCGCGGCCGACCGACCGAGCCCATCGGATTCCCAGGAGATGCGGCGGACCTGAGCTCCCGAGGGGCATATCGGGCAGCCCAGGGCGGGCTGCGTTGGAAATGACCCTACGCACCCGCCTTTCGATTGCAATTGAATCAGATCGATTCTCGAATCTTCATCGATGGTTAACCCTACCTGGAAAGGTTTACAGGGTTGGTTTACGCCGCACTGGCGACGATCACGCGGTTCCGGCCGCTTTCCTTGGCGCGGTAAAGCGCATCATCCGCCCGCTTCATCATCTCGGCCGGCGAGAAATCGCCGGCGCGCCGGCTGGCGACGCCGATTGAAACGGTGACGCCGATCGTCCGTGAGTTGCGCTGGATGGTGAAGGGCTCGACCTCGACCTTCTCCCGGATTCGCTCGGCCACGGCGAAGGCCGCATCCAATGTCGTATCCGGCAGTACGACGACGACCTCCTCGCCCCCCAGGCGGGCGACGAGATCGATGCCGCGCGTGCAGGCGCGCACCCGGTCCGCGAACTCGCGCAGCACCTCGTCGCCGGCGTCATGCCCCCAACTGTCGTTGACGACCTTGAAGCGGTCGACATCGAGGACGAGCATGGCAAGCGACCGGGCTCTGAGTGCCGATTCGTCGAAAAGGGTGCTGAGGCGGCTGTCGAGATAGCGCCGATTATGCAGCCCGGTGAGCTGATCCATCACCGCCATTTCCATGGAGGACTGGACACTGTCGCGCAGGCGCTCGGTGAAGCGCTTGCGGCGAATCTGCGTGCGCACCCGCGCCAACAGCTCGTTACGGTCGACCGGACGCATCAGGAAATCATGTGCACCGATCTCCAGCCCGCGCAGGATGCGAGCGCGGTCCTCGGCCTCGCCGAGCAGCAGCACCGAGACGTTGCGGGTCCGCTCCAATGAGCGCAGTTGGCTGCACAGCCTGAGGCCGTCATGGTTCTGCAGGTCGAGACTGACAAGGATGGCTTCGAAATCGCCCTCGGCCGCCTTGGCGAGAGCCAGGTTCGGGTCTGCCTCGACCTCGACGCTGTGAAACGTCGACAGCGCGCTGGAGAGCCGCTCGGAAGCCGTGGGACGATCTTCGATCAGCAGGACGCGGCCGTTCAGCCCGGTCTCGGACGCCGCTGCAGCCAGCGGGTCGGCGATACCGAGACGCCGCGATGCAATTGCCCGGTGGCGCAATTCGTCGGTGACCGACTTCAGACGCACCAGGCTGCGCACCCGGGCGAAGAGCGCGGCATCGTCGATCGGCTTGGTCAGGAAATCATCGGCTCCGGCATCGAGCCCCTTCAGCCGGTCGCTCGGCTGGTCGAGTGCGGTCACCATCACGACGGGGATATGGGCGGTGGTCGGGCTGTTCTTCAGCCGCCGGCAGACCTCGAACCCGTTCAAGCCCGGCATCATGACGTCGAGCAGCACGATATCCGCCTCGCCGCGCTCGCAGATCGCCAGGGCGTCGACCCCGTTGAGGGCCGTCGTCACGTCAAAATATTCCGCCGACAGCTTGGCCTCGAGCAGCTTCACATTTGTGAGGATGTCATCGACGACCAGGACACGCGCAGACATGGAGCCGCTCCCGCCGCTCAGGCCGCGCCGGCATAGGCGCGTACCGTTTCCAGGAACTTGGCAACCGAGATCGGCTTCGAGAGATAGGCCTCGCAGCCGCCCTCCCGGATCCGCTCCTCATCTCCCTTCATTGCGAAGGCGGTCACCGCGATCACGGGAATGGATTTGAGCGTGTCGTCTTCCTTGATCCACTTCGTGACCTCCAGACCCGAGACTTCGGGAAGCTGGATATCCATCAGGATCAGATCGGGATGATGGGCGCGCGCCAGCTCGATAGCCTCGATGCCATCGGCCGTCTTCAGCGTCGCATAGCCATGCGCCTCGAGAAGATCGTTGAAGAGCTTCATGTTGAGCTCGTTGTCCTCGACGATCAGGACCGTCTTCGTCATGCCGTTCCCCTGTTTCGCCTCGGAAGGCGTCGGTCTATTCCAGGCTTTCCAAGCCGACAGCTCCGTTCGATGATCATCCTAGCACGCCAGCCGTTGACGAAACGCAAACCTGATCCTGGACCCGACAACCGACCATGCCACGCTCGATCGCTTCACCCGATGCTGAAACCCTTGCCCTGCGCGCATTGGGCTTCCTCGCTGCCGATTCCGCGCGAATCGCGCTATTTCTGGCCGCAACAGGGCTTGGGCCGGAGACATTGCGTGCAGCAGCCGGCGAGCCCGGCTTCCTGGTCGCAGTGCTCGATCACCTTCTCGGCAACGAATCGCTCCTGCTCGAATTTGTCGGAAATTTAAGCCTGAATCCGGAAATCATTGGGCAGGCGCGGGAAACCCTCGCTGGCCCCCATCACGGTGACGATGCTTGACAGAAGAGCGTGACCGTCCGCGCCAAGCGCCTGCGTTCTGCCGCGATTGCCTCACTGACAACGACGGCGCGGCGGGAGCCTCACGCCGCTGTCGCGCCTGCGGCTCGCCGCGCCTGATCTGCCACCCCGAACGGGACAGCCTGAGCCTCGCTCATATCGACTGTGACGCCTTCTACGCCGCGGTCGAGAAGCGGGACGATCCGTCCCTGCTCGACAAGCCGGTGATCATCGGCGGCCGCAAGCGCGGCGTCGTCTCCACGGCCTGCTATATTGCCCGCACATACGGTGTGCGTTCCGCCATGCCGATGTTCCAGGCCTTGAAGGCCTGCCCGGAAGCCGTCGTGGTGAAGCCCAACATGGCGAAATATGTCGCTGTCGGGCGCGAGGTCAGGCAGCTGATGCGGGAACTGACCCCTCTGGTCGAACCGTTATCGATCGACGAGGCCTTCCTTGATCTCTCGGGCACCGAGCGGCTGCATCACGCCAGCCCGGCCATCACGCTGGCGCGCTTCGCCAGGCGGATCGAAGACGAGATCGGCATCACCATTTCCGTCGGCCTGTCCTACGCCAAGTTCCTGGCCAAGGTCGCCTCCGACCTCGACAAGCCGCGCGGCTTTTCCATCATCGGCCGCGGTGAAGCCGTCGCCTTTCTCGCGGACAAACCCGTCAGCCTGATCCCGGGCATCGGCAAGGCAAGCGCAGCCAAGCTGGCCGAATCCGGCTTTCGTCTGATCGGCGATTTGCGGGACGCGCCGACACAGGCGCTGTTCCGGCTCGCCGGCAAGGACGGACCGCGGCTGAAGAACCTCGCCAATGGCATCGACGCCCGCAAGGTGACGCCGGATCACGAGACCAAGAGCGTCTCCAGCGAAACCACGCTTGATGTCGACCTCTCCCGGTTCGACGAGCTGGAGCCGATTCTCTGGCGGCTGTGCGAGAAGACCTCGAAGCGCCTCAAGGCCCAGGAGCTTGCCGGGCGAACCGTCACCTTGAAGCTGAAGACGGCAGAGTTTCATTCGATCACGCGTGCGAGCCGCCTGCCCGAACCAACGCAGCTCGCCGGGCGCCTCTTTGCGGCCGGACGCGAACTGCTGAAGCGCGAATGCACCGGGCAGCGCTACCGGCTGATCGGCATCGGCGCGAGCGATCTCACCGGCCCCGAGGAGGCCGACCATGGCGACCTCGCCGACGTTGCCACGCCGCGTCTCAAGGCCATGGAGGGCGCGCTCGACAAGCTCCGCGCCCGCTTCGGCGATGATGCGATCGGAAAAGGCCTGAGCCTGCGCAGCCCGGACCGACCGCCATCGGGGACCAAGTCTACTTCGCACAATCCTGATGAGGCAGAAAATCCAGACGCGTGAGCGTGCCGCGCAACGCGAAACTGCCATAGTCCATCCGGACCGCGCCGGTGACACCATTCTCATACAGTTCGAACGAGATCGAATAGGCCGGCGTGACCTCGCCTGAACCGACCTTGTAATAGGATACGGTGACCGGCCAGCGTGTCAGTTTCTCGAATTCCGGGCGCCTCAAGGGCGCCTCGCTCGGCGGCGTTTCGATGTGCTTGCCGATGACGGAGAGCGTGTCATAGACCTCCTTGCCACTATTGGCGCCGTCATAGAGCCGCACGCTAAAGGTGTTCTGGCCCGCTCGCGCCGCCAGGATCAGCGCTTTCATCTGCGCATTGGGGAACAACGCGTCGCCGGCCTCACGATGCGTCTCCGCCTTGGGAGCGGTCAGCTTGACCTCATAGCCGTCGGCTCCCGACTTCTTCGCAGTGCCGTCGACGACTTCGGTCGGCGCGCCACTTGCGGAACTCTCGGTCTTAAAGCGGTAGCTCTGGCCGTCTCCTGCTTCGAAGCTCGTCGTCCGGGCATCGATCGTGCGCGGCCCGCCCTCACTGGTGAGCTGGGTCACCTGCCGGAAGGAGAGTGCATAACCCTCGCAGGCATCGCCGGTGAAGTCGAATGCAATGCGCCCGCGAGCCGCCTCGATGTTCTTGGCCGGTTTCCCATCGTCGAGCACGAGATCGTAGACTGCGCGGTGCGGCACCAGGACGACGCGATCCCCTGGTTTGGCCTGCGCCAGAGCGGCCGTTGGCAATGCCATCAGCAGGAGCGTCGCAGCGCCCGCCGAGCCCAGGAGACCGAAACCGATTCTGTTCATTTGCCCGCCGCCTTGCTGCACCTGATCGCTGAGTCTAGTGCAATGCGGCAATGGCGCAAACAAGGCGCATATCGCGGCGAGCTACGCCCATGGCACAACCCCGCTTGGCAGGCCCCGCGCTTGCGGCTTACCCGGCCATCGGCCATGTAGGAATCCTGCGTCGCCGCAGCTCTGGGCCGAGGCCCAGGCGGGCCACCGCGCAGATGATCCGACTCGACCGAGCGCCAGGAGCCTGACCCGATGAGCGAAATCGAAGCCAACCTCGCTGCACTGGGCATCACCCTGCCCGCTCCCGCTGCGCCCGTGGCGAACTATGTGCCCTATGTCATCACCGGCAACCTGCTGGTGATCTCCGGGCAGATCTGCTTTGGCCTCGACGGCAAGCTCTCCGACAAGCACAAGGGCAAGCTCGGCGCCGAGATCTTCAACGAAGCCGGGCTCGAGGCCGCGCGTCTCTGCGCGATCAACGTGCTGGCGCAGGCCAAAGCCGCGCTTGGCGGCGATCTCGAGCGCATCAAACGCTGCGTCCGGCTTGGCGGATTCATCAACGCGACCCCGCATTTCTCGGCGCTTCCCGCGATCATGAACGGCGCGTCCGACCTGATGGTCCAGGTTCTCGGCGATCGCGGCCGCCATGCCCGCTCGACCGTCGGCGTCGCCGAACTGCCGGCAGATGCCGCTGTCGAGGTCGAGGCGATGTTCGAGATCGCCTGATGAGCGCGCGTCCTTCCCTCGACTGGCTGGTCGCGCGGCCGATCGCGCATCGCGGCCTGCACGACCTCGCCGCCGGCCTGATCGAGAACAGCATCTCGGCGGCAGACGCCGCCATTGCCGGCACCTTCGGCATCGAATGCGACATCCAGCTCAGCGCCGATGGCCAAGCCATGGTGTTTCACGATTTCGTGCTCGATCGGCTGACGGCTGAGACCGGCAATGTCAATGCCAGGACGGCGGATGCGCTTGCCGCGATTTCATTGAAGGGCAGCAGCGACAGGATTCCGACCCTCGACGCGTTTCTTGATCGGATCGCCGGCCGCGTGCCGCTGGTGATCGAGGTCAAGAGCCGCTTCGACGGCGATCTCGCGCTGACGCGACGCGCAGCCGAAATCGTCGCCAGGCGCTCCGGTCAGCCGATCGTCTTCAAGTCCTTCGATCCGACGATCGTCACTGCCCTGCGCGAGCTCGCTCCGGCGATCCCGCGCGGCATCGTGGCCATGAACGAATATGCCTATTCCGACTATGACCGGCTCGACGCGCGCCAGAAGCACGCGCTCGCGAACCTGCTGCATTTCGAGGAAAGCCGCCCCGATTTCCTGTCCTGGAAGGTCTCGGATCTGCCAAGTGCCGCCCCGTTCCTCTGCAACAAGGCACTTGGCCTGCCGCTGATGAGCTGGACGGTGCGCACCCCCGAGGATCGGGAAACAGCCCGCGCTCACGCCGACCAGATGGTCTTCGAAGGGTTCCGCCCTTGAGTGCAGGTCGCGACCGCAACGACCTGCGGGTCCGGGTCGCGACCTCGTTGAAATCCGTGCCGGCGGAAGCCTGGGACGCCTGCGCCAACCCGCATGCGGCCAGCGTGCCTTCGCCTGCACGACTTGAATCAAGCTGCGAAGCAACCGATTCACTTTCTCAACACGACACAGATAACCCCTTCGTCTCTCACGCCTTCTTGAGAGCCCTGGAAGAAAGCGGCTGCGTCGGCGGCCGCTCCGGCTGGTCTCCCGCCTATCTCCTCGTCGAGGACGGCGACGACCGGCTGCTCGCGGCGGCACCGAGTTTCGTGAAGGGTCACAGCCAGGGCGAATATGTCTTCGATCATGCCTGGGCCGACGCCTATGAACGGGCCGGCGGGCATTATTATCCCAAGCTCCAGGTGGCCGCGCCTTTCACCCCCGCAACGGGTCCCCGCCTGCTCGCGGCGGACGGGCCGCGCACCGGCGAAGCACGCGCCGGCCTGATCGCCGGGCTGGAGGCACTGCGCGACCAGACACGCTCCTCCTCGATCCACGTCACCTTTGCGCAGGAGCCCGATCTCGGTGCACTGATCGAGGCGGGCTATCTCGAGCGCCACGATCTCCAGTTCCACTGGGGCAATGACGGTTTCGCGACCTATGACGATTTCCTCGCCACCCTTGCCTCGCGCAAGCGCAAGGCGCTGAAACGCGAGCGGCGTGAGGCGCTTTCGGTCGGCATCACGGTGGAGGTTCTCAGCGGCTCCGGCCTGACCGAGGCGGTCTGGGATGATTTCTTCGCCTTCTATCAGGATACCGGCTCGCGCAAATGGGGCCGGCCCTATCTGAACCGGCGCTTCTTTTCACTGGTCGGGCAAGCACTGGGCGAGCGCATCGTGCTGGTCATGGCCCGCCGCGCCGGGCGCTATATCGCAGGCGCCATCAATTTCCGCGGAGCGAACACGCTCTATGGCCGCAACTGGGGCTGCATCGAGGACCACCCCTTCCTTCATTTCGAGCTCTGCTACCACCAGGCGATCGACTACGCGATCGCACATGGGCTCGCCCGCGTCGAAGCCGGCGCCCAGGGCGAACACAAGATCGCGCGCGGCTATCGCCCCGTCATCACGCGCTCGGCCCATCACCTCGCCGATCCCGGTCTGCGCCGCGCGGTTTCGGCCTATCTCGGGACCGAGCGCGAGCATATTGCAGCCGCCTGCGCGGCGCTCGCGGCTGAGAGCCCGTTCCGCAGGGATGGACGCACAGATGAAGCGTGACAGCGGCGGCGCCCATCCTGCGCGAGAGGTCACATTCTGCGACGACGCAGTGCTCAGCTATGATCGTAGCCGCACCGCCTTCGCGTCCGGGGAGCCGCTGCTGCTCGACGACGCCTATCGCCTCGCCCACTTGCCGCTGGTTGCCCCGCATCACCCGGGCGTGATCGCAAATCTGCCGGGGCGCTTCTACGACATGGGACGGCACCCGTCGGTCTTCTCGCTCGTGCTGCCGGTCGACGATGCCGCGCTGCGTGCCTCGCCCGCGTTCATCGCCATGGAATCCGAGCTGAAGACCGCGCCATTCGCCGCAAAGATCGCCTGGGATATCCTGCCGAGGCGCGCCGAGCGCCTGCACGCCACCCTCTGCGGCTCGCTTGGCACGGACGTTCCGCCGTCCATCGATCCCGCTGCTCGAGCAGCGCTCGGCGATCTCGGTCGCCTCACCGTCGAACTGCGCGGCCTGTTCTCCGGAAACGTCAATCGTGGCCGGCTCTATCTGCGCGCCTATCCGGAGCAGCGCGACGGCCAGAACGTCTTTCATGCCATTCAATCTGCGCTCGGTCGGCAGCAGACCGATCTCTATGTCGTCGGCCTCTACAATCTGACCGACGACCTTTCCCCCGCCGAGGCCGCCGCGCTCGCCGGTATCGTGGAGCGCTGGTGGCATCGCCCGCTCCTGCGTTTCGAGGCGCGCGACCTCTGGCTRCTTGGCGCGCGCGACGATCTCGTGCTGGATGCCGCAATCATCGAGACGCTGTCTCTTGACGCTGGGCGGCAGCGCACCTCACCCTGACAGTATCTTTCCCGTAGAACGGACCGGCCAACGATGACCGCCTATGATTCTGCCAATGTCTTCGCCAAGATCCTGCGCGGCGAGCTGCCCAGCCACAAGGTCTATGAGGACGACGAGACCGTCGCCATCATGGACATCATGCCCCGTGCCGACGGGCACGTCCTTGTCCTCCCCAAGGCCGCCTGCCGCAATGTGTTCGATGCGCCGCCGGACGCGCTCAAGGCAGTGGCGCTGACGACCCAGAAGCTCGCCCATGCCGTGAAGAGCGCCTGCGCAGCCGACGGCATCACCATCCAGCAGTTCAACGAGCCGGCTGGCGGCCAGGTCGTGTTCCACCTGCATGTCCATGTCATGCCGCGCTGGGACGGCGTTGCGCTTCGCCCCCATACGGGTGCGATGGAGGCGAATGACGTGCTTGCTGCGAACGCCGAAAAAATCCGGGCCGCGCTAAAAAATATCTGAAGGCATGTCACAGGCGTCGGGCCTGCCTCGTCTTGCTTCCATCAGACACAGATGGAGAAGTTCATGCCCCAACGCCTCAATGTCTTCCAGGTTGCTCCGGCCGCGGTCAACGCCGTCCTGGGAATGCAGAACTATGTCGAAGAGTGCGGGCTGGAGCACAGCCTGCTCGAACTGGTGAAGATGCGCGCATCGCAGATCAACGGCTGTGCCTATTGCCTGCACATGCACTCGGCCGATGCGCGCAAGGCCGGCGAGACCGAAGCGCGGCTCTATCTGCTGAGCGCCTGGCACGAGTCGGAACTCTACACCCCGCGCGAGCGCGCTGCCCTGCGCTGGGCCGAGGCGTTGACGCGCTTGTCCGAAGCCAGTGCGAGCGACGAGGCCTTCTCCGAATTGCGCGAGCATTTCAGCGAAGCCGAAGCGGTCAATCTTTCGGTCGCGATCGGAGCAATCAACACCTGGAACCGCATCAATGCCGGCTTCCGAGCCCGGCACCCGCAGGATCGCCAACGGTCCGCGGCTGCCTGAGGCCGCCTCGCGCAGGGATCCTGCGCAAGAAATCCGAGAGTCCGCTGTCGCGGGCTCTCGCTCACCTGCGAGATGGCATTCATGACCCTGCAGACCGCGTTCGAACAGCATCGGCGCTTCCTGACCCGACTTGCGTATCGAATGCTGGGCTCCGTCAGCGACGCCGAGGATATCGTCCAGGATGCCTGGCTGCGCTGGCACGAGGCCAGTCGCGACGAAATCTCGAACCCTCGCGCCTATCTCGCCCAGGTAGTGACGCGGCTCTGCCTCGATCAGATGAAATCGGCCCGCAGCCGCCGCGAATTCTATGTCGGGACCTGGCTACCGGAACCGCTCGTCGAAAGACTCGGCAGCGCCGAGGTCGCCGATGACGAGCTCGATGCCCCCATCGCCCTGATGCTGGCTCTCGAACGCCTGTCTCCACTGGAGCGGGCGGCTTTCCTTCTGCACGACATCTTCGACATGGACTTCACTGAGATCGCCGCAATGCTGGAGCGCAGCGAGGCCGCCTGCCGTCAGCTCGCCAAGCGCGCACGCGACCATGTCCGGCTCGACACGCCGCCGCGCAACAAGGTTTCCCGGGAGGAGGCCGCGCGCTTCGCCGAGGCCTTTTTCAAGGCGTCACATCAATCCGACCCGACGATGTTGCAGCGTCTGCTCGCCGAGGATGTCGTCCTGCACAGCGATGGCGGCGGCAAGGTCCAGGCCGTGTTCAAGCTGATCTTCGGCGCGGACAAGGTCGCTCGTTTCTTTGCGCGCCTCTCCCACGCACTGACCCAGCGCAACGTCTCGACGACCAGCTATGAACCTGTACTGGTCAATGGCCTGCCCGGCTATGTCAGCCTGGAGAACGGCCAGACCCTGCAGGCAACGGCGCTCGACATCCGCGACGGGCTGATCCACGCCATCTACGTGGTCCGCAATCCCGACAAGCTGCGCCATCTTCAGCAGCCTGGTCCCTGAGGGACCTGTCAGGCCGCCTGGCTCAGCATCCAGCCGCCGCCGATCAGCACCGCCTCGCCGACAATGACGGCGAGAAAAACGCGCCGTCGGTCGAACAGGACGATGGCCAGCGTCGCCGCCAACGCTCCGACGCGCAAGGAGAGCGGCAAGGCCGCGAGCGCGCCTGGCGGCGCGATGATCAACTTGGCGACGACCCCGGCGAGCAACGCCGTCGCCACCGCCCTCACCCATTCCAATGCGGGCGAATCGGCGTTGATGCGCCGCGCGAAGGCGACTGCGAGCCAGCGCCAGATCTCGGTCGGCAGGAAAGCGAAGAGCAGCAGCGCGAGATAGGGCCAGAATGGGCCGTCGAGCAGCGGGATCGGCTGTGTCATGCGCGCCGCGCCCCGATGCGCCGCACGGCAAAGGCGATGCTGCCGCCGATCAGGCCGGAGACGATCAGGTCGAAGCCGCTGCCCATCAGACGGTCGAAGATCGGCGCCAGCGCAAGGCCAAGCCCCATCGCGATGAAGTCCCCGCGGTGGCGGATACCGGCAGCGATCGATGCGAGGAAGAAGATCGGGGTCAGGCAGAGCAGCCCGGCAGCAAGCGGAAGCGGAAGCGCTCCAACGAGGTAATAGCCTGCATAGGTGCCCGCTGCGCTCACCATCATGCAGGCATTGGCGAAGCCGAGGAAATAGGCCACGCGCTGGTGCGGCGCGATCCCCGGCAGGCGGCGCAGGCCCTCGGTCCAGGCGGTAACGGCAACGTAATGCGCGAGCAGCAGCTGCATCGCGATGCCTTGCCCCGGCCGGCGCAGCAGCGGCAGGATCGCCACCGTCATCGGCAGGAAGCGCAGCGAGGCAAAGCCGATCGCAAGCGCGATCGCGCTCCACGCAGCCCCCGCCGCGATCGATGCGAAGAAGATCACCTGCGACGGCCCGGCCCAGACCAGCATGGTCGAGAGCACAGCGACATCGACGGGATAGCCGACATCGCGCGCCAGCGAGCCGACACCGACGAGTCCAAAGCCGACAACCCAGGCCGGCAGCGACAGCGCATCGCGTATCCCGGCCAGCGCGGTGCGCTGCCAGCTCCAGTCGGCCGATACGCTCATGAGAGATTCTGCACGCCTGACGGGTCGGTCACTCGAAAAGCCGCACCGGCCTGAGATGGCCGGGCGGGACCCGTTCTAAACGCTCGCGCGCGGGAAGCCGACATCCGGCATCGCGCGGTCACCCTTGCACAGCCTGCAAAGGCAAGGGGTGGCTCTCAGGTGCCACCCTTCATCACGATGCCGATCAGCTCGTTGCCGAAATCGATGATTTCCTTCGGCACGCCGCCAACCGACTTGATACCGAGATAGATCAGATAGCCGAAGGCCGGCACGAGGATCCAGCCGAGGATTTCCTCGAACAGCACGCGCCGCCGGCGGCGGCGCGCACGCTTCTCGAACCAGCCAAGTTTTTCCTTGGCAGGCTGTACCGGGGCTTCGCCGCTGGTCTGGAGCGCGGCAGCTTGGGTCTTGCGTCGAAAGAACACGGTCTCAGGCCTTCGTCAGCGGGACCTTCGGCACGGTACGAATGGCGCGTTGCGCCGCCTTGGGCGGCTCGGCCGGGCCACCGCCCTTGCCGTCTCCGCCGCCCTTCGGCGCCCGGCGTGTGCCGGGCGTGCCCGGCTTCGCTGAGCCCTTCGCCTTTGCCCGCGGCGTGCGCTTCTCGGCCGCCGCCGCCACGTCCTTCTCCGGCTTGGGCTTGACCGGCCCGTCGGGGAATTCGAGCCCCAGCACCTTGATGCCGGTCTCGGACTGAACGACGACGACCTTGACCGCCCCACCACCCTTCAGGCGCCCGAACAGGACCTCGTCGGCGAGCGGTGTCTTGATCGTCTGCTGGATCAGGCGAGCCATCGGCCTCGCCCCCATCGCCTCGTCGTAACCGTTCTCGACCAGCCACTCGCGCGCTTCGTCGGTGAGCTCGATCGTGACATTGCGATCGGCGAGCTGAGCTTCGAGCTGGAGCACGAACTTGTCGACGACACGCGCCACCACCGTCTTCGGCAGATGGCTGAAGGAAATTACCGAATCCAGCCGGTTGCGGAACTCCGGCGCGAACAGGCGGTTCACCGCCTCGGTATCGTCCCCCTCGCGCTTGGCCCGCGTGAAACCATAGGCTGCGCGTGCCATGTCGGCGGCTCCGGCATTGGTCGTCATGATCAGGATGACGTTCCTGAAATCGACCTGCTTGCCGTTATTGTCGGTCAGCTTGCCGTGATCCATCACCTGCAACAGGATGTTGAACAGGTCGGGATGGGCCTTCTCGATCTCGTCGAGCAGCAGCACCGAATGCGGATGCTGGTCGACCTGATCGGTCAGAAGCCCGCCCTGATCGAAGCCGACATAGCCGGGAGGTGCGCCGATCAACCGCGAAACCGTGTGGCGCTCCATATATTCCGACATGTCGAAGCGGATCAGCTCGACGCCGAGCGACGCGGCGAGCTGGCGCGCCACTTCGGTCTTGCCGACGCCCGTCGGGCCGGCAAACAGGTAGCAGCCGATAGGCTTTTCGCCATCACGCAGGCCGGCACGCGCCAGCTTGATCGAGGACGACAGCGCCTCGATCGCCTTCTCCTGGCCGTAGACCGTGCGCTTCAACGTGTTCTCGAGATTGCGCAGAACCTCGGCGTCGTCCTTGGAGACGGTCTTGGCCGGGATACGCGCCATGACCGCGACCGCAGCCTCGATCTCCTTCACGCCAATGGTCTTCTTGCGCTTGCTCTCGGTCAGCAGCATCTGCGAGGCGCCGGTCTCGTCGATCACGTCGATCGCCTTGTCCGGAAGCTTGCGGTCATGGATGTAGCGCGCCGACAGCTCCACCGCCGCCTTGATGGCGTCATTGGTGTAGCGGAGCTTGTGGAACTCCTCGAAATAGGGCTTCAGCCCCTTCAGGATCTCGATCGTGTCCGGCACCGACGGCTCGTTGACGTCGATCTTCTGGAAGCGACGCACCAGCGCCCGATCCTTCTCGAAATACTGACGGTATTCCTTGTAGGTCGTCGAGCCGATGCAGCGCAGCGTACCCGAAGCCAGCGCCGGCTTCAGCAGGTTGGAGGCATCCATCGCCCCACCCGAGGTCGCGCCAGCGCCGATCACCGTATGGATCTCGTCGATGAACATGATCGCCTTGGGATGGGCCTCGATCTCCTTGATCACCTGCTTGAGGCGCTCTTCGAAATCGCCGCGATAGCGCGTGCCGGCCAGCAGCGTGCCCATGTCGAGCGAGAACACCGTCGCGTCCTCGAGAACCTCCGGCACCTCTCCGCGGATGATCTTCAACGCGAGCCCTTCGGCGATCGCGGTCTTGCCGACGCCGGGGTCACCGACCAGCAGCGGATTGTTCTTCTGCCGGCGGCAAAGGATCTGGATGGTGCGCTGCACCTCGGCCTCGCGGCCGATCAGCGGGTCGATGCGCCCGTCACGCGCCTTGCGGTTGAGGTTGACGCAATAGGCCTCGAGCGCGCTTTCCTTCTTCTTCTTGTCCTTGTCGGCATCGTTGCCCTGGTCGGCCCGCGACTCGCGCTGCTGCTGCTCGGGCTCTTCCTCGCTGCCGCGCACCGGCCGGCTCTCGCTCGCGCCGGGGCGCTTGGCGATGCCATGGCTGATGTAATTGACCGCGTCGTAACGGGTCATGTCCTGCTCCTGCAGGAAATAGGCGGCATGGCTCTCGCGCTCGGCGAACATCGCGACCAGCACATTGGCGCCGGTCACCTCTTCGCGACCGGAGGACTGGACATGGATGACCGCGCGCTGGATCACGCGCTGGAACCCGGCTGTCGGCTTGGAATCGTCGCGGCCATCGGTGACGAGATTGCTCAGCTCGGCATCGATATAATCGACGAGATTGCGCCTCAGCATGTCGAGATCGACGCTGCAGGCGCGCATGACGGCGGCAGCGTCCTGATCATCGACCAGGGCGAGCAGCAGATGCTCCAGCGTGGCGTATTCGTGATGACGCTCATTGGCGAGCGCCAGAGCCCGGTGAAGCGCCTGTTCGAGACTGCGCGAGAAACTCGGCACTGATGCGCTCCTATTCCGCTTTCAGGAGGATGATCGAATCCAAGACTACTTCTTCTCCATCACGCATTGCAGAGGATGCATGTGCTTGCGCGCCAGGTCCATCACCAAGGTGACCTTTGTCTCGGCGACCTCGTAGGTGAAGATCCCGCATTCGCCGACGCCGTTCTGATGCACATGCATCATGATCTGGGTCGCTTCGGCGCGGTCCTTGTTGAAGAACCGCTCGAGCACATGCACCACGAATTCCATCGGGGTGTAGTCGTCGTTGAGCAGGAGCACGCGATAGAGATTGGGCTTGCGTGTCCTGGTCCGCGTCAGCACGGCGGTGCCGGCCCCTTCGCGGCCACCGCCATCGACGGGAGAACTTGGGCGTTTCGGCCGATCGGCCATTGAGAGCGGCGCGCGCAGGTCTTCGCCGTCGCCCCGAGGCCCCGCTTCCGTTCCGCTTCCCATGGTCGCCGCTGTCTTCAAAGCTATCGTCCTGACGCTTCACCGCAGATAATGCGCCGCAAGAGAATTTACAGGCCTCTCCTCCCCTTCGCCAGTCCGTTCCATGCAGGTGGGGCACAAGCATGGCGGGCACGAAGGAATTTGTGGATGACACAGGCCGAAGGCCCCGCCACCGCATGTCCATGATTGGGAACAAGCAACCAGCGTGCCGGATCAGCGGCAGGAACTCGTCTCAACGAGACCGTCACGGAGCGCCCTCCCGGCCGAGGTCCGAGGAAATTGTCCGCCTGATATCCTGGTATGTTGAAACCGGGCGCGACGGGCCGGGCCGCGCCCCTGGGCGCCCCGCGGCGTTCAGCCGCCGGCCTCGAACTTGGCCTTGTAGGCAGCCGCCTGGGTCAGGGAATCGATGCCGAAGCTGACCAGGCCGACCGCGGCGCGGCCTGCGACAGCCCTGACGACCGCGGCACCCGGCTCGACGCCGAAGCCTCCGCAGAGCTCGATCAGTTCGACGCCCTCGGCGATCAGGGACAGAGCAACGTCAGGGGCCGCTTCGGGCGTCGGCACGAAGACGATCGTCAGGCGCTCCGAGGCCGTTTCCCGCACGATACGATCGATGGCAGGGTCGCTGCCGTCCATGAGGATCATCGAGGCCCAGATATTCACGGCAGGTTCTCCCGGTCATTGGGGTGCGTTGCTGCCTGTACGGTCCAGGCAGAGTTTCCAGCAGATCGCTTCTGCTCCGGCAACGAGCCGCCACAGGAGCATCGCGGCAAATTGAATGCCCTAACGGAAGGGCAAATCAATGGAAAGCACGCCTGCGCTCTGCTCCCCCGGCCTGCGTTGCCCTGGCGATCAGCTGCTCGCCGGCCCGCTCTCCGGGACAGCCCATCGGCCCGCTACGAAGCGCCCCTTTCGGCCAGGCCGAGGCAGGCCCGCCCTTCGCCGTCATGGAAGAGGCGAATGCCATTGCGCTCGAACACGTCCCGGACCTTCCGCAGATTTTCCGACCGGACGCCCGCCGTTGAAGTTTCCATGCGGCGAATGGTGGAGAAGGAAACCTGCGCTTCCCTGGCAAGCGTAGGCGCCGACCAGTTCAGGAGCGCGCGCGCCGCCCGCACCTGCGCGGCGTGCAGCGGTGCCGTCTGCCGCGGTTGCGGACGGGCGTCGTGTTCATAGGTCGTGCAGCCAATCCACTCCCGGATCTCCCCGCTGGGTCCGCGCACCGGGAGCGCTCGTCCGGTGAGGGTGACATAATCCCCTTTCACGGTCCGGACCCTGATCGTGGCCTGATATTCCTTCTCCGTCGCGACCGCAGACTTCCAGGCTTCGAGGAAGGTCCTTCGATCATCCGGGTGAATGGCCGCCAGTTCATCCCAGTTCCTGGCTTCCGCCGGTGACTGCCCCGTGAGCTTCGACCACTCCGTCGTCTCGACCAGCTTTCCATTCGGATAGGCGCGCCAGACGTGATCAGCCAGCAGGCGAGAGAGCGCCTGCCGCCACATCGTCTCGAGATCGAGCGTCGTCATGAGTTCCTGAACATCGGTGACGTCCGTAATGACGCCGAACATCGCGACAGGGCGGCCGTTTCGATCGAAATGAGCCTGCCCCTTGCTGCGCAACCATCTCAGGCTGCCATCAGGGCGAATGATCCGAAACGTCCGGTCCTGGAGCCGCTTGTCTGCCGCGAGCCCGATGGCATTGCTGAAGTCCAGCTGGTCGTCCGGATGCACCAGGGACTGATAGAGATCGATCGTTGGCACCACCGCCGCGGCGTCCAGGCCGAGGATCCTGAACAGTCCGGTCGACCAGGTGACCTCGGATGTGTCGAGATCCCAGCTCCAGGTTCCAATGCTGAACTTGTCCTCGATCACCCGGAGCCGCATGTCGGGCGAACTCAGTAGTCGCTTGGATGTTGGCATCGCTGGCTGCTTCGATGGTCGACGGGCGTTATCGGCGGCTTGCTACGTTCTGCTGTGAATAGAGCTCTCACCGAGAGGGCGGAAGAAGAATATCGGAACTTAGGAGACAAGCAGCTCTCTTCCGGATGCGATCACATTCCAACTTTCGTGACTGAGGCATGAATATGAGGGATCAATCTGATTATTTTCTCCATTCAGGGCGAGACAAAGAACACAATATGCTCACGCCACGCTCTGATTGAATATTTAATGCTCTACTTTACTGGGCTCGAACCAAAACAAGGAAATCGTCGATTCAGGTTGGAGTGTTACTGCTGAACCACGGTGAGATGCGAGGCGCGAAACAGCATGAGCAGGACGTCGCCGCGACGTGAAGCATGGTTGCGATGGCGAATTGTTGGACACTCGGGACTCCCCCCACACGGAGGGGGCTCAGCGCACAGGTCGAAGTGACGGACGGCAACCGCACGCAGCATGCCCGCTTCCGGGATGGTCGCGGCCCGACGCGCGAAGCGGAGGCCGCTTGGCTGGCCGATGATGGCACCCCACTCGGCTGGCAGCCCACCCACTGGCGCCGAGCAGCACCGCGGCCACCACAGAGAGTATTCGAGCTGGATTAGCGGAGCGGTCCTTGCCGGGTGCCTCCTTGCGCGAAGCTGATGCGCCGCTCGCGAGAATCCGGCCTGGAAATCCGCCCCTTTGAACTGTGCCTGGAATGCAACGTTCCGCAGAGTTAATCGGCGATGAACGGTGGTTCGTTGCCTGCCTCACACCAGAGGCTATGGTGCGGACTCGGCCGGGGGGCAATTGCGTGTCATCAGCAGCGGGACTGGATGAGGTGTCGCGAGGCGTCGCGCTGCGGCGACCTTGTGTTGCGCGGTCACGTCCTGCCATGCTCGCCCTTCTCACCTTCGCACTGGCTGCGCCGGCTCTGGCCGATGGCGGAGCTGGCGGCGGAGGGGACGGCGCAGGCGGTGGCGACAATCTCACCCTTCCCGGTGACAGCGGGAACGTCGGCGGTAGCGGCGGGGGCGGCGGCGGGGGCGGCTCCGGCATAACCGGCGGCTCAGGCGGCAGAGGCAACGCCGGTATCGGCGGCACCGGCGGAATCGGAGGAGCCACCGCGGGAGCTGCGGGACAGGACGGGCAGGATTCCAACGGCGCTGGCGGTGGCGGCGGTGGCGCCCATGGCAGCGTGGATGTGGCGGCTCCCACCGGCAGCGTCTCAGGCGGCAATGGCGGCAATGGCGGCGATGGCCTCGCGGGAAGCGGCGGCGGTGGCGGCGCCGGCGGATATGGCGCGGTGATATCCGGCACCGGTGCGCTCGGCTTGCTCACGTCGACAACGACGGGCGGCAATGGCGGCAATGGTGGCAGCGGTCACTCGGAGGCCGGCAATGCCGGCAGCGGCGGCATCGGCTTGGCAGTGACCGGCGCAGCCGGCACGTCGCTCACGATCGGTGCCGGTGTCAGGGGCGGCGACGGCGGAGCTGGAGGGAACAGCACCGGCGCGACTGGCGGAAGCGGCGGCTCTGGCGGCGTCGGCCTGATCGGTTCCACTGGTACCAGCTTCGTGGTCAATGGCGCGGTGCGTGGTGGAGACGGCGGCGCCGGCGGCTCCGGCATCGTCCCGGGCTCGACCGGCCAGGCAGGAGCCGGCATCTCCGGTCAAAGCCTGAGCATCACGCTGGGCGCGAGCGGCTCGATCTCCGGCGGTCTGGATGGGGGCGGCGCCCGTGGAAACGCTCTCGCGCTATCCGGCAACAGTAGCCTGACGGTCGCGACGGCCGGCACCGCCAATCTCACCGGCAACATCGCTCTCGGCGCCGGCACGTTGACGCTCGACCAGAGCAACGGCGTCGACATCACCATCGCCAACGCGGTGACCGGCACGGGCGCACTCGCCAAGACCGGCTCCGGCACGGTCACCCTTTCCGGCAACAACGACTACACGGGCGCAACAAGTATCCTGGGTGGGCGCCTGGTCGCCGACTCTTCGACCGCGTTCTCGGCGAACTCACATTACGGGGTCGCGGCTGGGGCGACGATGGAGATTGCAAGCGCTGCCGGGTTCGGCGCCACGGTGGGTGCGCTGTCGGGAGCGGGCAATGTCGTCATCGGCAGTGGCACCATGCTGAGCATCGGCGCCAAGCCCCTCGCAACTATCTTCTCCGGCCAGATCTCCGGTCCGGGCTCTCTCTCCCTTGATGGGCCTGGCACGCTGTCGTTGACCGGCTCGAACAACAGCATCGAGGGACTGCTTCTCCTTTGCGGCTGCTCGAACCCGACACTCGAAATCAATGGCGGGTCGCTGAGCGTCGGCGATCCGGCGGGGGGCTTCGGTAGCGTCGCTGTGGCCGGCGGCACCTTGCGGGTCGTCAATGGCGGCAGGCTGCATATGGTCGATCCGTCCGGGCTTCTCGCCATGCAGTCGAACATGGAGGTTTCCGGCCCGAATTCCCTGGTGACCGTGGAAGGTTTCACGGGGATCGGTGGCCCGAGCAACGTCGGCCTTTCGATCAGCGCCGGCGCCGCCATGGAGAGCAGGGCCGAGGCCGCTATCGAAGGCATCGGGGCGTCGACGACCGTCACGGTGACAGGGCCCGGCTCGAGCTGGACGGTCGGCCGCACTCTGTTCGTCGGCGGCTTTTCCTTCGGCGGCACTGGTGCCTTGACCATCTCGGCCGGAGGCACCGTCAACTCCTCCGGGCCGCTCTGGATCGGCTCGGACCCGGATCCGTCGCTCGGATTTGCCCGCGCCAGCGTCAGCGTAACAGGCGCCGGTTCCGTGCTGAACGCGAATGGCGGCCTGCTCGTCGGCTATCCCGGCTGTGGCTGCGGCGATTACACCGGTGCTCTCACTGCGGCTGACGGCGGCACCGTCAATGCCGGCGCAGGCCTGCAGATCGGCCACCTTGGCACGCTCGCGATCGGCGCCGGCGGGCTTGCCGGCACGATCGTTACACCGGCGATCGTCAATGACGGCGAGATCCTCGCCAATTTTGTCGATGTCTCCATCCTTGCGGCAAACATCTCGGGCACGGGGACGCTGACCAAGCAGGGTTCCGGCCGGCTCATTCTGACGGGGAACAGCAGCTATACCGGGGCGACCTCGGTGCTGTCGGGTCTGCTCACGGTCAACGGCTCGCTGACGGGCTCCGCGATTACCCTGGCCGGCGGTGCGCTCGGCGGTTCCGGCACGGTCGGGAGCGTCATTGTCGGCCATGCCGGCACGGTCGCCGC